>DYMN01000018.1:20993-43803 GCA_020740485.1 Polaribacter sp. | reverse complement strand
AGTGGAATGGGATTAGGACTTGCCATGGTTAAAAACATTGTGGAATCATACAATGGAAAAATCAAATTTGAAAGCAATTTAGGTTTAGGTACAAAATTTACAATCAATTTTCCAAAAGATTAAAAAAAACCACTGACTTTAAAAATCAATGGTTTTAATGTTTTAATAAAAAAAATCTCACTATCCCATCCTACTTTGACGGTTTTTTGCTTCTAAACTCAATGTGGCATGCGGAACTAATTTAAGTCTTTCTTTGTCTATGAGCATTCCCGTTTCGCGACACACGCCATAAGTTTTATTTTCAATGCGTAACAATGCGTTTTTTAAATCTCTAATAAATTTTTCTTGACGCAATGCCAATTGCACATTGGCTTCCTTAGACATAGTAGTTGAACCTTCTTCAAAAGATTTAAAAGTCGGTGAAGTATCATCAATACTGTTATCACTATCATTTTTATAGGATGATTGCAAATGAGCTAAATCTTTTTCGGCTTGTTTTAATTTTTCTTCAATGATTTCCTTGAATTCTGCTAAATCAGCATCAGAATATCTTACACTGGGTACTTCCATAATAAAAATTTTATTCTTTAATAAATGTTAAATGACAAAAATCAGTTTATAAAAAAATGCAATAGTATTAAAAAAAAATCAATTTATGTTTATGATTTGTAAATTTCAATTTTAGTTTCAATTTCATCAAAGGCAATATCCGTACCATTTTCAATTTTATCTTTGAATGAAATAGTATTTGTTAATGTTTCTGCCTTAATATAAGCACCGAAATCAAGTACGGCTTTCTCTAATAATTCATTTCCTTGCGACATTCTCTCAAAAAACACATCAATTCGATCTGTTACTTCAAAACCACTTGATTTTCTCAAATTTTGAATTCTATTGACTAATTCTCTTGCAATACCTTCATTACGAAGTTCTTCATCTATTTTAATATCTAAAGCAACCGTAGTGCCATTTTCGTGTGCCACAATCCAACCTTCAATGTCTTTGGTTGTAATTTCTACATCGTCCAAATTTAATTCAATAGTTTTTGAAACCAATTGCAATGTTTTTACCCCTGATTTCTCAAAATCATTGATGTCATTTTGTTCAAAATGAGCAATCAAAGCTCCAATTTCTTTCATATCAGCTCCGAATCGAGGTCCTAAAGATTTAAAATTTGGTTTGATTTGTTTTATCAATATACCCGATGCATCGTCTAAAAGGTCTATTTCCTTGACATTCACTTCTGCTTTGATTAAATCTTGCACTGCTTCAATTTCGGTTTTTTCCGCTGCATTGTGCACCGGAATCATAATGCGTTGCAAGGGTTGACGCACTTTGATTTTATGTCCTTGTCGCAACGATAAAGTCATAGAAGCGATCAATTGGGCTTTTTCCATTTTGCTCTCCAATGCTTTATCTACAAAACTCGCATCGTATTTTGGGAACAATTCAAGATGCACAGAAGCATTGTCTAGTCTATCTTTCAAGGTGATTTCAGTTAGATCACGGTAAAGGCGATCCATAAAGAACGGCGCGATAGGAGCTGCTAATTTGGAAACACTCAACAAACAGGTATATAAAGTTTGATAAGCTGAAAGTTTTTCCGTTCCGGCACCATCTTTCCAAAAACGACGACGGCTCAAACGTACAAACCAATTGCTCAAATGCTCATTTACAAAATATTGAATAGCCCTTGCAGCAGCAGTAGCATCATAAGCATCATACGATTCCTTCACACTTTTAATTAAAGTATGTAATTCTGACAAAACCCATCTGTCTAACTCTGTACGTTCAGCCAAAGATACATCGGGTTCTGAATAACTAAATTGGTCTAAATTAGCATATAGAGCAAAAAATGCATACGTATTGTACAATGTGCCGAAAAATTTTCTTCGTACTTCATCTACACCGTCTAAATCAAATTTAAGGTTGTCCCAAGGATTGGCATTGGCAATCATATACCAACGTATGGCATCAGGTCCGTATTCTTCCAATGTTTTAAACGGATCAACAGCATTGCCCAATCTTTTAGACATTTTCTTGCCCATTTTATCTAACACCAATCCGTTAGATAGCACATTTTTGTAGGCAATATTATCAAACACCAAACCAGCAATGGCGTGTAAAGTATAAAACCAGCCACGGGTCTGATCAACCCCTTCTGCAATAAAATCAGCTACTAAGCCGTTCCCTTTCGGGATTTCTTCAAACGGATAGTGCCATTGCGCTACAGGCATGGCACCGGAATCAAACCAAACATCGATCAGATCGCTCTCACGATACATCGGTTTTCCGGAAGTAGAAACAAAGACTATTTTATCGACTATATTTTTATGCAAATCAATTTTGGAGTAGTTTGCGTCGGTCATATCCCCTGCGACAAATCCTTCAAAAGGATTAACTTGCATTAATCCGGCTTTAATAGATTTTTCAATTTCATTAATTAATTCTTCAACAGAACCAATCATTATTTCTTCTATTCCATCATCAGACCGCCATATTGGCAAAGGAATACCCCAAAATCGGGAACGCGACAAATTCCAATCATTGGCGTTTTGCAACCAGTTTCCAAAACGACCTTCTCCGGTAGCTTTCGGAATCCAATTCACCTTCTGATTGAGCTCAAAAAGGTCGTCGCGTACTGCTGAAATCTTGATAAACCAAGAATCAAGCGGATAGTAAAGCACTGGTTTATCTGTTCGCCAACAGTGTGGATAGTTGTGCACGTGTTTTTCTACATGAAAGGCTTTGTTTTCGGTTTTAAGCTGTATTGCAATGTCAACATCAACTGATCTTTCCGGCATTTCGTTATCGTCATAATACTCATTTTTGACGTGACGTCCGGCATAAATTCCCATATGTTTGGTAAATTTACCTTGCAAATCTACAAGGGGCACCGGATTACCATTTTCATCTAAAACTAACATAGGTGGAACTTCAGGAACAGCTTGCTTGGCAACATTGGCGTCGTCTTGCCCAAAAGTAGGCGCTGTGTGCACAATACCGGTTCCGTCAACGGTAGTAACAAAATCGCCGGCAATGACCCTAAAAGCATTTTCGGGATTTTGATAGGGTAAGGCAAAAGGCATCAATTGCTCATACTTTAATCCTAATAGGTCTGTTCCTTTGCATTCTCCAACAACAAAATAAGGTATCTGCTTATCTTCGGTTGTGTAATGATTTAAATCTTCAATATTTGAAACTTCAGTATACTTTTTTCCAAACTGTTTTGCCACTAATGGTTTTCCTAATATGACATTTACAGGTTCAAAAGTGTATTGGTTATAAGTACTAATTAATACGTATTCAATTTTTTTGCCAATAGTCAAAGCTGTATTAGAAGGCAAAGTCCAAGGCGTCGTAGTCCAAGCCAAAAAGTAATAATCTCCATTAGCATCAGAATGAAAAGGCAATTTAGCGACATCAGCAGCTACAACTTTGAATTGAGCCACTATAGTAGTATCCGTTACATCTTTGTAACAGCCTGGTTGATTGAGTTCGTGCGTGCTTAAACCGGTTCCTGCTTTAGGAGAATAGGGTTGAATAGTATAACCTTTATAGATTAATCCCTTGTCATAAATTTGTTTTAAAAGCCACCATACAGATTCCATATACTTGGGCTTATAAGTGATATAAGGATCGTTCATATCCACCCAATATCCAATCTGTTTGGTAAGTCCGTTCCAAATATCTGTATATCGCATCACCGATTCCTTACAAGCTTTGTTGTAATCATCCACGCTGATTTTTACCCCAATATCTTCTTTTGAAATCCCTAATTCCTTTTCAACAGCTAATTCTACCGGCAAACCATGGGTATCCCAACCAGCTTTTCTATTGACGCGAAACCCTTGCATGGTTTTATAACGAGCTACCACATCTTTAACAGTTCTACCTATAACGTGGTGAATTCCGGGCATACCATTGGCAGAAGGAGGTCCTTCAAAAAAGACAAATGAATTATCTACACTACGTGTATCTATGCTTTTTTGAAAGATAGCTTCTTTTTCCCAAAATTGACCTATTTCAGAAGCTAATTCAATTAAGTTTAACTGTTTGTATTCCTTAAATTTTTGGCTCATTACTCTTTTTATAAATGAATTGGCAAAAGTAATAAAAATAGTTTTTTGATACTGCAAAAACCGATTATTTATCAAGGGGTTTTATAGGCATAAAAAGGAGTGAGCTTTTCACACGTTATTATTCATTAATTGATAATTATAACTCCTTATGAGATAAAAATCAAATTGAAATAAATTATGAGTGGTTTAAAACATTTGTTTTATTTAGATGGGAATAATTGCAACGCCTAATTTCAGTACGCTTAAAAAAAGTGAGAACTTTGCAAAATAATTTTTATCTTCAGTTGGATTCAAAATATAAAGGTTAAAAATTTTCTTTAAAACCTAAACTATTTCTTTCGGCGTTGCTCTTGCAACATTTTGAATAATTCTTTTTTAAAAGCTTCTTCTACCTTAATCAATTTTAATATTTTTTGTGCGGAAATAACCTTTTTTAAGGCAATAAACTTATTTTTTTCAGTGGTATGAATTTTGTCTTGTAAATCTAATACTTTTTGTAACAAGTCGCTTGCCGCTTTTTCAGACAACTTATTCACGCCGCCGCTTTCTGCCACTTGATTGAGAATTTCCATTCTATCGACTACTTGCAGTTGATGTAATTCTTTTTCGTATTGATTATAGACGGGCCAAAATTTCTCCGCTTCAGCAGACGATAAATCCAATCTGTCCGTAATAAAAGCAGTTTTTAATGCTTTAATTTTTTCAAATTTCTGTCCGAAAACCGGACTTAAAGTAATGAAAAACAAACTTATAAATACTAATTTTTTCATTTTATGGGTAGTTTTATTCATAATAAATCATTTCATTAATATCGTTTCCTAAATAATCTTCAATTTCTTCTTTTGCTACAAAATCTGTTAAGTTGATGTTTTCCAATTCCGATTCGTAATTACTTGCCAAATCATAAGAATTTATGTTTACTGCTCCACTTTCTATCCAATTTTCCATATCGGCAACCTGAACATTAGTATTGGGCGACTGTAAGTTATTGATTCCAATGCTTAGCACAAACATTGCCGCAATCGCTGCCGGTATCCAAAATCGGTTTAAGGTAAATACGTTCCTTTTATTTTTTGACTTAATTTCATCTGATTTAACTTCAAAATTTTCAAAATAACCGGAAGGAACTTTAAAATTATTTTGTTTCTTGCTATTTAAATGAATAGCAACTTCTGTATTCTCAAAATAAGAATCGGGAACTTTAAAACCTGTTTTTCTACTTTGTTTAAGCAAAGCGATTTGGGTCAAAATTTGATTGTCCAAAGTACTAAAATAAGCATCCGGTGTTTTGAATCCGATTTTATTTTCTTTTAATTCGGACAGAATAGGACTAATATTTTTTAATTCGTCAGACATAACTTTTAGACACTTATTTTTAATAAAAGTTTAATGATTTAATACAAATTCTTCTATTTTTTTGGCGGCATGATGATAACTGGCTTTTAATGCGCCCACTGATGTTTCTAAAATTTCAGCCATATCTTCGTACTTTATCTCATCGTAATAACGCATATTAAACACAATTTGCTGTTTTTGTGGCAGTTGTGCAATAGCTTTTTGGAGTTTATATTGAATTTCATCGCCTTCAAAATAAACATCACTTCGCAAATTATTGACCATTTGACTTTGCAAAGCTTCACTTTCTATTTGCAGTTCTTTGGCTTTTTTATTGAGAAAAGTAATACTCTCGTTGGTAGCAATTCTATACAACCAAGAATACAACTTACTTTCGCCCTTAAAGTTATCAATGTTTTTATAAATTTTAATGAAGGTGTCTTGCAATACATCATCCGCATCGTCGTGCACCAAAACTATTTTCCTGATATGCCAATACAAACGCTCCTTATATTCAGCAACTAAAGTTTTGAATGCAAGGTCAATAGAGCGTTTATCTTGTAATTGGGCAACTAATAGTTTTTCGTCCATTAATAAATAGGTTTGATATTTGACTCCTATTTTTAAAAAAGGTTTAAAATAGTCTTAAAAAACCATCGTCAGTTGAATTCGTTTGCGTTGTTCATCAACTTCCAACACTTTTACACGAACGTGTTGGTGCAATTTTACTACACTGCTCACATCGGAAACAAATCCTTCTTTAAGTTGTGATATGTGCACTAAACCGCTTTCTTTCACCCCAATATCTACAAAACAACCAAAAGCAGTGATGTTGTTTACAATTCCATTGAGTATCATTCCGAGTTTTATATCTGAAATTTTGATAATGGTAGGGTCAAATTCCAATACTTTCACACTTTTTCTTGGGTCTAATCCCGGTTTTTCCAATTCTTTTAGGATGTCTTTTAAGGTTAATTCGCCTAATGTTTCAGTTTTATATTTACTTATTTCAATCAATTGAATTTTCTCTTTATTCCCAATCAAATCTTTGACAGTAAGAGCTAAATCTTTTGACATTTTTTCTACTATCTTGTATGCTTCGGGATGCACACTTGAATTGTCTAACGGATTTTTCCCCTCTCTCACCCGCAAAAATCCGGCTGCCTGCTGAAAGACTTTTTCACCCAAACGTGGCACATTTTTCAGTTCGGTTCTGCTTTCAAAAGCCCCATTCTCACTACGGTAAGCCACGATATTTTCTGCCATCTTCTCTCCTATTCCACTCACATAACTCAACAGAGATTTGCTTGCTGTATTGAGATTGACCCCAACCAAATTAACACTGCGCTCCACTACCTTGTCCAATTCTTCTTTGAGTAAGGTTTGATCTACATCGTGTTGATATTGCCCTACGCCTATTGATTTTGGGTCAATTTTTACCAACTCTGCTAATGGGTCTGCCAAACGACGTCCAATGGAAACCGAACCACGCACCGTTACATCATATTTTGGAAATTCTTCTCTTGCAATTTTGGATGCAGAATAAACTGAAGCCCCTGCTTCACTCACCACAAATACCTGTACATCGCGGTCGAAACCGGTTTTTTTAACTAAATTTTCGGTTTCACGACTTGCGGTTCCGTTACCGATGGAAATGGCTTCAATGTGGTACGCATTGACCAAGGAACGTAATTTTTTTTGCGCCATTGCCCATTCATTTTGCGGTGGATGCGGATAGATAGTTTCGTTATAAATCAAATCACCTTGCTCATCCAAACACACCAATTTACAACCTGATTTATAACCGGGGTCTAATGCTAAAATACGTTTTTCACCCAAGGGCGCACCTAACAAAAGTTGTTTTAAATTATCGGAAAAAACTTCTATGGCTTTTTTATCTGCTTTCAATTTAAATTCTTGCAAAACTTCATTGGAAATAGCAGGTTCTAATAACCTTTTGAAACTATCGGCAATGGCTTTTTGAATATGTGGTGTGGTATCGTTATGGGCTTTTAGTACATTATTTTCAATTATTTCAAGCGCTTCTTCTTTTTCAACATCGATAGATATTTTAATAAAACCCTCATTTTCTGCACGTAACATTGCTAAAATCCTATGAGAAGGGGCTCTAAAAAGCGGCTCTTGCCAATCAAAATATTGGTTGTATTTCTGCGCATCTTCTTCCTTATCTTTTCCTTTTGAAACCATCAAAGCAGTACGTTGATACAGTCGGCGTAAATTTTTCCGAATGCAAATATTTTCATTAATCCATTCAGCGATAATATCGCGTGCGCCTTGCAGTGCTAAGTCTTCGTTGACTACTTTTGCATTCAAATATTGAGATGCAATATATTCAGGATCAACATCACGTTGACTCATCAAGATTTTTGCCAAAGGTTCCAAACCATTTTCACGAGCCACATCGGCGCGGGTTTTTTTCTTCTTTTTATAAGGTAAATATAAATCTTCCAACTCTTGTAAATCAAAACTTTGATCAATTTTAGATTTGAGTTCGGGCGTGAGTTTTTCTTGTTCTTCTATTGATTTTAGGATGGTTTCTTTGCGTTTTATAATCTCTGCATATTGCCGATTGAGTTTGTCAACTTGCTCGATTTGCAATTCGTCTAAATTGCCGGTTTGGTCTTTGCGATAGCGCGAAATAAACGGAATGGTGCAATCTTCGGTTAATAATTTTAAGGTGCTTTCAATTCCACGAACGGGAATATTAACTTGATTTTGAATGAATTGAGTTAAGGTCATAAAAAAGTTTACAAAAAAGTAAAAGTAAAGAATCCAATCATATATTCAATTTTTAATGATAAAAAATGTTAATTCCGTGCTTGTATTGGCTAAATTAATGTTAATTGCGTCAATGGACTGACTGAATTAACATTAATTCAGTCAGTGGAAAATTGACATTTTTTTAAGACAAGCCACTAATCGTCCCATTATTATCAATATGCATTCCCTCCGAAGCCGGAACGGCAGGTAGACCGGGCATTCTCATGATATCGCCTAAAATTGGGATGACAAAACCGGCACCAAGAGCAAATTCAAATTCACGCACGGTTACTCTAAAATCTTTGGGTTTACCAATGGCTTTTTCGTTGTCTGACAGTGATTTCTGGGTTTTTGCCATACAAACCGGCAAATGATTTAAGTCTAAATTTTGAATGGTTTTTAAGTCACTTAATGCTTTAGGTGAAAAATCCACTCCATCTGCACCGTAAATATCTTTGGCAATTTTCTCAATTTTCTCAATGATAGGCATTTCCCAATCATACAGAGGTTTAAATTTATTTTCGCCTTTTTCAATATTATCTACCACTACTTTAGCTATCTCTTTCATTCCTTCACCTCCTTTTGCCCACTCTTCAGCAATTAGAGCCTGTACACCCACTTCGGAACATCTTTTTATTATATATAGAGTTTCGTTCTCCGTATCCGATGGAAATTTATTAATAGCAACAACAGGTGTAATGCCGTATTTTTTAATGTTTTTAATGTGTTTCATCAGGTTTTCGATACCTTTTTTTACCTTATCCAAATCAGGAGTATTGTATTCCAGAGGTCTTGCACCGCCGTGATGACGCAGCGCTCTGATGGTCACAACAATAACCACGGCATGAGGTTGTATTCCTGCAGAAACACATTTGATATCCATAAATTTTTCAGCACCCAAATCAGCGCCAAAACCGGCTTCAGTCACTACATAATCACCCATAGAAAGCCCCATTTTAGTAGCTAGGATAGAATTGGTTCCTTGTGCAATATTAGCAAAGGGTCCTCCGTGAATTATTGCAGGATTGTTTTCTAATGTTTGCACTAAATTAGGCTTAATGGCGTCTTTCAATAGGATAGCCATTGCATTTTCAGCTTTTAAATCACGCGCATACACCGGTTTTTTATCAAAAGTAAATCCGATAAATATTTTGCCCATTCGCTCTTTTAAATCTTCAAAATTTTCTGACATACAGAGAATAGCCATCACTTCTGAAGCCGGCGTAATATTAAATCCATCTTGACGAGGCATTCCATTATTAGTACCCCCTAAACCTACAATGATGTTCCGCAAAGCCCTGTCGTTCATATCCATCACCCTTTTCCAAACTACGGTGCGGGGATCAATTCCTAAATTGTGGGTCTTACTCTGAATGTTATTATCAATCAAAGCGGACAATAGATTATTGGCTTTTTCAATTGCAGAGAAATCACCTGTAAAATGCAAATTGATATCTTCCATCGGAATTACCTGAGAATAGCCACCACCGGCGGCACCGCCTTTTACGCCGAAAACCGGACCTAAAGAAGGTTCTCTTAAAACTACAATTGATTTTTTACCAATTTTATTCAATCCTTCATTTAATCCGATGGAAACCGTTGTTTTCCCCTCTCCCGCAGGAGTTGGTGTAACAGCAGTAACTAATATCAATTTAGATTGATTTAATTTTTCATCATCTATTAAACTCAACGGAAGTTTTGCTTTGTATTTTCCGTATAACTCTAATTCTTCGCTGTCAATATTGAGTTTTTCAGCGATTTTTACGATTGGTAAAATATTAGCTTGTTGTGCAATTTCTATATCGGAGAGTTGTTTCATGTGTTTAAATTTATTGTTTTTTATTGGTCACATGGAATGTCCAAATAAACATTTCGGTTAGTATGCAATCTGGCTTTGAACATTTCGTATAGTGTTGTTAAAATATTAAACTTTATTATTTGATTAGAAAGGCATTTCGCAAAAATTAAATGAATTTTTTCTCTAACATCCGAAAAACTGACTTTTTGTAAAATTGAAGAATAGCATTAAATTAGGCTATACACTTATAGCTAAATTGTGAAAAAATATTGATGTTTTTTTTTTAAAATGATTACATATAATAAATAACACATTACAATTATCAAAAAAACAAGTTAAAATTATAATAATAAAAAAAATGCAATAGCTTTGCAAAATATATACAAACTAAACACAACATTTTTGTTTGCGTTTTATATTCTATAAATAGTTAATCGGGGGAAAGACTATTTGCATTATTTTTAATCATTAGAATATAGGTGTAAACATTAATTGGAAAAAGTAGTAACTAATCCCGATTTTTTGTCGGGATTTTTTCATTCCACTTCTTCGTAATCTATGTACTCTCCGTCTACTTCTTTATTTTTAGTTGAAGTTGGTTTTTTGTCTATTACTGTCTCACCTGTTCTTCCTTGCGGTTGTTGATTGGCTTGTTGCTGCCTGAATTTTTCTTCCATCTTATTTACTGTATGATTTACCACCATCGGGAAAAAAAGCCGAAAGACCAATTTAAACAAATAATAAAAAATAAAAATGTAGAGCAATACTCTAAAAAAACCTATAAAAGATGCTTCTTGCATGAGCTTAATCTTTTCAAAATGGATTAATAATAAATTTATATTGGAAGCAAATTTAAAAAAAACGTTACAATCGCACTATATTTAATCAATTTTTATGATTGAAGTCGTTTAAAAATTAAAGAAATAATTTTTATTCATTTTTTAAAAAAATCACATCACAATGACTTTGTCCACGATATTTTTAAGGGAAGTCATATGAGTAGCCATCAGTAAAGACATCTCGGGATAGGTTTGTTTGATATTTGAAAAAATATGCAACGCATTTTCAGTGCTTATGCCGGCTGTAGGTTCATCAATGACTAATAGTTGTGGCCTTTTGAGTAATGCTTGTGCCAATAGCAATTTTTTGCGTTGACCCCCACTCAGGGTTTCTCCATTTTCTCCTATCCAAGAATCTAATCCATTGGGTAGAGTAACGAACCATTCTTTCAAATCTACAGTATTTAAAATAGCTGTAACATCTTGGTCTTCATATCCTTCAAAATTTTCGCGCAATGTTCCCGTGAGCAAATAAGCTTTTTGGGTTACATAAATACATTGAGGAATAGGCAATTGGGTTAATTTATTATTTCCATTCCACATTACTGAGCCTTGTTGGCGGTATTCCGGGTAAAACAAACTATTTAAAAAAGTGGTTTTACCTTTTCCGGTTTCACCATAAAGTGCAATCCATTCTCCTTTTTTAATTTCAAAACTCAATTCTTCTGTAATGATATGAGTATAGGGAATGGTTGCTTGGATATCTTTTAAATTTAATGAAATTAATTCTGAAGTAATCGGTTCAGGTTTTTTTCCTTGTTCTCCTTGCACGATAATTGAATTCAAATCGTTGATGTGGTTTTCTACAGAACTTCGTTCAGATTTTCCGGAAAATAGCATTTCAGATAATTCAGCTTGCGCCATTATGCCAAAAAATATGCCAATAGCCAAAGGAGCACTTATTTCAAAATCATTTGAAATCCAAATGATGAATAGGGCTATAATTCCCATTCCAAATCCAGTGAGAAATTGTAACGAAAATGAATTGGTGCTAAGTTGTGTTTCTAAACGTTGTAGGAAATGTACGTTTTTATCTTGCTGTTTTATTGCTTTTTCTTCCAAATTGTATTTGCTTATTTCTATTCTTCCTCTAAAACTCTCAATGAGTTCTTGTTTGTTTTTTTCTACTTCTGTTTTCAGCACATAGTAAAGTCGTTTGTTTTTATACATCAAATATTGAGGCAATAAAAATAAGAGTACAAATGAAGAGATGACAAACATTATGGCTACGGGTGATGAATAAAATTGTATAAAAATTGTAAAAATTAATACTGTGAGGATAAGCGCCAAAAAAGGAAGAAACCATAATAGGATATAATTCATAATCAAATCAATACCTTGTGTGCTATTTTCCAAAAGACTTGCATTATTATTGCCTTGTTTTTTGAAATAGGGCATTTGAGCTACAGATTGAAAAATCTTGAGTTGTAGATGGTTTTGAGCATTGAGATTGGTTTTGTGGTTTTCCAATCGTTCATAATAGCGAGTTCCGGTTCTTAACAGTGTAAGAAACCGAATAATGGACGAAGGAATGACATAAATAAAAAAAGTACCCAAAATAAAAGCCAAACTACACGATGCTAAAAACCAGCCGGAAAGAGCCGGCAACCCCACAAATGCAAGAGTCCAAAATAATAAGAGTGTAAAACCCAATATCCAGCGAATTGCAAAGGGCTGAATCATATATTTTAAAATGAATCTATTCATATTATAATTGTTCCCCCCAATTTAATTCTACAGTGGTGTCTGCAATAGTGTCAAATTTATCTTCGTGCGAGGCAATGATGACTAACCTATCTTTAGCTAATTTTTTTATTTGTTCAATAATAATTTCTGTGGTATCCGGATCTAAATTTGCCGTGGGCTCATCTAAAATAGCCACAGGTTTAGGAAAAAGAATCAAACGCGCCAAGGTAGTCAATTGTTTTTCTCCTCCCGACAATTGTTTTCCATTATGACTCAGTGGTGTTTCCCATTTATTTTCTTTTTTATCAATTATTTTGTTTAAAAAATCCGGATAAGTCATTTGTTCCCATTGAATTTCATTTTTTAAAAAAACATTGTAGCCCAAAGTTCCGTCGAAAATAAATGGAAATTGATTCATATAAGACGAGTTTAACTTTAACCATTGCAAAGTGGTAATATTGTCAAGTCCGTTAAGGGAAACAGAACCTTCGCTTAAGGGAAGACTTCCTGCGAGAATTTTCAGAAGCGTTGATTTGCCGGAACCCGAAATGCCTTTTACTAAAAAAATCCCTTTGGGTGGAATATCCATATTGAGTTCATTCAACACCTTAATAGGAGCGTTTGGGTAAGCAAAATTCAAATTTTTTAATTGCAAACTTTGTATTTCGATAGTATTAGGAATCTGCACCGATACTTCATCAACATCCAATAATGGCATAATCAGATTTGCCGAGGCTACAGCTTTATTTCTGTCGTGATAGGCACTGACAAATTTTCGTAAGTAAAAGAAAAAATAAGGTGAAAGCATCAATAAAAAAAGCGCAATTTTAAAATCATAACTTTTTCCATACATAGCCCCCGGCATAATGCCTAATAAATTTAAACCCATGAATATAGCAACTCCTGCTATGCCAATAGTAACAAACAACTCCAATATAGCCGAAGATAAAATAGCGATTCGCATTACTTCGGTAGTTGCCTTATTGAGTTCGTTGCTTTTTTTGGATAAAAACTGAGATTGAGCTTTGAGATTGTCTAAATTAACTATCTCGGCTACAGCGCTCAACCGATTGTAAAAAACAGATGAATATTTCACAAAAAGATGAATGTGTTTGTTGTGAAGCGATTCAGCTCCCAATCCAACAACTACCATTTGAAATGGAATTACGGCAAAGGTGATTAACAAGATAATGCCCACCCAAACTTCAAAATAGAAACTCACTCCCAAAAGAAGCAGGCTAACCACCACAGAAGCAATAGCATAAGGAACAAAAAATGCAAAGAAGGGTTTTAAATCATCACTTACTTTGGTTACCAATAAAGTTCCTGCCACAGAATCTATTTGGTTGTTATGGAGCAAACGAGGATAAAGCTTGTTTTTGACACCAATAACCACCTCATTACCTGCTTTATAATTTACAGTCGATGCAAAATGAGCAAATATGTATCGAGCCAAAAGATAGAAACCGGCATAAAGCAAAGCATAACAATTTATCTCATCTTTTGTAAGCCATCGTGCGGCAAATTCAGAAAGATACCAACTGAAAAACACAAAACTACCGGCACTGAGTATATTTAATACAGAAGCTACAATGTAATAATTCTTTACTTCTCTTGCTAAATTCATTAGCCACTTGGTGGCGCTTTGTTGATTTGTTTTCATTTATTAAAGTTACGATATCTTACTTTCTCCTTTATTAAAATATAAATTCGCAAAGTTTTTTTTAATAGAAAACGGAATAGACCAACCGAATTTAAATATAATTTTTCTATTAACTTGCTCTAAACAAACACTTTTGTCCGACTATAATTTATTAGCAAATCGTGACTACCTTAAACGGGAGTAAAACATAGGCAAATGTATTAGAAAAAATTAAAAAAAATATTAGTCTTTTGTAACAAGTGAGACAGTTATTTATAGTTATTCTAAATAATTTTGCTCCCGAAAACAAAACTTTTTAATCTTTGAATTCTTTATAACTAATAAACTATTTTCTAAAAATTATCTAAATTCCAACTACAATGAAAATTTTAATTTTAGGAGGAGGCTTTGCCGGTGTTGAAGCAGCCATAAAGTTACGCAAACATAAATATGAAGTTACTCTCATTTCCGACAGAGATTTTCTATTTATCTATCCGGTTTCTATTTGGATTCCTGTTGGTAAGAGAAGCTATGAAGACACACAAATCAAATTGTCTGATTTAGCAAAAATTCACGGCTTTTCATTAGTGCTTGACAAGGTTACCAAAATTGAAGCCAAGAACAGTATCGTGTTTGGTGAAGATAAATCCTACTCTTTCGATTACTTATTTATTGCAATGGGCATGGGAAAGGTAAAAACCAAAGGATTAGAACATACCCATTCCATTTGCGGAAAACCTGAGGAATCTGTTATTATAAAAGACTTGTTAGACAATCTGATTACCAAAGGAAAAGGAAACATCAACGTAGGTTTTGGCGGTAATCCCAAAGACTTGACCGCTACTGCTGTTCGTGGCGGACCCGCTTTTGAATTGTTATTTAATATCAGTGTTTTGTTAAAAGAAAAAGGGTTGAGAGATCATTTTAACCTCACTTTTTTTGCTCCAATGGCTGAACCCGGTAAGCGGATGGGTGAAAAAGCTTACGGTAAAATGGATACTTTCTTTGAACATTATAAAGTAAAAACCCATTTTGGAATAAAAATAAAAGAGTTTCACGAAAATGCAATCCTTTTTGAGGATGACTCACAAATTCCTTCTGATTTGACATTATATATCTCTGGAGGTGATGGTCATCCTATCATAAAGGAGTCCGATTTACCTCAAAATGAAACCGGATTTATACAAATCAATGAAATGTGTAGAGTGGAAGGTTTTCCTCGTATATACGCAATAGGTGATATTGCAGCAATTATAGGTCATCAATGGGCGGCGAAACAAGGTCACGTAGCTGAAATTATGGCAGATGTAGCTATTTTTAATTTTCACAATGAACAATCTGGAAAAGAAAAGCGGATGAGTTATTGGGAGCGTTTGCACATCATTTGCGTGATGGATAGCGGGGACGGTGCTGCTTTTGTGATGCGTACTGCCAAAACTGATTTTATGGTTCCTCTTCCTATTATAGGGCATTGGCTCAAAAAAGGATGGGGCTGGTATTATAAAAACTCGAAAATGAAACGCATGTTTCGTATTCCCGGCATGTAAAACAAACCCATTCTCAATAAAAAGGAAAAAGTTTAAGGTAACATTCTAATTACATCAAAAAACTTAATATTTTATCATAATTTTTTTAATTTACAATCATTTATTTTAATAAAACTTTCAAATATACAAATATATGGAATCTATAGATTGGTCTTTAATTAATTGGTCTAGAGGACAATTTGCACTCACCGCCATCTACCACTGGCTGTTTGTGCCGCTAACCTTGGGTATTACTTTCATTATTGCTATAATGGAAACGATTTACGTAAAAACGCAGGATTCAAAATGGAAAGAAATTACCCGTTTTTGGATGACTTTGTTTGCAATCAATTTTGTGATAGGTGCCGCAACCGGAATCATCATGGAATTTGAGTTTGGCACCAATTGGTCAAACTATTCATGGTTTGTGGGGGATATTTTTGGTGCTCCCTTGGCTATTGAAGGCATTATGGCTTTCTTTATGGAATCTACCTTCATCGTGATTATGATTTTTGGATGGAATAAAGTGAACCAAAAATTCCATTTGCTCTCCACATGGTTAGTAGCAATCGGCTCCAATTTATCTGCACTATGGATTTTAGTTGCTAATGGTTGGATGCAGAATCCCGCCGGCATGAAGTTTAATCCTGAAACGATGCGTAATGAAATGATCAGTTTCTGGGAAGTCCTTTTCAATCCGGTAGCGGTGAATAAATTTATCCATACCATTATGTCATCATACATTGTAGCTGCAGTTTTTGTAGCAGGAATCAGTGCGTGGTATTTGCTAAAAAATCGGGATATAATCATGGCAAAACGCAGTATTATTGTTGCCTCAATTTTTGGTCTAGCCGCCAGTTTTGCAACCATTCTTACCGGTGACGAATCTGCCAGAGCCGTAGCAAAATATCAACCTATGAAATTGGCAGCCATGGAAGGTTTATATCAAGGAAGTCAAAATGCACCTTTGGTAGCAATTGGACTTTTTGGCAAACCTGACCCGGAATTTTTAAATAAAGAAGAATTTGCCATGAAAATTGAAATTCCGAATGCTTTGTCCTATTTGGCTTTTTTAAACCCTAACGCTTTTGTTCCGGGTGTTGCAGATTTGGTTCACGGTAATGAAAAACACAACATTCCTTCTTATCAAGAAAGAATTGATAAAGGAAAAATTTCAATAGATGCTTTAGCCGCCTTTAAAAAAGCCAAAAAAGAAGGCAATGAAGCTGAGGTTCAAAAGCAGTTAAAATTATTTGAAGATAATTTTGAGCATTTCGGATATGGTTACTATTTTGGGAAAGATCCTCACATGCTCGTTCCTAATGTAAAATTGAGTTTTTATTCTTTCCATATTATGGTAATTCTGGGTGGTTTTTTCATTCTTCTTTTTTCACTTTTAGTGTACTTTATGTATAAAAACAAACTACCAAAAATGAAGTGGTTGTTATGGACAGCCGTTTGGACTATTCCCCTTGCTTGGTTAGCTTCAGAAGCAGGATGGTTAGTGGCAGAAGTAGGACGTCAACCCTGGGTGATACAAGATTTGATGCCCAATTTAGCAGCCGTATCTCGATTAGACGCATCAGTGGTTCAAACTACGTTTTTCCTATTTATGGCAATATTTACAGTTTTATTGATTGCAGAAATAAGAATTATGCTTTCAAAAATAAAAGAAGGTAGTCAACATTAATTTTAAAAATATATAGATATGTTTGAAAATTTATCATTACTTGGTTTGCAACAATACTGGTGGGCAATTGTATCACTACTTGGCGCATTGTTGGTTTTCTTGTTGTTTGTTCAAGGTGGGCAAACATTAATTTATACCGTAGCAAAAAATGAATCAGAAAGAAAAGTAATAGTCAATCTACTCGGGAGAAAATGGGAATTAACATTCACAACATTAGTGACCTTTGGAGGTGCTTTTTTTGCCTCTTTCCCATTGTTTTATTCCACGAGTTTTGGAGGTGCTTATTGGGTGTGGATGGCTATTTTGTTTGCTTTTATAGTGCAAGCTGTTTCTTATGAGTATAGAACCAAAGCCAATAATTTTCTTGGTCAAAAGACTTTTGAAATCTTTTTGGTCGTCAATGGAATATTGGCTCCGGTTTTGTTAGGGGCTGCTGTTTCTACCTTTTTTACCGGCTCTATGTTTTCTGTGAATTTAGAAAATATCGTTCTTACTAATCCTAATTCACTGACTATTTCTTCTTGGGAAACCCCTTTTCATGGTTTAGAAGCAGTCTGGACGATTAAAAATCTTGCTTTTTTGCAAAATATAAGTTTAGGATTAGCGGTGTTCTTCTTGTCAAGAGTTTTGGCAGTTCAATATTTTCAACATCAAATTGATAACGAAGCGATTCAATCAAGATTAAAAAAGCAGCTTAGTATTAATGCAATTTTGCTTTTAGTTTTCTTTTTGTTTTGGTTCATCCGTCTTTTATTTTTAGACGGTTTTGCAGTAAACGCAGAAACCAAAGAAGTGTTTATGGAAGCCAACAAATACTTTAATAATTTGATTCAAATGCCAGTGGTTTTGATCATCATTTTACTTGGAGTAGTAGGTGTGTTATGGGGATTATTTCTTAATCTATTCAAAAAATCTATGAACGGAATCTTTTTTACCGGCGCAGGAACCGTGCTCACCGTATTTGGTTTGTTTTTAATCGCCGGCTATAATAATACTTCTTTTTATCCTTCTACTTTTGATTTGCAATCTTCTTTAACCATTGAAAATGCATCTTCTAGTAAATACACTTTAACAGCAATGAGTTATGTATCCTTGTTGGTGCCATTCGTTTTAGCATACATTGTTTACGTTTGGAATAAAATGGATGCTAGTAAAATTTCTGAAACCGAATTAATGCAAGATAGTCACACTTATTAATACTTATAAATATGTACACAAAAGAGATATTACAATTTGTCGGATGGCCCGTAATGATATGGGTCAGTTATAAACTCATTTTTTGGGCAATAAAATACTACGAAAAAAAGTATCCTTACCACCAAGAACAGCAAAAATAAAACACACTAATTTTATACAATTTTAAATGAAAATAGCCATTGCAACGGATGACCGCAAAACCATAGCCCGTAGAACCGGCAGAGCTGCTGAATTTGCGCTCATCACGATAGAAAACGGAAAATTAATTAGTATGGACTTTGTAAAAAACACCCATACACATCACGATCACGATGAGCATCAAGGTCAAGGTCATGGTCATCATCACGAACACGTAAATGGTCAAGGTCAACACCACGGAGAAGGACATTCACACAAAGAAATAGTTGATGCTCTAAAGGGAGTAGATTTATTTTTGGCAACCCATTTAGGCCCTCATTTCAAAGTAGAAATTGAAGAAGCCGGAATTCCTTATGAAATGGTGAAGACAGATTTGATAGAAGATTTGTTAAAACCGTATCTAAATTAAAAAAAGGCAGTCAATTTCTTGACTGCTTTTTTTATCTCAATTCTAAACAGTTTATCAGAAACCTTTTTTAATTTTATAGATTGGCAATAGTACTACTACACAAGGAAGAGAATCGGTAAAGTGTTTTTCAATAATTATTACAGAATCAATATTTTAGTTCTTACTAAAAAAATGAATTTACTAATTAGCCTTGCGCTATGTTAAATTTTACTAGCATTTAAAAACTTAACATTGAAGTTATTGAGTTTATATTTACATTTGCATCACATATTAATAACAATTTGTTAATATTTAAAATAAACAACAATGCAAGACATTACTAAAAATCAAAACGAAACGGAGCCAAAAAAATCGATCCGAAAAACAACTCAAACTTCGACTACAAAAAACGCAACTGTTAAGAAAACTGAGCCAAAAACACCAGTTAAAAAAACACGTACTTCACCTACGGCATCTAAAACTTTATTAAATACAACCTCATCCTCTACAACCGAAGCAAATCTTAAAAAGACATCCACTAAAGAAAATGAGGGGGGAAAATCTGTAATAGCAAAAAAAAGTAATCCCCAACTTGATCCAAAACCGATTGTAACTAAAAAAGAACTCGAAGAAAAAAACCCGATTGAAGAGAAAAATATAATTCTTACCGACCACACCAAAGAAGTAAAGGAATCTGATAAAACTAAAGAAGACAAAAAAGACAAAAAAGACAAAAAAGGCAAGAAAGACAAGAAAAAAGATAAAAAGAAAAAGGATAAAAAGAAAAAGGATAAAAAAGGCAAGAAGTCAAAAGAGAAAAAATCCAAAAAGAAAAAATCTAAAAAAAAATAAAAATTTGATTTTTCATAGTTAGATTTTAATTTGTTCTTAATTTTAAATTAAAAAACCCGTCAGTTGTTCATACAACAGACGGGTTTTAACTTTATGGTAAAAACATCGCCTAATACCGCTAGGAAAAACAAGATAGTCCATTATCGATTATATCTCATTGGATTATAAGCTATTAAAAATAATACCAAACTATATTGTTTGATTTTGGTGGCATTAACTATTGTAAAATTATAAAACAGCTCAAACTGTTTTATAATAACAATTGGTATAAAATGTTTATTTTGAAAATATATGGTTAAAAAGTAAAAATTAATCAAGCCTCATTTAAATAGTAAAACCATTTACTTCATTAATTTTTCTATAATAGATTGGGTCAATTTTTCTTCGCGTTTTAAAGCATGATGATAGATTTTTTCGGCTTTTTTCAAAATTTCTTCAGCATAAACTCTGTCTTTAATATCCTTGGCATTGATTCTAACGTTAAAATATGCGCCCATAACTGCTGTTTTAGCGCACAGCATACCCACACCGGCATCACTTAACGAATTTTGCAAGCCTTTATCTGCCATCTCTTCCATAATTTCCATTGAAAGGAGGGCATTTTCCATTACCTCCATTGGGATAGCCGTAGCAAATTGTGTGGCTTTTTCAACAGCAGTTGATCGTATTTCTTTTTCAATTTCAGTGGCTTTGGGCAAACGAAAAGCTTCAATAATTTTGTTGAATGCTCGAGTGTCTTCATCTACCAAATACAACAACTTTTCCTTTAGCTTTTGCCCTTTTACTGCCCATTCGGAATAATAGCTCCACTTATCATCCCAACCAGGTTTGTTAGCCGAAAGGTTGGCAACCATCGCTCCCAACGAAACGCCTAATGCCCCAACTAAAGCTGCTATAGAACCTCCTCCCGGCGCCATGGACTCCGAAGCAGTTTCATCAGCAAAAGCCATAATGGTTTTATCTACTAATCTGTTTTGCGCCTTTTTCATGCTGTATTCAATAACACTTTTTTCCGGATCGAAAGGTTTTATATCGTCCAACCCAAGTGATTTTATAGCTATCTTAACCTTTTCAGTTTCTGAAATACCCAACGAGCGCTGTTGTTTTTCTAAATAAAAATCAGCTGTATCTATGAGCGACTTTAAGGGAACTAATCCTACTAACTCTCCCCCTGTAACTCTAATTCCTCTCTCATTTGCTGCTTTCACGGTTTCGTCAAATGCTATATGTAGAGGTGTAATACTAATATTCGTTAAATTATAAGAAACTTGAGCAATTCCATATTCTTCTATATACCAACCAATTCCTTTCACTGCTTTTAATTTTCCGGGGATACGCACTTGTTCCCCTTTATCGTCTAAAACCGGTTTACCTGTTATGGGATTGCCATCACGTAAAATTCTTCCAGCTTCCCGTATGTCAAAAGCTACGCTGTTGGCACGTCTTTCGGAAGTGGTATTGAGGTTGACATTAAAAGCCACTAAAAAATCACGTGCCGAGATAGCAATAGCACCTGTTTGTGCGACTTCATCGGTGAAAGCAGCAGGTCCTTCATCAGGTTTCCATTGAGGATCAATTAATTTATTTGGTAAACCTTCGTATTCACCGGCACGACAATGTGCTAAATTTTTGCGTTTGGCTTCTGTAGCTGCATTTTCATAGAAATAAACAGGTATGCCAAGCTCTTTACCTACTCTTTTACCTAATTGATGGGCATACATTGCTGTTTCTTCCATAGTAATTCCTGAAATAGGAATCAAAGGACAAACATCTGTCGCTCCAAAACGAGGGTGCTCCCCTTTGTGTGTACGCATATCTATGGTTTCAGCCGCTTTTTTAATCAATAAAAACGCCGCTTCTACCACCGCTTCAGGAGGACCTACAAAGGTGATGACCGTACGATTGGTTGCCTTACCAGGATCTACGTCTAAAAGCGAAACTCCTTCTACTTGATTCACCACGTCGCTAATGGCTCTAATTTTGTTTTCATCGCGACCTTCACTGATGTTAGGAACACATTCTATAATAGGAAATGACATAAAGATAAGTTCGTATTAAATTCTCAAACAAAAATAGGGATTTTTTAGGATTGTAAATGAAATATTGTTTGAAAATTATCCTGATAAAAATCGGGACGAAAATAACTATTAGCCTTTTTCGGTGTGGGCTATATAAAAATAAAATGGGAAATGAGTGAGGAAAATTGACGAACAGCATTGAAAAAAAAAATAACGTGTGTAATAGCGTTCAAAAGTTTTAAATTTGTGGTCGAACAAACCTTCGGGATTTACATTAAGCATTTCGCACCTCTCGACTAACTTCTGTTATTTTTGCTATAATTTATAATTACACACCAAAAAAAATGCCTCTAAAATTTAAAAATAAATATCGCACCACCTCCCACCGCAAACCCAAGTGGAATTACAATGCCGACGGGTTGTATTTTATTACCATTGTTACCGAAAACAGGGTTTGCAATTTGGGTGAAATTGTTACCGGAAATCCCCCCACGATGCAATTGTCGGATTTTGGAAAAATCGTTCAAAACGAATGGTTGAAATCATTTGATATCCGCAAGGAATTGTTTTTGGATGGTTATGTAATTATGCCTAATCATATTCATGCCATTGTGGTCATCAAAAATGATGAATCGGTTATACCCCAACAATCGGATAATGTTGGGATGGAAAACGTGGGGAACGTTGTGGATGATTCGACGGTTGACGTTGATTTGACCATTGACGTTGATTCGACCATTGCGGATGATTCG
Source organism: Polaribacter sp. (assembly GCA_020740485.1). Taxonomy (GTDB): domain Bacteria; phylum Bacteroidota; class Bacteroidia; order Flavobacteriales; family Flavobacteriaceae. The sequence goes on along the minus strand of DYMN01000018.1, from coordinate 21,079 downwards.
ACCATTGCCGTTGGTTCGACCATTGCCGTTGGTTCGACCGCAGAGACGCACGGCCGTGCGTCTCTACCCGCGTCCGCGTTACCCGC
>DYMN01000018.1:0-20893 GCA_020740485.1 Polaribacter sp. | reverse complement strand
TACCCGCGTCCGCGTTACCCGCATCCCCGCCACCCGCGTCCACGCCATCCGCGTCCACGCCACCCACATCCGCGTCATCCACGTCCGCGTCATCCACGTCATCAACATCAACGTCATCAAAATCGAAAACGTTAATTGAATCGGGTTTATCCCAACGACCGTTGGCATCCCAATTGGAAACGTTTATTCCCAATCAATTGTGGAAATCGGGATACAATGAAACGGTTCGACCGTTTTATCGATTTCCCAAGTCCATTTCATCGTTTCTGGCGGGTTTTAAATCGGCTGTAAATTCCAAAATCGATGATTATATTGACCAAAACCAATTGAATATTCCGAAATACAATCGAAATAATCATTTTTTTCAACCTAATTACCACGATCATATCATCAGAGATGAAAAATCTTATATCGCCATTTCAAAATATATTGAAAACAACCCAAAAAATTGGTTTAAGGATAGGTTTAGGTAAAATAGGGGGTTTTATATAAAAGAGACGCACGGCCGTGCGTCTTGATCTATTTGTTTAAAACACTTTCTTTTTTTTATCACTATGTTTTGTATTTTCGCATTCTCAGAATAGCTGTTTTACGTTTTTAATAAGAGCCCGTTTATTCCATGTATATCACAGACAAAACGCTAAAAGATTTAGAATTTGACACCGTGCTGGAAAGCATGCGTGCTTATGCGCTGTCGGACCTTGGAAAAGAGGGCATTTCAAAACTAAAACCTATAAAAGAAGAAATCGAATTATTGGCAGCACTGCATAGAACAGACGAATTTCTCACCTCTTTTTCGAATAACAATCGCATTCCGCTACAAGGTTTTCACGCTTTAGAAAGACCTATATTGCTGTTAGGAATTGAAAATACTTACATTGAACCGGCTGCATTATTAGATATAGCATCAAACATAACAACCCTTCACGAAATAAAGGTTTTTTTAGATAAATTTGATTTGCTCTATCCTCACCTCAATGAACAAATTCAAGACATTACAGATATTCCGGAGGTTATTCCTTTTATTAAGGATAAAATCAGTGTATTTGCCGAAATAGAAGATCACGCTTCGACGGAACTCAAACTCATTCGCAAAGAAAAAAGAGAAATTGAATCTCAAATAGCAGGCAGTTTTGACAGGGCTTTGCAAAAATATCTGAAATTGGACTATTTGGATGATATTCGCGAATCTGTCGTCGATGGCAAACGTGTTTTAGCGGTCCAAGCTACGCATCGCAAAAAAGTGCAAGGCAATCTTTTAGGTACTTCTAAAACCGGAAGCATCATTTTTATATTACCTCAAGCTACCCAAAAGTTAGATCAAGACTTGCAATTATTGCTTCTCAAAGAACAAGAAGAAATCATCAGGATACTCAAAGATATTACGGACACCCTCAGACCTTATAAAGCGGTATTGGAACAACAAATTCTCTACCTTACTCAGTTGGATGTAACCGGTGCCAAAGCCAAATATGCACAAGCTATACAAGGCATATTGCCTAAATTGAGCATAGAAAAAAAAATAAACCTAAAATTAGCTTACCATCCTTTGCTGCTAGAAATCAATCGCAAAAAAGGCTTAAATGTTATTCCGCAGTCTATAGAACTCAACGAAAAACAACAAATCATCGTCATTTCCGGTCCTAATGCCGGAGGGAAGAGTATTACTCTGAAAACCATTGGCTTGTTGCAAGTGATGTTGCAGAGTGGAATCCTCGTTCCTGTAAATGAAAAAAGCGAAATGAGCTTCTTTGACACTATATTAACAGATATTGGAGACAATCAGTCTATAGAAAATCAGTTGAGTACCTATTCCTATCGCTTGAAAAATATGCGTATGTTTCTCAAAAGATGCAATGCACTAACGCTTTTTCTCATAGATGAATTTGGTAGTGGCAGCGACCCGGAATTAGGAGGCGCTCTTGCCGAAGTTTTTTTTGAAGAATTTTATAATAAAAAGGCATTTGGCGTTATTACCACCCATTACACCAATATCAAGGCATTGGCTGATCATTTGGAAAATGCCGCCAATGCCAATATGCAATTTGACAAACAGAGCTTACAACCCCTTTATGAATTGGTTACGGGACAAGCCGGTAGTAGTTTTACCTTTGAAGTAGCACAACAAAACGGAATTCCATTTAATCTGATTAATCGGGCAAAAAAACGAGTTTCCGGTAGCAAAGTGCGATTAGACAAAACCATTTCAAAATTACAATCTGAGCGTAACAAATTCATCCGCCAGTCCGAGTCACTTGAAGTTGAAAAGGGAAAAACCGGTATGCAAGCGCAAGAATTAGTGGAAAAACAAGGTAAAATGCAGGAAAAATTAGAACAATTTTATTTGCTCTACGAAACCCAACAGAAAATGTTACAATATGGGCGTGCCATCAATGAAATGGCAAACCATTATTTTCAAAGCGACAATAAAAAACAGTTGTTAGAAACATTTCAAAAGTGGATTCAAGCTGAAAAAGTGAAATATGTAAAGAAAAATCCTCCCAAAAAATTGAACAAAGTTGAAAAGAAACAAATTCAAAAAACAGAAGAGAAAAAAGATGAAACCTTGAAAACTATTGAAAAAGAAGTGCTCAAAGAAGTGGAAGTAATAAAGGAAATCAAACAGGAAGAAATAAGAGAAAAGGCAATCATCATTGAAAATTATCAATTTCAAGTAGGCGATACCGTTCGTATAAAAGAAGGTTGGGCACAAGGCACAGTAGAAAAAGTAGAAAAAAAGAAATTGCTAATCAATTACGGAAGTTTCACTACTTTAGCCGATAAAGATCAGGTGGAATTGGTGAAAAAAGTAAAACAATAAAATGGAGTGGTTTTTGTTTGTTAGATGATCGGATGTATGGTTAGTGACAAACACCCTTAATACAATCTCCTAAATTTAAGATTTAACACACATTTTGATAACTTAATATTTACGTTTACCTATGTTTAAAAATGTATTTTTCACCCTCGTGATCTCAATCTATTCTACCTTAAATTGGTCGCAGGACACCATCAATCAATTGGACAAGGATGGAAAAATGCACGGGTATTACAAAAAATATTTTCCTAATGGCAAATTGCGCTACGAAGGTAAATTTAATCACGGCAGAGAAATAGGAACTTTTAAATTTTATGCAGAAACCAGCGAAAAAACGCCTATTGTACTGAAAGAATTTAACAATCAAAATGACAGTATAAAACTGATTTTTTTTGATAAAACGGGAAAAATGCAAAGTACCGGGACAATGATAGCAAAATCAAGAGAAGGCACTTGGAACTATTATTTTCCTGACGGTAAAACGCTGATGTCAATAGAACATTACAAGAACGATGCTTTAGAAGGAGAAGTAAAAGTGTATTATAAAAATGGTCAGCTTACCGAAATTGCGCATTATTCCAATGGAAAACTCAACGGGAATCACCAACGTTTTGCAGATGATGGCAAATTAGTAGAAGAAATCACTTACAAAGACGGCATCCTCAATGGTCCGGCTATTTATTATGACACTAATGGCGTTAAGATAGCAGAAGGTAATTACGTGGATGGGCTTAAAAAAGGCGAATGGAAATTTTTAATCGATGGAGAATGGCAGTCTAATTACCAACCTGAAAAAGCCGTGATTAAAAAGTAGACAATAAAATGGGTTGATTAGGCTGAACGTAGTGATTCCGATAATTATCGGAGCCCGCAATCCGATAGCTATCATATTGAAATTCAATCTTTTGTGTGGGTGAGATTAATTGGTTCATATCCTATTAATTATTATTACAACCTTAAATTTTCCTTATTTTAGTTTATTAAATACTTATTGATAAAATGTAACTACAAAACAAATAAGACTACATGTTTAAAAATTTACTTTTAGCCCTTCTATCGGGATTTTTATTAGCACTTGCTTGGCCTACTTATGGTTTTTCACTATTCATTTTCTTCGGGTTTGTCCCATTACTCATACTCGAAAATAACATTAGAAAATCCAATAGCCGGTATATTAAACTTACCGTATTTTTTTATAGTTTCCTCAGCTTTCTGATATGGAATACCATCACTACTTGGTGGATTTGGAATGCTACCCCGTTTGGAGGTATTTTTGCAATCGTGGTCAATTCGCTTTTGATGAGTACTGTTTTTTTATTTTACCATCTTATTGCTAAAAGAAAACCTCAATCTTACAGTTTGTTATTTTTAGTGACTTTTTGGATTGCATTTGAAAAATTCCATCACAACTGGGATTTTTCTTGGCCCTGGCTCAGTTTGGGTAATGTTTTTTCAGAAAATTACCAATGGATACAATGGTATGAATATACCGGAATATTTGGAGGTACCTTGTGGATTTGGATGGTCAATATCATTTTTTACAGTGCCACTTTACACTATTTTGAAAATAAAGAAACCCGCAACGCCATCAGAAAAGTTATTCTAGGCATCAGCTTTATTGTAATTGGAATTGTATTTTCGTTGTTGATTTTAAACAGCTATACCGAAAAAGGCACCAAAATAACTGCTGTTGCCTTGCAACCTGCGACAAATCCATATACCGAAAAATACCATCAATCGCATGAACAAATTGCAGATGAATTACTGGCACTTGCTACTCCGTTAATGGATAATGAAGTCTCATTTGTTTTAGCCCCTGAAACGGTTTTTTCAAACCGTAGCAGCCTAAGCGAGTTTGAAAATTCGCTTGCTTTTCAAAAATTACAACTTTTTGAAAATCAATTTCCTAACAATTCGCTTTTAGTGGGTTATGATCAAATAGAAATTTACCCAAACACCATTGAGAAAACCCCCACCGGAAACACCTTTAGAAATAACACCAGCTTTTGGTACGAAAGTTATAATTCTGCCCTATTCTTAACATTTAATCGGCAACCGGAAGTGTATCACAAATCAAAATTGGTGGTTGGGGTAGAGCATTTTCCGTTTCGTCCTATTCTAGAACCATTATTAGGAAATGCTTTGATAGACCTTGGAGGCAGTATTTCAACCTTAACTCCACAAAAAGAAGTAAGTGTTTTTAAAAATAACGACAATGTTACGATTGCACCGATTATTTGCTATGAATCTATATATGGGGAACATGTGAGTAAATACGTAAGAAAAGGAGCACAAGTATTAGGAATCATCACTAACGATAGCTGGTGGGGTAATACGCAGGGGCACAAACAGCTTTTGAGCTACGCTCGCCTGCTTGCTGTAGAACATAGAAGACCCATTATAAGAAGTGCCAATTCGGGTATTTCGGCTTTGATTAATCAAAAAGGGGAAATTACAAAAAGATTGGGCTATGAAGTTCCGGGTGCTTTAAAAGGAGAAGTTATCACTAATGATAAGATGACTTTTTACTCGAAGTATGGAGATTATATCGCCCGAATTGCAACATTAGTTGCCGGACTGTTGCTGTTAGCAGGCATTTTAGGAAACAGAAAGAAAATTTGAGTATTGATTTAGAATATCCAAAATTAGCATTTTTAAGTTAAAATAAATAGGACTGCTGAAATAGTTTATTTTGGAAAGGTAAACAAATTAACATTCAATTTATTTTTTTGTATATGGTTTTTCTACAATTTCATCAAAAAACCATACGTTTAAAAAAATAAAACATCCCATTTGATTTAATAAAATCAAATGACTTTATGTTTTTCAGCAAATACTGAGTAAGCCACCAATGCTTTGATTATCTTGATAAATTTTTGAGTAAAAATAGGTAACAAACCCTAAACCCCAATTTGGAAATAAGAAATCCCTAACTTTCCAAGTTCTATATCGTCATATTGGTTTCTTCCGTCAAAGATAGCCGGATATTTCAGTTTGCCTTTTATAAATTCAAAATCAGGACTGCGAAATTCTTTCCATTCGGTCACTAAAACTAAAATGTCAGCATTGCTCAAAGCGTCATATTTATCCATTGCATAACTAATTTTGGTTTCACTTGCGAAATAATGTTCTTGCGCTATAGGCATGGCTTCAGGGTCATAAACTTTCACTGAAGCACCTTGACTTATTAAATATTCAATAAGCGTTACCGAACTTGCTTCGCGCATGTCATCTGTCCCCGGTTTGAACGCCAATCCCCAAACTGCAATGGTTTTATCCTTCAAATTTCCATCAAAATATTTTGAAATTTTAGTTCCTAATACTTCTTTTTGATTTTTATTTACCGCTTCTACTGCTTCTAATAGTCGAGGTCTGTAATGATAATTATTAGCCGTTTTAATGAGTGCTTGCACATCTTTTGGGAAACAACTTCCACCGTATCCTGCTCCCGGATAAATAAAACTGTATCCAATTCTGGAATCACTTCCTATACCATGGCGCACCATATTGATATTAGCACCTACTCTCTCGCAAATATTAGCCATTTCATTCATAAAGCTGATTTTGGTAGCCAACATGGCATTTGAAGCATATTTGGTCATCTCCGAAGAGGCAGTGTCCATAGTGATAAACCTATCATTTTTGGTCATAAAGGGTTTGTACAATTTGTGCATCACTTCAAAGGCTTCAGGGGTACGCGCGCCCACCACTACTCTGTCAGGTTGCATAAAATCAGCCACGGCATCGCCTTCTTTCAAAAATTCAGGATTGCTGATTACTTCAAATTTAAACGTTGCATTTCTTTTTTCTAAAGCCTTTGCTATTTCATTGTGTACCAATTGAGCCGTACCTACAGGCACGGTAGATTTATTTACTATCCATAGATCTTTTTCCATATTTTCGCCTATTTCACGCGCTACACCTGTAACGTGTTTTAAATCAGCACTTCCGTCTTCATCCATTGGTGTTCCAACGGCTATAAAAACGATTTCAGAGTTGTTGATAGCATCTTTGGTATCTGTAGTAAAAAGGAGATTTTTATGTTCTACATTATCTTCAACCATCTCTTTTAAACCCTTTTCAAAAATAGGAATGATCCCCTTTTTGAGATTTTCAATTTTTTGGACATTATTGTCCACACAAATAACCTGATTGCCCATTTCTGCAAAACACGTTCCGGTAACTAAACCTACATATCCTGTTCCGATTACACTAACTTTCATTATTTTGTAATTAAATCTTTATTTTGTTTTTTATAAATAACCGCTGATATCCATATACTTACTTCGTATAACAATAATACCGGAATGGTCACAATTACCTGGCTGATCATATCAGGAGGTGTGATGATGGCTGCCAAAATTAGTACAATAACAATAGCGTGCTTTCTGTATGTGCGTAAAAATTGAGGGGTAACCAATCCTAATTTTGATAAAAAATAGATAATAATAGGCAATTCAAACATAATACCCGAAGCCAAAACACTCGATTTTAAGACCGAGAAATAGGAACTTAAAGGAATCAAATTCTTTATAATGGGACTCACTTGATAAGTAACCAAAAACTGAACCGATAATGGAGAAATGATGTAAAAACCGAATAATACCCCAATAAAAAACAACAAAGAGGAGATAATGATAAATGCGGCAGCGTGTTTTTTTTCTTTATTGTACAATGCAGGGCTTATAAAACGCCAAACTTCATATAAAATATAAGGAAATACCAATATAATTCCGGCAACTATCGATATCCAAATATGCGTAGTAAATTGCCCTTGCATACTATTACTGACTATTTCAAATGGCAATTCCTTAATGCACAACCCAGGGGAATTCATCTTTTCGCCCAATTTGCACAAATACTCATAGGTAACAAAATCTACTTTACTAGGTGCCAATAAAATATCATCAAACAATATTTTTTTAAATGAAAATGTCAAAACAGCTCCTATCAATATTGCTATTGTAGAGCGAATTAACAACCATCTCAGCACTTCGAGATGTTCTAAAAATGACATTTCTTTATGTTCTTGTGCCATCAGATTGATTTTGTAATTATAAAATTCCTTCTTTTAATAAATCATGCAAATGTATCACTCCTTTATAAACTCCTTCATCAGTAACCAATAATTGCGTGATATTAAAAATCTCCATCATTTGAAGTGCTTCCACTGCCATAGCATCCGATGCTATGACTCGTGGGTTTACACTCATAATATCTTCAGCGAGCAATTGGTCAATATTTGCATTTTTTTCTAACATTCTTCTTAAATCACCATCTGTTATAATCCCAATTAATTTTTCTCCATCTACCACGGCAGTAGTTCCCAAACGTTTGGATGAAATCTCTACAATGACTTGTTTTACAGTAGCTTTAGGCGTCACAACCGGTTTTTGGTTGCGTTCTAACAAATCATTTACTCTTAAGTATAATTTTTTTCCCAACGCTCCGCCGGGATGAAACTTTGCAAAATCATCAGTTGTAAAACCTTTTAATTCTAAAAGTGCAATAGCCAAGGCATCTCCCAAAACCAATTGTGCCGTTGTACTGGTGGTTGGTGCTAAATTATGGGGACAAGCTTCTTTTTCTACATAAGAATTCAAGGTAAAATCCGATTCTACTGCCAAGTAAGATGCGGGATTTCCGGTAATGGCTATAATTTTATTACCAAAACTCTTTATCAAGGGTAACAAAACTTTAATTTCAGGGGTATTACCACTTTTAGAAATACAAATCACTGTGTCATTTTTCTGAATCATACCCAAATCCCCATGAATAGCATCAGCGGCATGCATAAAGATAGCCGGAGTGCCTGTTGAATTAAAAGTTGCCACAATTTTGGTGGCAATATTAGCACTCTTCCCTATGCCTGTTACCACTACTCTACCGTTAGAGTTGTATATTGCCCTTACCGCATTTGCAAAATCTACATTGATCAGATTAATTAAATTTTCAATAGATTCACTCTCAAATTGTATCGTTTTAATGGCAATAGAGGTTAGCTGTTCGTCATTTAATAAATTGCTCATAACAGTGAGTAAAATTGGATTTTAAAAAAAATAAAATAAAAATACTTTAAGTTTTTCTATTTTAAAAAAACATAGTATATTCGTGTAATGATACTCATTTAATTATACTAGTATTTAGAATTGCAAAAGTATCTAAAAAAATCAAATAATATCGTATGCCATTTTCAGAAATTGATTTACACAAAGCATTAAAAAAATACTTCGGTTTTGAAAATTATATTGGACTTCAAGAACCGGTTATAAAGAGTATTTTAGAAAACCACAATACTTTTGTGATTATGCCCACCGGTGGGGGAAAATCACTATGTTATCAGCTGCCTGCCTTACTGAAGGAAGGAACTGCTATTGTAGTATCACCGCTAATAGCCTTGATGAAAAATCAAGTAGATGCCATCCGTGGCGTTACCGAGAATGACGGGATAGCACACGTACTAAATTCCTCCTTGTCCAAAGGAGAAATTCGTCAAGTAATGAGCGATATTGAAGAAGGAGTCACTAAATTACTATACGTAGCCCCTGAATCATTAGCAAAAGAAGAATATACAGAATTTTTAAAAAAGCAAAAAATTTCCTTTGTAGCAGTTGACGAAGCACATTGTATTTCAGAATGGGGACATGATTTTAGACCTGAATACCGTAATTTAAAAAACATTATTAACAACATACAAGATGTTCCCATCATCGGTCTTACTGCGACGGCTACAGAAAAAGTAGAGGAAGATATTTTAAAAACGCTTCGTATGACCGATGCCAATACATTTAAAGCATCCTTCAATCGCCCGAATTTATATTACGATGTGCGCCCCAAAACAAAAGATATAGAAAAAGATATTATCCGTTTTATAAGAAATTACAAAGGAAAATCGGGTATCATTTATTGTTTGAGTAGAAAAAAGGTAGAAGAAATTGCTGAAGTTTTGGTAGTAAACGGAATTAAAGCTGTTCCCTATCACGCCGGATTGGATGCTAAAACGCGGGTGAAAAATCAAGATATGTTCTTGATGGAAGAAATTGACGTCGTAGTAGCCACCATTGCCTTCGGAATGGGAATAGACAAACCTGATGTGCGTTTTGTGATTCATCACGATATACCTAAGAGTTTGGAGAGTTATTATCAAGAAACCGGTCGTGCCGGTCGTGACGGAGGTGAAGGCTATTGTTTAGCCTACTATTCTTATGATGATATTGAAAAATTAGAAAAATTTCTCTCCGGTAAACCCGTAGCTGAACAAGAAATAGGGAATGCATTGTTACAAGAGGTAATTGGTTATGCGGAAACTTCCATGAGTCGTAGGAAATACCTATTGCATTATTTTGGAGAAGAATTTGACGATGTAAACGGTTTGGGAGCTGATATGGACGACAATATGCGCAACCCAAAACCTAAGAAAGAAGCAAAAGAAGAAGTAAAATTATTATTAGAAGTAGTTAAAGCCACCAACGAACAATATAAAGCGAACAATCTATCCAGCTTTTTGGTAGGGAAAACCAATGCCATGCTAAAATCGCATAAAATGGATAAACATCCCTTATTTGGTGAAGGCAATGATCATAAAGAGGCTTATTGGACAGCACTGATCAGACAAGTAATGGTTCAAGGTTTTATACGAAAAGAAATTGAACAGTATGGCGTACTGAAAATGACACAAAAAGGATTTGATTTTATAGATAATCCTCATTCTTTTATGATGACCGAAGACCACACCTTTAATGTAGAGGAAGATGAAAATATAATTTCAACCTCAGGAGGTGGAGGTGGTGCCGCAGATGAAATTTTAATGGCTATGCTCAAAGATTTGCAAAAAAGTGTAGCAAAAAAACACAAAGTTCCACCCTACGCTGTGTTTCAAGAAACTTCATTGGAAGATATGGCACTCAAATATCCAATAACTATAGATGAATTATCTAATGTCTTTGGGGTTGGCGAAGGAAAAGCTAAAAAGTACGGAAAGGAATTTGTTGAACTCATAGCACGTTATGTTCAAGAAAATGACATTATGCGCCCAGATGATTTGATTGTGAAAAGTACGGGAAGCAATTCCGCTCTAAAACTTTTTATTATTCAAAACACCGATCGGAAAGTTCCATTGGATAATATTGCAGAATCCAAAGGTTTGACTTTAGAAGAGTTAATTGCAGAAATGCAAAGTATTGTTTATTCAGGCACAAAACTTAAAATAGATTACGTATTAGAAGAAATGCTGGATGATGATCAAATAGAAGAAATTCACGATTATTTTATGGAAGCTGAATCGGATAATATTGAGATAGCAATGAAAGAATTAAAAGGAGAATACGAAGAAGACGAACTTCGATTGATGCGAATAAAATTTATCAGTGATGTCGCAAATTAAAAATCATTAGATGAAAACCAAAGTCTTAATAATTATAGCAATCTCATTAACAATGATTATGTTAATGGGATTTTTTTTATTCACGAAATACATCAAACTCGCTGTTAATGAATTAGAAAAAAGAGTTCAATCGGAAATTGATTCTGTAAGCTATCTGACTAAAGTCCCTAAACCTATCTTAGAAACGGACTGTAAGTTTGATACGGCAACTCAAACAGATGCATTTCTCTTCGGTAAAAAAAGTTTTTCTAACTACAAATGGGATCAAAATAAGAAAATTGCGGATATTTTGCTCTCTTCCGGTGAAAGATTAAAAGTGGAAAGAGGCGGTTGTGATCGATTTAACTTTTACGCTACTATATATTTAGAAAACTCAAAATTGACGGTAAAAAATAAAAAGGAAATCATACAAATAGCTATGAAAACAGCACAAGAACTTTTTGACGTTTCCGATTTTATGATATTCAATGATGCCCTCTCTACAGGGGAATATCAATTCAGCGCTCATAAGAATGAATTTTTAATTGATATCAATTCAGCAACCCATTGCGTTGCCCAAATTTACTTTAACAATCAGAATGGAAAAGCTGAAATAAAAATCGGATATACGCTTTGTTAAAAAAGAAACCCCCAATAAACAGGCGTTTATCAGAGGTTTCATACCCAAAAAAATAGGATTGATATTTTGAAATTTTCTTTTCTATTGCGAGGACAAAAATACAAAAGAATTTTTAAAATTTGTTAATTAATTTATTAAAATTTTGAAAAAAATAACATTTGTTAGTAAATAGTTTTTAAATTAAAAATACCCTAAATTCAAATTTTTTAAACCTCACGCTATAAGATGATTAGCACTATTAGGCCCTTCGCTAAACAACAAATCTAAAATACTCAAATTCGGAATAAATCCATTTTTAACGTGAAAAACCTGAGTATACGGTTTAAAATGAGCAGTACTTTCTTTTTTTGCATCTATTAAATACCTAAAATCGTTGGGTAGCAATTTTTCGAAAGTTTCTGTGTTTTGATAATCGAAAGGTATTTGTAATAATTTATAACTTAATTCAATAGATTTCAGAATAAAATCTAAAAGAAATTGCTCTTTTACTCTATACAAATTTTCAATTTCATCTTCGTAATATTCAAAATAAGGCGATGAACGATATGAATTTTGAATGGTTTTAAAATGGTTTTTTTGCCAAGCAAAATCATTTTCTAAAAGGACATCCTTGGTAAATTGATGTTCCTTCTTTTGATGTTTAATAGGAATATTCATCATCAAAAGCCCATTGGGCGAGTAGATATGACATCTTGTACGGTAGGTTTGTTTTTCGAAAAAATCATTGGTTTCCAAAATGATATGTTTTGATTTAATCATTTCAGAAAAGGTTTCGATATTCGGAAAATAAGCCGGTCGAAAAATCATATCTCAAAAAAGAAATTCGCAAATGAAAAATTATCATTTGCAAATAATTGATTAATTAGTATTATTTATTTTTTTTCTTATTTCTTATATAAGAATAGACATAAAATGCTGCAAGAGCTATTAGAAAATAACGCAAGTAGGAAACCGGTTTCCCACTACCACCCACCGTGGTAAAAATCCTGTCCCAACGTATGCGTTCTGTGAAACTTTTTGGATTTTCAGGATTATACTTTTCTAAACTAAACCAAATAAAAGTGGGTTTACCCACAATGTGGTCCATAGGCACAAACCCCCAATAACGAGAATCTTCCGAACGCTGACGATTATCGCCCATCATCCAATAATAATCTTGGGCAAAAGTATAACTATCTACCTGTTTACCATTGATGGATATTTTATCTCCATTTACTTTCAAATCATTGTGTTCGTATTCGGTGATCAAACGCTTGTAAAACGGCAAATTCAGCGTATCTAATTTTATAGTTCTCCCTTTTTCGGGAATATAAATAGGTCCGTAGTCATCAATATTCCACACGTAATTAGGGCTATGCGGAAAAATAGCTTTGTTGAATACGTGCGAGGTGTCAATAAGTTTTTCCACCCTTTTAATACGCTTATTCTCCTTAAATTTTTCTGCTAATTCATTGGTCAAGTTGAGAATAATTTGTCCATTTTCATCTCTACCGTACTCTGTAACGTTATTTTTGATAACATAATTTCCAAAATCTGAAAAAGTAGCATCCGGCTCAACAACATAATGATACTGCAATTTGGTTCTATCCGGATATTGTTCTAATTTCCCGTTGATATACACATTGCCTTTGACAATTTTCAAAGTGTCACCAGCTATTCCGGTTACTCTCTTTACATAATTAGAACGCTTGTCTACGGGTTTCCATTGATACGGACTATTTCTGTCAAAAAAACGCTGCACCGTATCGGCGGGCCAATAAAAAGTAACAATTTCATTGCGTTTAACTTTTTGAAATCCAGGTAATCTAAAACTCGGAATTTGAATATCTTTTACGTATGATTTTATTTTTAAAACAGGAATGGTATCGTGTACCATTGGAAATTGAATGGGAGTGTTCGGAGTGGGCGCCCCATAATGCAATTTACTCACAAACAGAAAATCGCCAATCAACAGCGTCTTTTCTAAGGACGAAGTCGGAATGTTATAGGGTCTGATGAAATAGGTGTGAACAATGGTGGCTGCCACTATTGCAAAAACAATAGATGTTGTCCATTCTCCTGCAGTAGTATAAGGCCCTAATTGGCGGTCTTTGTTGTATTTAACATCTTCAAAATAATTGAGATAATAAATGTAAAATCCGAAGGTCAAAACTGCTAAAAACAATTCAGAAGTTTTTTCTTTTCCAAAACTTCTGACGGTTTCTACCCAAAATGCAGGAAACATCAATAAGTTGACAATAGGAATAAAAAGCAAAATAACCCACCACCAAGGACGATTCATTATTTTGGTCAGGATTACTGCATTATATACCGGGACAGCAGCTTCCCAAGCTTTTCTACCCGCTTTTTGATATAATTTCCACGTCCCAAGGAAATGAATCAATTGGATAAATAAAAAGAAAATAATTAAATTAGTCATTTTATTATATGAATTTTTTATTTTAAACCTAAAACGTCTTGCATCGTATAAATTCCTTCTTTCCCTTTCAAAAATTCGGCTGCCATCACTGCTCCTTGCACAAACCCTAATCTGTTTTTAGCACTGTGTTTTATTTCGATACTGTCAATTTCTGATTCGTATTTTACTTCGTGAATTCCGGGTATATTATCTATTCTCAATGCTTTAATCGGCAATTTTTCTCTACTTTCCTCTGATAAAATCCAATTCTTTTTATCGGAATACGGAAATATTTGTTGCGCCAGACTAATAGCTGTTCCACTCGGAGCATCTAATTTTTGGATGTGATGGGTTTCAGTAATCGAAACGTCATAAACTTGGTTTTCCATCAATTTAGCTAAATACGTATTCAATGCAAAGAACAAATTCACACCCAGACTAAAGTTGGAAGCGTAGATAAATGCCCCATTTTTTTGATTGCATAAATCAACTATCTCATCATAACGTGCAAGCCAACCAGTTGTTCCGCTGATAACGGGAACATTATTCAAAAGAGCCTGACTTATATTATTAAAAGCGGCTTCAGGCACACTGAAATCAATAGCAACATCCGCTTGATTAAAATCAATTATTTCTTGAAAAGTTTCAATTTTCGCTATTATTTCGTGTCCTCGATTTATAGCCAACTCTTCAATAGCTTTTCCCATTTTGCCGTAACCTAAAAGTGCAATCTTCATCATTAAACTATTTTAAAATGAAAAACTCAAGCCCACACCTACAGATTTTTCACTGCTAAAACGGCTTTCAATAATCACTGGTTCGAATGACAAATCAGAATCTGTATTATGGTATTTCATGTGTGCATCTACACTTGCTTCCACTATTTGTAGTAAATACAATCCGGCTGTTACAAGCATAGACAAATCGCGGTATTTTTTGTAATATTTTTGTGCGCTTTCTAATGTTGATAAAGAGTAAGGAATGCCACTTGACGAATTCATTTTCAGTTCTTTATACAAATCGCGATATTTGTGATACTTCTTATTATTGAAATCATAAGTGTATATACTCGTTCCTAAAGCACCATATACTATTGGAATTTTCCAATAATCTTTATTGTAAGCTTGCCCTAATCCCGGAAGAATTGCACTATAAAATGATGCTTTTGTAGGTTTGATGGCTATTTCATAGTATTCTCTTTCTTTGATACTATCGTTTATTACAATGTTAGCCTCTTCTTGCGAAAATACTTGTATTGATAACAAAAGAAATGATATGTATATAAAAAACTGATGCACTAACCCAATAAATTTTTAATTCTTAAAAAATCTTCTTTCGAATTAAATGGAATAGTGATATTTCCTTTGCCGTTTGCACTTGATTTGATTAAAACTTGATTACCAAAAAATTCAGAAAACGCAGTTTGAGATTCTTTAATATAATCAGGAGTAGCTTCGGATGATTTTTTAGTCGGTTTTGAGGCATCCTTGTTTGATTTAAATTGATTTACCAAATCTTCTGTTTGTCTTACAGATAAATGCTTGTCAATTATTTTTGTGTAAATAGCCAACTGATCCTCAATATCTTCTACGCTTATCAAGGCTCTACCGTGACCCATAGTGATAAAACCATCACGCATACCGGTTTGAATGATCGGATCTAACTTTAACAATCTCAGATAATTGGTTACTGTAGAGCGTTTTTTTCCCACTCGCGCACTTAATTCTTCTTGGGTAATATTGATCTGATCTATCAATTGTTGATAGCTTAAAGCAACTTCAATTGGGTCTAAATCATGACGTTGTATATTTTCAACCAATGCCATAAATAACATTTCCTCATCATTGGCTAATCTGATGTAAGCCGGAATCGTTTCAAATCCTATAGATTTAGCAGCTCTTAAACGGCGTTCTCCTGAAACCAATTGAAAATGATTTCCTTCTAATTTTCTTACAGTGATGGGTTGAATTACACCTAATTCTTTAATAGAATCGGCTAATTCCTTTAATGCTTCTTCATTAAAATGGGTACGTGGTTGAAATGGATTTACTTCAATATTATTTATATCAATCTCAATAATATTACCTACAATCTGTTCTGCATTTTTATCAGAAGCAGTAGATATATCGTTTGTAGGATCATTCAGTAAAGCAGATAAACCTCTACCTAACGCTTGTTTTTGTGTTTTTGCCATGGTTAATCAATAATTCATTTGCCAAACTTATGTAGTTTTTCGCCCCTTGACTCGTTGCATCATATGCAATTATACTCTCTCCAAAACTTGGTGCTTCACCCAATTTTATATTTCTGTGAATGACCGTTTTGAATACCATATTTTGAAAATGTTTGCGTACTTCATCAACCACTTGATTGGACAATCGCAATCTAGGGTCGTACATGGTCAGTAATAAACCTTCAATGTCTAAATCTTTATTGTGAATTTTTTGAACACTTTTTATAGTGTTAAGTAATTTACCCAAACCTTCTAAGGCAAAATACTCGCATTGAATTGGAATCAATACCGAATCAGCAGCTACTAACGCATTGAGCGTTAGCAGTCCTAAAGAAGGAGCACAATCAATTAAAATATAATCATATTCATCTTTTATCGGAGCGAGAATCTCTTTCATCATATACTCTCGATTGGGCTTATCAACCAACTCAATTTCAATGGCAACCATGTCTATATGAGCAGGGATTAAGTTCAAATTTGGAGAGTTTGTCTTGACAACTACTTCCTTAGCTTGAACTATATGTTCCAAAAGCTGATAGGTTCCATTTTCCACACTTTCCACATCTATTCCTAATCCAGAAGTAGCATTGGCTTGCGGATCAGCGTCTATTAGAAGAACCTTCTTTTCAAGAACACCCAATGCAGCTGCTAAATTTACTGTGGTGGTTGTTTTACCGACTCCCCCTTTTTGATTGGCTATTGCTATAATTTTTCCCATGGATAAGCTTAGATGATTCAGGTCGGTAAAAGTACGATTTTTTATACTTCCCCAAAATAAAGTTGTTAATATTTAATGATTTTGTAATCTTCCACAATTATTATTTTTGCGGAATGTTTTTCAAAATTTCCAACAAATATTTCCAAAATTTTTGAACAGATTCAATATTTACTCTTTCATCAGGAGAATGCGCCCCTTGAATGGTCGGCCCGAATGAAATCATATCCATTTTAGGATAATTTGTTCCTAAAATACCACACTCCAATCCCGCATGACAAGCAACAACATTAGGCTCATTTCCAAACATATCGCTATAAATATGTGTCATGCTTTTTAAAATTGGAGAACTTGGATTTGGTTGCCAGCCTGGATAAGAACCGCTCAATGTAACTTCATATTTAGCTAATTCAAACGCTGAACGTAATGCATTTGCCAAATCCATTTTACTACTTTCCACGGCACTTCGAGTCAAACATTCAATTTTTATTTCACCGCTTTCTACAGTTACTTTGGCAATATTATTAGAAGTTTCTACCAAATCAGAAATGTCCGGACTCATTCTGTAAACGCCATTATGAGCTGTATAGATTGTTTTAAGTAATGTAATATAACTATGTGTATCCATTACTTTGATTACTTTTTCATCTCTTTCATTATACAAAATTTGTAATCCTCCATCAACCGTTTTGAATTCTTTTAATATAGCCTCAGTTGCTTTATCTAATTTTTCTTTAAACAATTTCAATTTATTTTCCGGAACCGCAATGACTGCATTGCTCTCACGTGGGATAGCATTCCGCAAACTTCCACCGTGGATACTCACTAATTTAATATCAAAATCAAAAGTTTCATACAGCAAACGATTCATAATTTTATTGGCATTGCCCAAACCTTTGTGAATATCCATTCCACTATGCCCCCCGTTTAACCCTTTAACTTGCAAACTGACTTTTTTATATTTGCCTACTATATCTTCCTGCAAATAAGTCCCAATAGCTGTAACATCGATACCTCCTGCACAACCTATATCAATTTCTTGATCGTCTTCGGTATCTAAATTTAATAAAATTTCACCGGATAAATAACCCCCTTCTAAACCTTTTGCACCAGTCATTCCGGTTTCTTCATCTATGGTGAAAAGCGCTTCGATCGCCGGATGTGCGATATCCTTAGATTCTAATATTGCCATAATGGATGCTACGCCTACCCCATTGTCTGCTCCTAACGTAGTGCCATCAGCTGTTACCCAATCCCCGTTAATGTGCATTTTAATTCCCTCTTTATCAAAATCAAATACAGTATCATTATTTTTTTGATGAACCATATCTAAATGAGATTGCAAAACAACAGTCTTGCAATTTTCCATTCCCGGTGATGCCGGTTTTTTAATGATTACGTTTTGAACAGCATCCAAAACAGTTTCTAAACCTAATTTTTTTCCAAAATTAAACATAAATTGGATTACTTTTTCTTCTTTTTTCGAACCACGTGGAACTGCATTTAAATCTGCAAAATGATTCCAAACTACTTTTGGTTCTAAATTTCTTATTTCTGAACTCATGTTTTTAAAAAATTAAATTACGAATCTGATGACTTATTTTTAATTGTTAGATAATGTGTAAAAGTAGCAAATTTTAATGTAAAATGGAACAAAAAGATATAAGTATTCGTTAAAATTTAAACGACATTTAATAAATTAAAATAAGTTTAAACCTATGTTTTAAAAGTAACTTCTATTAAAAAAAAAAACCTTTAGAAAACTCAATCTAAAGGTTTTATAACAAAAATATTTATCATTATTATCTGTAGTTAATTTTTCTCATTCTCAGACTCAGTGGTGTTACTTCTAAATACTCATCATCGCGAATATATTCCATACATTCTTCTAAAGAAAATACTGTTTTAGGAAAAATTTTAGCAGCTTCATCTGCACTGGTGCTTCTTACATTGGATAATTTTTTACCTTTTATCAAATTTACAGCCATTTCATCTTGTTTATTATTTTCACCGACAATCTGGCCTTTGTAAATTTCTTCATTCGGATCAATAAAAAATTTACCTCTATCTTGCAGACGGTCAATAGAATAAGCAGTGGCTTTTCCTGCATCACTTGAAATAATAGCTCCATTCATAGTTGAGGCAATCTCACCTTTAAAAACATCATACCCTCTAAAGCGATGGTTGATAATGGCTTCACCTTGGGTTGCTGTGAGGATTTTATTTCTCAACCCAATCAAACCGCGTGCCGGAATATCAAACTCCAAGTGTTGTAAATCGCCTTTAGGTTCTACGTGATGCAAATCGCCCTTACGTTGTGTAACTAAATTCACAGCTTTACTGGCTGATTCTTCAGGGACATTAATCACTAATGTTTCATAGGGTTCCATTTTAACTCCATCCACTTCTTTTATAATCACTTGTGGCCTTCCTACTTGCAATTCGTAACCCTCGCGACGCATTGTTTCAATTAATACAGATAAATGTAAAATTCCTCTACCAAAAACATTAAATTTATCTTCTGAGTCTGTTTCCTCAACCCGTAAAGCCAAATTCTTCTCAATTTCTTTAAATAAACGAGTGCGTAAATGGCGTGAAGTTACAAATTTACCTTCTTTACCATAAAAAGGGGAATTGTTGATGGTAAACAGCATACTCATCGTAGGTTCATCCACATTGATGCGAGGTAGAGGTTCAGGATTATTTAAGTCAGCTAAAGTATCTCCAATTTCAAAATCATCTAAACCGACTATAGCGCATATATCGCCACTTCTCACACTTTCTGTTCTATCTTTTCCAAGCCCTTCAAATGTATGCAACTCTTTTATTCGCATCTTTTGAAAACTGCCATCTTTCTTACATAGCATATAATCTTTTCCTTCATATAATGTTCCTCTAAATACACGTCCAATGGCAATTCTACCTGTAAATGAAGAGAAATCCAATGATGTAATTTGCATTTGTGGAGTACCTTCTACATAAGGTGATTCAGGTATTTTAGCTAAAATGGTATCTAAAAGTGGAATAATACTATCTGTTTTTACTTTCCAATCATAACTCATCCAGCCTTGCTTTGCAGAACCAAAAATCGTTTCGAAATGAAGTTGTTCTTCTGTGGCATCTAATGCAAACATTAAATCAAAAACTTTTTCATGAACAATATCCGGAGAGCAATTTTCTTTATCTACCTTGTTAATTACTAAAATAGGGGTTAATCCTAATTCTAATGCTTTGCTTAAAACAAATCGCGTTTGAGGCATAGGTCCTTCAAAAGCATCAACTAACAACAAAACTCCATCTGCCATTTTGAGTACGCGTTCTACTTCACCACCAAAATCGGCGTGACCGGGTGTGTCAATGACGTTAATTTTTACACCTTTATAATTAACAGAAACATTTTTAGAGAGAATAGTGATTCCTCTTTCTCGCTCCAAATCATTGCTATCAAGAAGTAATTCAGTTCGTTCTTTACGCTCATCTAAAATATGAGCTTGATCGATGATTTTATCAACTAAAGTAGTTTTACCGTGGTCAACGTGTGCGATAATGGCGATGTTTCTAATAGATTGCATAAATGTAGTTTGAAATATTAAAGATTTTGAAGTGCAAAAGTATTCTTATAATTTAATTAACACACTATCTAAAGTAGAAAACTAAAATCATAACAAATACTTAATAAAAAAACCCTGACATCGTAAGGATATCAGGGTTTATTGAATAAAAGCAA
>DYMN01000035.1 GCA_020740485.1 Polaribacter sp. | reverse complement strand
GAGTGGTTTATTAAAACAGCCATTGTGCTCTTAGGAATTAAGTTGGGGATGATGACCTTAGAAGCTGCCGGTTTTACCTATGAATTGGCTTTAAGTGGTGCTATTGCCGCTTTTGTGGCTTATCTTATTTTCTGGCCCCTTGTATATTTAATCGGCAGACGCTATTTTGGACTCAACAGAAGTACGGCAGCGGTTTTATCTTCCGGTATATCAGTTTGCGGTGTGTCAGCATCCATGGCGACTGCCGGTGCCATCAAAGCAAAGCCTGTAATACCGATGGCTATCTCATCCTTGGTACTTATTTTTGCTTTGGTAGAAATGATAATTTTACCACCTTTATATACTAAAATTGCCCCTAATCAACCTATTGTCAATGGGGCAGCTATTGGAATGACCGTAAAAACAGACGGTGCAGATGCAGCAGCCGGTGCCGTGTTAGATAATTTAATGGTGTCTTATCATCTGAAAAAAACAGGTGAAAAATGGGAAGACGGATGGATTCTCAATACAGCACTTTTGACTAAAATATGGATTGATATGTTTATTGGCGTTTGGTCGTTTGTTTTGGCTGTGGTCTGGATAAAAAACAATAAAAATGGAACCATCAAAGAGAAAATACCGCTTTCTGAAATATGGTACAGATTTCCAAAATTTGTATTGGGCTACGTTTTTATTTGGATTTTGTTTGTGGCTTTGTTGCGAATTCCTGAAATTTCTAACCGTATTTATGAAACGGAATCCTTAGTGCAAGGGCTAGGAAAAATTCTTTTTTTACTCACTTTTACCAGCATTGGTATTATTACTGATTTCAGTAAACTTAAAGGGATGGGCAAACTTACGCTTTTATATGCCATTGCACTATTTGCCGTGATAGCTCCAATAGCTTACTTTGTGGCTTGGATTTTTCACAGAGGAATGACTCCTTTAATTAAATAATCCCCGCTGGTATTATAAAGTAGTTTAAACTACATTATAATTTTACAAACTTTAATGTCGACGAAGTCTAATAAATAATCCAATGAATTTTAGCGATAAGGGACTTTGTTGTCTTCCCAAAGGGTGTTAGTTTGGAAATACCAATACGAATTATATTTACTTGAATTGTTTTTAGTTTTTATTATTTTTGCCTCAAACTATCAAACTAAAAACTTTCGTTTCATGAATAATTTTGATTTATTAATAGTAGGAGGAGGTCCTGCGGGGCTATCTTGTGCTTTGACGCTTGGATCAGCAGAATCTATGTCTTTTGTAGCCAATAAAAAAATTGGAATTTTTTTACATTCCACCCATAGTGATATGCACAAAGCATTGTTTAATAATGCTTTGGGAATAAATACTGGAACCAAAGGACCCGATATTTTAGAAAATGGAATAAAACATTTAACTGAAAATTATCCTCAAATACAACCAATTTTTGATGCGAAAGTGTTAAAAATAGAGGGAACGGATGGTCAATTTGTGATTACCTCAGAACAAGGAATTTTTTATACAGCTAAAATAGTTGTAGCAGTTACTCCGAGAGTTAATTTTGATATTCAAGGTTTGATGGACTATGTAGAACCGCATTCTAAAATGCCTCCGGTCAAAAAATTCATTCAGTTGCGTAATGAAGACCACGTAGTAGCTCCAGGTATATATGTGGCCGGTGTCTTAGCGGGTCACAGAAGTATGTTTGCCATAGCAGCTGGTAGTGGACAAGCTGTTGCTACGGATATTTTAACTGAATGGAATAACGGCATTCATACATTAGCACACGATGTTTTGCCAAGCGAAAAAAATAAATATTAAATCAATTTTTAGAATTCCATTCAACGTTTTTAAATAGCTTAAAGTTCATTTCTCGTTTAAGCTGTGCGCAATCAAATCTTAACTTATACTTTGTTCTGTCTTAACATTGGGAAGTAGCTTAGATAAGAATAAGATGTAATTTTAGAAAATAAATTTAAAAACAAGAAATCTTATGATTATGTTTGCTCAATTTTAATCATTAATTATAATGAAAAAATTTTTAAGCTATCTCTTGGTTTTTTTAGCTCTGATACAATTAGTTAGACCTAAAAAGAACAGATCCGAAGTGGTTTCACAAAACCAAATTACGTCAGTGATGAAGGTACCTCAAGACGTGCAAGCTCTATTTAAACGCTCTTGCAATGATTGTCATTCTAACCAAACTAATTATTTGTGGTATCACGAAATAGCTCCTATGTCTTGGATGGTGGCTTATCACATCAAAGAAGGAAAAAAACATCTGAATTTTGATGAATTTGGCACTTATAACTCGCGCAAAAGAGACCGCGCTCTCGAAGAAATATCAGAAGTAGTAGAAAGTGGTGAAATGCCCATGAAAGGCTATGTAGCTTTTCATTCTGAAACTAAAATGAGTCCGGAGGATATCCAAATGGTAAAAGATTGGGTTACTTCTTTAAACCTAAAACACGAGTAATTAGCGTATCAAATGTCATTTAATGTTGCATTCCAATAAAATTTTAGCGCAGCAAGTAGTTCAAGCCGGTATAGCTGCCGGAATTAAAAAAGTCGTAATATCGCCGGGTTCGCGTAATGCTCCGTTGATAATTGAATGGAATGCCTATCCTGAAATCGCAAAATACAGTATTGTGGACGAACGTTCAGCCGGTTTTTTTGCATTGGGCATGGCTTTAAAAACCAACGAACCCGTGGCTTTGGTTTGCACTTCAGGATCTGCTTTGGTCAATTATTATCCGGCTATAGTGGAAGCTTTTTACAGCGATATACCTTTGGTAGTGATTTCTGCGGATCGCCCGAAACATTTGATAGACATTGGTGACGGACAAACCATCAGACAAGAGTATATTTTTCAAAACCATGTTTGGTACAATGCTAATCTGATAGAAGATTTTCCTGATGAAAACCTCAAAATTCTAAAGAATGCTTTTTCTGTATTTGAAAATAGAAAAGCACCTATTCACATCAATGTTCCTTTTACAGAACCTTTGTATGATACAACGGAGAATGCTCTTTTGACCGACGCTGTGTGGCAAAAGCCGGGACAAAATTCCCTTTTGGATGAAACGCCTCTTGAAGTAACAGAATTAGAAAAATACACCGAAAAGTGGAATCGTTCTGAAAGAAAAATGGTCATTGTAGGGGTTTCAAAACCCAATGAAATGTTGCAAACCCAACTCAACTATTTGGCTAAAGACCCGTCGGTTGTCATATTGAGTGAAGCTACGTCCAACGTGCATCATACGGAATTCATCAACCACATTGACCAGTTGATTTTTCCGTGGTCTGATACCGATTTTGAAAAATTAAAACCTGAAATTTTGCTCAGCATTGGTGGACAAGTAGTTTCGAAAAAAATAAAAAGTTTGTTGCGTAAAAATCCACCTGCCGAACATTGGCATGTAGACCGAAATTGGAGTATGGACACCTATCACAGCTTGACGCATCATTTTGAAATAAGTCCTTTGTTGTTTTTTAGTCAATTTTTCTTTTTAACAAAGCCTAAAGATAGTAGCTACAAAACAGAATATTTGAATTTAAAAGAAGGACGATTAGAAAAACATCACACTTTTTTTAAAACCATACCCTATTCTGATTTAAAGGTATTTCATAGCATCAATAGACATTTACCGAATCACTATCAGGTATTTTTTTCCAATAGTGCAGCCATCCGGTATGCCCAATTTTTTGACTGGAAAAAATCTGACTTTACAGGATGTAATCGCGGAACTAGTGGCATTGACGGTAGCTCATCCACTGCTATAGGCTTAGCATCCGTATCAGAATTGCCCACTTTGCTCGTAACAGGTGATTTAAGTTTTTTCTACGATTCCAATGCACTTTGGAATCAATACATCCCAAAAAATTTCAAAATAATCGTGGTTAATAATGGTGGGGGTGGCATTTTCCGATTTATACCCGGTCCCACTACAACCAATACATTAGATTTTTTTGAAACACCCCACGCTTTGAATGCAAAAAAAATAGCTGAAATGTATGGTTGGGATTATACAACAGCAAATAACGAAAATGCACTCAATCAATCCATTGAATCTTTTTTTAATGTAAATAATAAACCCGCTTTATTAGAAATTTTCACGCCTCGCG
Organism: Polaribacter sp.; assembly: GCA_020740485.1. Classification (GTDB taxonomy): domain Bacteria; phylum Bacteroidota; class Bacteroidia; order Flavobacteriales; family Flavobacteriaceae. The sequence continues at coordinate 11,440 of DYMN01000035.1, read as the reverse complement.
AATTGAATGCAGACGTATTAAAAGCTTATTTTAAAAATTTAAATTAAATCTTAAGAAAAAATGACAGAATTACAAAAAACGATAGAAACAGCTTGGGGAGATAAAAGTTTACTAACTGATAACAAAACTATTACAGCTATAAGAGAAGTAATAAACTTGCTCGATGCCGGAAAATTGAGAGTAGCAGAACCTATTCAAGGGGGATGGCAAGTAAATGAATGGATTAAAAAAGCTGTAGTGATGTATTTTCCCATTCAAAAAATGGAAGTTTTAGAAAGTGGAATATTTGAATATCACGATAAAATTCCATTAAAAAAAGGTTACCAACAAAAAGAAGTTCGCGTCGTTCCTAATGCCGTTGCACGTTATGGAGCCTATATTGCACCCGGAACAATCCTAATGCCAAGCTATGTGAATATCGGGGCTTATGTAGATAGCGGTACGATGGTTGACACATGGGCTACGGTTGGAAGTTGTGCTCAAATAGGCAAAAATGTACATTTGAGTGGTGGTGTAGGTATTGGAGGGGTTCTAGAACCCTTGCAAGCCGCTCCTGTTATTATTGAGGACAATGCGTTTATTGGCTCTCGTTGTATTATTGTTGAAGGAGTAAAAGTGGAAACCGAGGCGGTTCTGGGAGCAAACGTAGTATTGACCGGTAGCACTAAAATAATTGATGTAACAGGAAAAGAACCAGTTATCTATCAAGGAATCGTGCCTGCACAGTCTGTTGTAATTCCGGGTAGTTACACCAAGGAATTTAATGCGGGAAGTTATCAAGTACCTTGCGCCTTGATTATAGGGAAGAGAAAAGAGAGTACTAACAAAAAGACATCTTTAAATGAAGCTTTACGCGAATATGATGTTGCCGTTTGATTTATTTTTCATTTATTTGCAATCTAAACACTAACTAAACACTATTTTTAAATTATGAATACCAAAGTTGCCATCAGCGCGGAAGACGGGAAAACTGTTTCCGGTCATATCAGCACCTGTAAACATTTTTTTGTTTACGACATCACCGAATCAGGTCAATTTGAGAAAACATCATTATATCTTGATGATAATCAAATTTTGAAATATGCATTTCACGAAGACCAAAGCCCTGAACCTCAAAATCCATTGTTTGATGTCAATATGATATTAACAGGAAGTTTAGGTCAAGGCGCAGTAAATAATTTAGCCGCAAACCATGTTGCATCGCATCAAATTATGGAGCAAGACCCGGATGAAGCTATCTCAAAATTAATTGATGGAACTCTTCAAGCCTACAGAGTCGGGGACCATCATCATGACCATCAAGGTCACGGCGGTTGTGGTTGTGGTAGTGGTGGTGGTCATCACGACCACGATCATGGACATGAACATGGAGGATGCGGATGCGGCGCACACGAAGATAACCATGAAAGTTGCGGCTGTAGTACCCATGAGGAAGGTCATCATGAGCATCATCACGAACATGGAGGTTGTGGATGTAGCCATTAAATAATTTTAAAACCTCGTTGTTACGAGGTTTTTTTATTTTTTAATAAATTATAAATTAAATAAATTTTAATATTTAGTTTAGCATAATTATAGTTTTAAAATAATCAGTTTACAATGACCAAAGAAGACGCAAGGTTAGTTAAAAGAAGTTTTTCTCGTTGTTTTATTGGGGGAAAAAATGTTATCGACCGTTTTTACGATATTTTTCTCCATTCACATCCTGATATAGCAGGTAAATTTAAACATACTGATTTTATACAACAAAAACTTTTGTTGCGACAAGGTATCAATTGTATTCTCATGTTTGCAGAAGGAAGCTATGCAGGTGAATTTTGTTTGGAAGAAATCAAAGTTTCCCACAATAAAAAGCACATTAATATTCATCCTTCTTACTATGTTTATTGGAGAGATAGTCTGTTAAAAGCCCTTTCCGAAGATGATCCTGAATACAATCAAGAGTTGGAACAATTGTGGATTCAAGCTATTGATTACGGTATAAAGTTTATTGCGGACGGGTATTAAAAACAAAGGATTAAATGCTTTTTTTTAATTTTAGCTTTGTGTTTATTTAAAAGCCTAAACCATTTTAAGTTGAAAAATATAAGCACGGTTTTTGTTTTTATAGGCTAACTAATTGTTTTCAAATCTAATTTGTAAACGTACAAACAGTTTAAATGTGAGTGTTATAAAATAAATAACATATATTCAACATCTTAATAAATTTATAAAAAAAATGAAAAAAATATTTGTAATTGCATTTCTGTTTGCGGTAGCCGGATGCCGAAAGGAAGAGCCAATTGGAAATGATACTTCAGCTGTCAACGATTTTATTTGGAAGGGAATGAATACCTACTATTTATGGCAAGAATCCGTTCCCAATTTATCAGATTCAAAAAATGACAATGCAAGTGCATATCAAGCGTATCTCAACTCGCACGCTGATCATGATGCTTTTTTTGAAAGTCTCATTTATGAGAAAAACACAGTGGATAAATGGTCTTGGATTGTAGATGATTACATTGCGCTGGAACAATATTTTAGCGGTGTGCGAAAGACAACCGGAGCCGTAATTAAGTTTTATTACAAAAATACTACAACCACCGACCTCTTTGGTGTGGTTCGTTATGTGGTTCCTAACACAAATGCTGCAAATAAAGGCGTGCAACGGGGTTTTGTATTTGATAAAGTCAACGGTACTTATTTGAATGTGTCAAATTATGCCAATATTTTTAACGGAGTGAGTGACGTAAATATAGAATGGGGTACTTATTCCTATGATAATATAAATGAAAGTGTGGTTATCACTCCAAATGGAAACAATACCACTTTAGTATATGGGCAATACAATCAAAATCCCATCTATACCTACAATGTACAAAATCACAATGGACAAAAAATAGGTTATTTGATGTACACTTCTTTTATCAGTAATTACGATGCGGAGCTCAATCAAGTTTTTCAGTATTTTAAAGAACAAAATATAACGGGTCTCATATTAGATTTGAGATACAATGGGGGAGGAGCTGTTTCGAGTGCTATCAATTTATCGAGCATGATTACCGGGCAGTTTACAGGGCAGTTGTACACCAAAGAGATTTGGAATTCTAAAATTCAAGCTTGGTTACAATCTGAGCATCCGGAATGGATAAGCAATTATTTCACATCAACTTTAGCCGATGGTAGCTTAATCAATTCATTACAATTGAATCAATTGGTAGTTCTTACTACCGGCGACTCTGCTTCAGCCAGTGAGTTAGTTATTAATGCTTTAAAGCCCTACATTCAAGTTACTACCATAGGTACCAAAACGCATGGTAAGTATGTAGCCTCGGTTACTTTGTATGATTCTCCGGATTTTTCAAGAACAAATGCCAACCCAAATCATCAATGGGCTATACAACCCATTGTGTTAAAAGAAGTCAACAAAGAAGGAAGTTATAGTACAACCGGATTTGAGCCTGATATTTTAATTTATGAAAATCCGGGTGCGATGGGCGAATTAGGAACTATTACGGAGTCCTATTACAACAGAGCGGTTCAATTTATTACAACCGGAACAAAACGCTCGGTAATCACAAGAAAAACATTGGATTTACCTGATAATTTATTTGAAAGGAATGAAATGTTTGTAGATAAAAATTTTGATATTTTCACAAGGAAATAATTTCTATTAGTTTTAATTTACATCAGTGTAATAGACAAAACTTCTGATGCAACAAACTTGTTGCTCTTTCTCGAGACAAAGTGCATGTTAGAAATTAAAAACTTCCTTTATATTAAGAAGCATTTGGATGACAAATTGAGCTTTTCCGAAAAAGTTTTTTGCTTTCATAGCATTTCAACGAAAATCTAAATTGGTGCAAATTTCTATTCCTCTATATAATATCACTTAAGTACGTTTGCAAACAAAAAAAGCTTCTCAATATAAGAGAAGCTTTTGGGTGACTAACCGGGTACGATCCGGCGACCTTCGGAACCACAATCCGACGCTCTAACCAACTGAGCTATAATCACCGTGAAAATTGAGTCTGCAAATGTAGTGCTTTATATTATTTTTGCAAAATATTTCAAAGCAAATCGTAAAAAAAAATTACTTTTGTAGTAATGAACCGAATCAGCATCATAGGCGGTGGAAATGTCGCGTGGCATTTGTCCCAAATTATATCGAAAACTAAGGAACTTCAATTGGTTCAAATAATGAATCGCTCTATAAAAAGCATTGAATCCTTTCAAAAATTTGGTGAAATAACAGATAATTTTAATAAAATTAAGCCCACTGATGTATTTATAATAAGCGTTTCAGACCAAGCCATAGCTGAAGTATCAGCAAAATTACCCAAAGATATTCTTCAGGTGCACACTTCCGGTAGTGTTTCAATGGAAGTTTTACAAGGAAATAGAAAAGGCGTTTTTTATCCGCTACAAACTTTTAATAAAAATAGTGCAGTGAATTTTACTGATGTTCCTATTTTATTAGAAAGCAATACTAAAAGAGACGAAACTTTTCTTTTTTCAATAGCCCAACTACTCTCGCAAAATGTATCATTTGTAAGTAGTGAAAATAGATTAAAAATCCACATTGCTGCTGTCTTTGCTAATAATTTTGTAAATCATTTGAATTATTTAGCATTCAATTTTTTAGCAAAAAACAAACTAAATCCAAAATTACTTTTACCTTTGATTCAAGAAACGGCATCAAAATTGCAGGAAGTAAATCCGTACGACGCACAAACCGGTCCGGCTAAACGCAACGATGTGTCAAGTATCAACACGCATTTGATAAATTTACAAGATTTAAAATTAGAAAGTATATATAAAACCCTAACTCAATCAATTATTGAAACTTATGAAGAAAAATTATAAAGAAATACTTCCGCAAATCAATACGTTTATTTTTGATGTTGATGGCGTGCTGACCGATAGTACTGTTTTACTTTTAGAAAGCGGTGAATTAGTGAGACACATGAGCGTTCGAGACGGTTTTGCTATTAAAACAGCGCTTGATAACGGATTTAACGTTGCCATCATCAGTGGCGGAACCAGTATGGCGGTTCAAGAGCGATTGAAAAATTTGGGGGTCAAAGATATTTACTTAAAAGTTTTTAATAAATTAGAAGTTTTCAAAGAATACTGCAATATGTATTCCATAGAGCCCGAAAATATTCTCTATATGGGCGATGATTTACCTGATTTAGAAGTGATGAAAAAGGTGGGTTTGCCTACCGCTCCTCAAGATGCTGTTAATGAAATACTTCAAGTAGCCGATTACGTTTCGCCTAAAAACGGGGGCAAGGGATGTGTGCGTGATGTGATAGAACAAGTGCTGAAAGTTCACGGAAAATGGCAAACAGAAGATGTAAAAACGAAATTTGGCTGATTTTTTTAGTATCTTTACATAAATTTTTATTTTTTAACCTTAATACAATTTTTTAAAATGAAAAAAATTCTCTTAACTTTACTTTTAATTGCTCCAATATTTGGTTTTTCGCAAGGAGTATTGGGCAAATGGAAAACAATTGACGATGAAACCGGAAAAGCTAAATCCATTGTTGAAATTTTTAAAGCCACTGATGGGAAAATTTATGCCAAAGTGGTTAAAATTTTAACTCCCGGTGAAGAAAACAAAAAATGTACTGCTTGTACGGGAGCAAATAAAGACAAACCTATCGTGGGGATGCTAATCATCAACGGGTTAACAAAAGACGGTGACGAATGGAGCGGTGGGACTATTTTAGACCCTAACAATGGGAAAAAATATAAATGTTATATAACCTTAGATACTAAAGACAAACTGAAAGTAAGAGGTTATATCGGTATTTCTTTAGTAGGAAGAACCCAATACTGGCATAAAGTAGAATAATATCCTTGATTTTATTTAAGAAAACAGCAAAATCACTGCACAAAATGGTGAATCTGCTGTTTTTTATTGGAGTCATTTTATCACTTTCAATTTTGCAAATTGCAGTAGTAAGTTTTTAGTTCCTTCTGCAAATTGAATTGTCAGCTTTGTATTGGCACCTGTACCTTCCATTGTTAAGACTTCTCCTTTTCCAAAGCGAGCATGTTCTACTGTATTTCCGACTTGAATATCCGTTTCTATTTGATCTAAATTGGATACGGAGTTTGAAACTTTTTTAAGATTTTTAGGGGGTTGGAAACGTTCAGTGGGTTTTCGTTCCGGCTTTTCAAACCGTATTTTATTTGAGGATGGTTCTCCAAATATATCTTCATCAATAAACAAATTTTTTCTTGGTTCCGGTTTCAAAGGCGTTTGCACATCTAAGAAACTCTCGTCTAATTCAATTAAAAATCTACTTGGTTCGCAGTCAGTGAGTTTTCCCCAACGAAAGCGCATTTGGGTATGTAGCAAGAAAGCTTTTTTTTCTGCTCTTGTTAAAGCAACATAAAATAGCCTTCGCTCTTCTTCCAAATCTTCACGCGTATTCATATTCATAGCACTTGGAAAAAGTCCTTCTTCTAATCCGGCTATATAAACAAAGGGAAATTCCAAGCCTTTTGCCATATGTACGGTCATTAATGTCACCGAAGTATCGTCGCCTGCTTCTTTGTGGTCTAAATCTGTAGAAAGTGTTACCGTTTGCAAAAAAGCAGCTAAGGACAAATCATTTTCATCACTTTCGGATTGTACGGCAATAAAATCTTGAATTCCATTGAGCAATTCTTCAATATTTTCAATGCGGCTGATGTCTTCCGGAGTAGAGTCGCCTTCCAGATCTTTGATTATCTTGGTGCGATGTACCACTTCTTTCGCGGTTTCAAAAGCATTATGACTTTGCATAAATATTTTGAAACTCTCAATCATCATTACAAAATCGGCTAATTTCTGTTTGGTAGGAGCATTGATAGCCACCTCAATTTCCATTATTTTTTCCATAACATTATATATGGAAATTCCCATTTCGTTGGCTTTGACGGTCAATCTGTCAAGCGTAGTATCGCCAATTCCACGCACCGGATAGTTGATGACACGTACCAATGCTTCTTCGTCGTTTGAATTAATCAACAAGCGCAAATAAGCCAAAATATCCTTAATTTCTTTACGCTGATAAAATGACATTCCACCGTAAATTCTATAAGGAATATTCTTTTTGCGCAAGGCATCTTCTACCGCTCTTGATTGCGCATTAGTGCGGTAAAGCACTGCAAAATCATTGTCTTTCAATTGATTTCGCATTTTGTTATCAAAAATGGAATCCGCAATAAATCTGCCTTCTTCCGCATCGGACAGCAATTGCATTACAGTTACTTTCTCGCCGGAGTCATTAGCGGTCCATAATTTTTTGTCTAATTTTACTTTGTTTTTATTAATAACCGAATTGGCTGCATTGACAATATTTTGAGTAGAACGATAGTTTTGCTCCAATTTATAAATCGTACAATCCGGATAATCTTTTTGGTAACTCAATATATTTTGGATGTTGGCTCCCCGAAAAGCATAAATACTCTGTGCATCATCGCCTACTACACATATATTCTGGAAACGGTCAGCTAATGCTTTGACTATCAAATATTGAGAATGGTTGGTGTCTTGATACTCATCCACTAAAATATAACGAAACCTATCTTGGTATTTGGCTAAAACTTCGGGAAAACGGGTGAGTAATTCGTTAGTGCGCAACAATAAATCATCAAAATCCATCGCGCCTGCTCTGAAACATCTATCTACATAATTACGATAAATTTCACCCATTTTGGGGCGTTTGTTCATCACGTCCGCTTCAATTAATTCAGGGTTATTGAAGTAAGCTCGCACTGTAATGAGATTATTTTTAAATTTTGAAATGCGCGCCGCAACTTGCTTGGTTTTATACAAATCTTTATCCAACTGCATTTCTTTAATCACCTGACCCAAAAGTCGTTCTGCATCTTGGGTGTCGTAGATTGTAAAATTGGATGGAAATCCTAATTTATCGGCTTCAAAGCGCAATATTCTAGCAAAAACGGAGTGAAATGTACCCATCCACAGGTTTTTAGTTTCACTTTGACCCACCACACTCGCTATTCTATCTTTCATTTCACGCGCTGCTTTGTTAGTAAAAGTCAGTGCTAAGATGTTAAAAGGGTCAATTTCATTTGCCATTAAGTGAGCAATCCTATAGGTCAAAACTCTTGTTTTACCCGAGCCGGCTCCGGCAATAATCATCATAGGTCCTTCTTTGTGAAAGACCGCCTGTTGTTGTTCGGGATTGAGCGTGTCTATGTAATTCATAGTGGCTGAACATCGAAAAACAAATTAATAATTATCTGTTTTTCAAAAGTTTAAAAGTGAATAGTTTAAAATAAATTAATTTTCAAAAATACAATTATTCTCCTATTTTAAATTTAAAAAAAGGGAATTTAACGAGAAGTTTTCAACAAGTTAATTCATAGTATCTTCGATTAATTCCTTGTAATTTTTATTCAATCTTTTGATGAGCAAACCATAAATCAAAGCATAGAATCCAAAAAGCAAAGCTGCTAAAAACAAAATGGAAAAAATGACAAAAGCCCAAACCACTAAATGTCCATTTTCTCCTAAATCATTCATAATATATTCATAATCATCACTATGCAATATTACCCAAAAACTGTAGAACATAGCAATCATTAGAGAAATGATAGTAGTCGCAACATAATATTTTACCGTTTTTCTTGTTTTCAAAATACGTTGCATCAACTCTTTGGTTGAGAGATTAGCAGAAATATTTTTATAATTTTTATAAAATAAAATAATAAATAGTATTGCAATTAGATAACCTAACACACTCACTATCAATATAAAATGATATAATCCATATCTTTTATAAAAATCCCAATCTGTTTTGATAAATAGATTCATCAAAATAATCAAGGCAAACTCCATCAAACTGACATAAAAAATCCATTTTACAATTGAAGAGGAGCTTTTATAAATCATCTTGTTTAATGATTTAGAATCAATTTGATTTTCAATGTTTTGGTTTTGCCAAGCGGTTTTATATTTATTTAAGCTGTCCATCCATCAAGGGTTTAAAAGTTCTTTTAACTTCACTTTTGTTCTGTTCATTTTCACACGAGCATTTACTTCGGTAATCCCGAGACAAATCGAAATTTCTTTATAGGATTTATCTTCTAAATACAACAAAACCAATGCTTTTTCAATATCTGATAATTGATGTATGGCTTTGTAAAGTTCTTCTAATTGACGTTCAGTGGTGTCGTCATATTCTTCGAATTTTAATTCCTTTGAGTTAGGAAATAATTCTTCTGTTCCGATTTTCCTTTTCGACCTTCTGTAGAGCGAAATAGCTGTATTAAGTGCTACTCTATACATCCAGGTTGTGAATTTGGATTCGCCCCGAAATTTATCGTAAGCTTTCCAAAGTTGTATAGTAATCTCTTGAAACAAATCATTGTGATCATCCTGATTGTTTGTATAAGCTTTGCATACTTTGTGGATGATATTTTGATGTGCTTCGAGTTCCTTAATAAATTGACTTTCTAATTCCGGATTCACTTATTGAAATTTCAATCAAAAATAAGTAGATATTCTATCTTATTTGTTACACAAAAATAAAATGTTTTGACAATTCGGTTGCTTATTATGACAATTGGGTAATAATTTTTTGTGTAATGTTTTATTCCAATTGACATTTGCATCGTTAAACTTTAAAACTATTTAAAAATGATTAAACTACTTTTAGCACTTGCCTTAGGACTTCTCAATTTGTTCATTCAGGCACAATCGACAATAGTAAACTCTGAAAACACAAGTTTTGACATTACTGTTAAGGTTCAAAACATTAGCAGTAATAAGGGTAAAGTTATACTTGGATTATATAATTCGGAAGAAAATTTTAATAAAAAAATGGCTTTTTCAGGTAAAATAGGAACGATAAATGATTTTAAAAGCGAAGTGGTTTTTACAAATGTTCCTAAAGGAACTTATGCCATTATTTGTTTCCATGACGAAAACGAAAATAACCAAATGGACTTTGAAGGTTTTATGCCGACTGAAGATTACGGAGCTACCAACAATCCGAACATTTTTGGTCCACCACAATATAATGTTTCAAAATTTGAAGTTAAAGATGCAAACCTTACATTTGAAATATTTTTCTAAAAAAACAATTTATCTATACACTAATGCAAAACTTTTTTCAAAAATACTTAGTAAAAATTTTAATGATTTCCTTCATCTTATATTTTTTGGATAAAACCATTAGTTGGATGCAGGGAAATTCTTGGGGAAAACTCGATGAAGAATTAATCTTGTATTCTTACTATTTTTTATACAGTTTTGTAATTGGAACTGCTAATATATACTTAGTTGATCTATTGAATAAATGGGTGAAATGGGATGAAAACCCAAAGAAAAGAGCCATTCTTGGCTTAGTAGGCGCTTTAATTGTTTCAATGTTAGCTGTTTTCGTTGTTAGAATAATCATTGTCCTATTAATAAATGGACATAATTGGAGTTACTTTGTTACCTATGAACCAAAATTGCATTATTTGATTTCTTTACTAATATCTTTAGTGGTAGTTTTGAGCTTTTATTCCTATTATTTTTTTAAGGAAATTAGCGAAAAAAAGATAAAAGAACATCAAACGGTTGCACAAACTGAAACAGCAAAATTTGAAAGTCTAAAAAGCCAGATAGATCCGCATTTTCTATTTAACAGTCTTAATGTGCTAACTTCTTTAATTGGAGAAAACCCAAAACAAGCGGAGAATTTTACTACAAAACTATCTCAAGTTTATAGATATGTATTGGAACAAAAAGATAAGGATTTAGTCCCTTTGGAAGACGAATTACAATTTGCCAAAACGTATATGGATTTATTGAAAATGCGATTTGAAAACGCAATTCAATATCAAATTCCGGAGAATTTGGAAAATTTAAATTACAAAGTAGTGCCATTGTCATTGCAATTGATACTAGAAAATGCAGTTAAACACAACGCTTTAGACGAACAACATCCGTTAAAAATTGAAATTTCGATTGAAAATCAATATTTAGTTATTAAAAATAACATAAATGTAAAAAAGCAATTGGCTTCAGGAACCGGATTTGGATTAAAAAACATTTACGACAGATACCAATTAATTTCGTTCAAAAAAATAGAAATTGAAAAAGATGAAACTAATTTTATTATAAAAATTCCATTACTAACGCAAAAACTCACAAAAATGAATACACAAAATTTAAATGATGACAACCGCTATATTAGAGCCAGAAAACAAGTAGATAAAATAAAGGAGTTATATCACAATCTAGCAGCTTACTTGATAGTAATTCCACTTTTAGCTTATGTTAATTATCGAACTTATTGGGAATTCAAATGGTTTTTCTTTCCCATGTTAGGTTGGGGTGTAGGTATATTATTTCATTTTCTGGATGCATTCGGTTATAACTGGTTTTTAGGAAAAAACTGGGAAGAGAAAAAAATTCGAGAATTAATGAACCAAGATGATA
>DYMN01000017.1 GCA_020740485.1 Polaribacter sp. | reverse complement strand
GCAAACCCTCACCGTACAAGACACAACCGCACCGACCTTTATCAATGTCTCCAATTTAACATTAGCTTGTTATAATGAAACAGCTATTCAAAATTGGTTAGCATCCGTTACTGCAACTGATAATTGTGGAGGTTTTGTGAATGTTACCAATAATTATGTTCTTCCATTAAACACGTGTAATGCTACCTTGGAAGTGCAATTTACAGCAATAGATAATTGTAATAATGAAGTTTCTTTATCTAAAAATATTATTTTTTCATATGATTCAAATTTGACCTATCCTGAAAATACAAGTTCAGTAATTAATGATATGACATTAGCTACAGATCCAGGCGCACCCAATAGTGTAATAGATAATTGTGGCAATGAAGTAACGCCGGTTTTAGTCGGATCATCATCTAATCCTGATCCTATTTTATGTGATGGTTTCGTGGTGTGGACTTACAGATATACTTTATGTGATAACACTACTCACGATTGGACACACACTTATCAAGTTATTACCACTCCTGTAGCCCCAACCGGGTCATCCATTCAAACTTTTTGCGCATCAGATTACGCTACAGTGGCTGATTTAGATGCAACACCTACAGTGGCTAATGCAACTATCAAATGGTATGACCAAGCAGGGAATTTGCTTGCGGATAGCACATTATTGCAGAACGGATTGCATTATTACGCGACGCAAACGCTGTCAACTTCCCCTTACTGTGAAAGCACACAAAAGTTAGATGTAACGGTAGTATTAGAGCAAGTTTCACCAATCTCAGGGAATGCAAACCAAGAATATTGTGTTGGTAGCTCATCTACCGTGGCAGATTTTTCAGTTGTTTTTGATACGGGATTAACTTTAATTTGGTATGACGCACCACAAGGAGAAAATGTTATTAATAGTACAAGTTTGTTGACAAATGCCACTTATTATGCCCAATTAGTAAATAGCGATGGATGTAAGAGTTTAACAAGATTTGCAGTTCAGGTTACATTAGATCCGGATTGTGATGATGATGGTGTTTTAGATGTCCAAGAAGTGGTAGGCGACACAGATAGAGATGGCACCTTAGATTATTTAGATCCAGATGACGATGATGATGAACTAGCAACATCTGATGAGGATAGTAATAATAACGGAAACTGGTTTGATGATGATTGCAATTTTAATGATATAGTAGATTATTTAGATCCTATTACCTGTGGTTTAATCCCAAATGTATTTTCCCCCGGGAACGGTGATGATAAAAATGATACTTGGGTCATTCCTTATTTGGTTCAATTCCCAAATTTCATCATAGAGGTTTTCGACCGCTGGGGTAACTTGATTTATAAGTATGAACGCAATGGTGATGCAGAAAACGCTATTAAATGGTGGGATGGGACAAGCAATGGGCGTTTGACCTATAAGAAAGGAGAAATAGTACCCTATGGAACTTACTTCTATGTAATAAATCCAAACGATGGCAAAACTAAATCGCAAAGTAGTTGGGTATATTTAAACTACTAACTTAATGGTGATAACAAAATATTTATCAATGAGATAGAAATTATTTCAAAAAAATTAATAAAATGAAACACTTGATGAAAATCACAATATTCTTTGTATTACTATATACAAGTTTAGTCTATGCTCAGCAAGACCCGCATTATACGCAATATATGTATAACCAAAACATTATTAATCCTGCCTATGCCGGAAGTGGAGGGAATCTGAATATTGGTTTGTTGGCAAGAACACAATGGGTTGGAATTTCAGGAGCACCGGACACCCAGACTTTCAATATTCACAGTATAATTTCAAAAGGGTTAGGCTTAGGGTTATCATTTGTTAGCGACCAAATTGGACCCGCTAAAGAACAAAGTATTATGTTAGACGCATCCTATGCTTTGCCCGTTGGAGAAAAAAGTACTTTAGCATTTGGTTTAAAAGGAAATTATAACTTTTTGAAAGTAAATTTATTAAGCGACGAAATAGTCATGAATGATGAAGGAGATATTTTATTTTATAAAGATATCAACAAAAATGCGCCGAATATAGGAGCAGGTATTTTTTTTAACACGGATAGATTTTACACAGGAATTGCCATACCGAATTTAATGGAAAATAAAATTCTGGTAACGAGAGGGAATGGTAGGATACAAAATATAACTGACAAAAGACACTTATTCGGCACTATTGGTTATGTTTTTGATTTATCTGAAAATTTGAAGTTCAAACCGTCAACTATGGTAAAAATCGCACCCGGAGCGCCCATTTCAATAGATTTAAATGGAAGTTTATACATCAATAATAAATTTGAAATTGGTTTATCTTTGAGAGAAGGGGATAGTATTGATGGACTTTTTGGATTGCAAGTTTCCCCTCAATTTAGAGTGGGCTACGCCTATGATTATACCATAAATAATTTGGGAAATTTTAATAGTGGTAGCCACGAAATAATGTTGTTATACAGTTTGAATTTTGAACAAAAACAAATGAAAAGTCCTAGGTTTTTTTAACACTTAAACGATAAAATATATATAATGAAAAAAATATTTACAGTAATCATACTATTAATAGGAAGTTTGGTTTTTGCGCAAGAAAACTATCGAATTAAGAATCTGGATGTAAATACAGAAACATCAGATTTTGGAACAAGTTATTTGGGCGAAGATATTTTATTTTCATCTAACGGCTTACACAACAACAAGAGTGTTAAGCATTGGACCAACGGCCAAAGATTTTTAGATATCTATAAAGGGACTATTTCTTCTAACGGCGAAATTATCAATGTTAAACTATTTAATGATATCGTTACTAAATATCACGAAAGTAATGCAATTTATACAAAAGACGGGAAAACAGCTTATTTCACCAGAAATAATTATTTAGATAAAATTTACGGTAAAGACAGTTTAGGATGGAACAATTTAAAACTCTATAAGGCTGAAATTGATGAACAAGGTAAGTGGGTTAATATACAATCGTTGCCATTTAACAATGACAATTTTTCTGTAGGTCATCCTGCATTATCGCCTGACGAAAAAACGTTATATTTCACCAGTGATATGCCGGGAAGTATGGGACAAACCGACATTTTTAAAACTAGTATAAACAATGATGGAACTTATGGTGTTCCTGTAAATCTAGGGATGCAGATTAATACACACGGAAAAGAGATGTTTCCCTTTGTGTCAGCAAGTAACAATCTATATTATTCTAGTGATGGAAGAGGTAGTACGGGAGGCCTTGATATATATGTAGTTCCTATGGATTATACTAATATAACACCACAAAATTTGGGTAGTCCAATTAATTCACCCAAAGATGATTTTTGTTTTATTATAGATGAAAATAAAAAAAATGGGTACTTTTCATCTAACAGAGGGGGAGGTAAAGGAGATGATGATATCTACTATTTTGACGAATTGAAAGCTCCTAAATTTTCTTGTAATCAAGTAGTGGTTGGAGTGGTCAAAGACAAGGAAACAGGGGTTTTATTACCTAATTCTGTGGTGTCGCTTCACAAAAATAATCAGAAAATTACTGAAATGATAGTGAGTAAAGATGCCAAATACAGATTTGAAAACCTGGATTGTGATGCAACTTATCTAATCAAAGGCATCAAAGAAAATTATGATGAAAATCAACAAATAATAAATACTACAAAAGTAGCCGATTTTGTTTTAGATGTAGAAATTGCGTTAAATCCACATAAAGTTGAAGTTGCAAAAATTGATGAATGTCAAAAAGAGTTAAATAGTATTAATACCATTTATTTTGATTTAGATAAATATGCTATTAGACCTGATGCAGCCGTAGAATTAGATAAAATTGTAGCAGTATTAAATAAGTGCTCTGGTGTTAAAGTTGAAGCAAAATCATACACTGATTCAAGAGCTTCAAATGCTTACAATGTTACATTATCGCAAAACAGAGTTCAATCCACAGTAGATTACATCATCTCAAAGGGAGTGGTAAAAGACAGAATAGCTGCCAAGGGTTATGGTGAAAATCAATTAGTCAATCATTGTTCAGATGGCGTAAATTGTTCAGAAGCTGAACATCAACAAAATCGTAGAACAGAATTTATTATTCTAAAATAACGATAGAATCAAAAAGATTAAGAAAAAATAGTGATTTAATTTTTTGGCGGTTTTTTTATTTTCAAAAAGTACTATATCTTTACGGCTTGTTATTTAGAATATGAAAATAAGAATTTAAATCATCGAAAATTATATTTTATGGAAGTTATAGGACGCATTAAAAAAATTGAACCCACCAAAGAATACGGTACTAACGGGTTTAAAAAACGTGAATTAGTTATCGTTACTGAAGATCAGTATCCTCAATTTATCTTAATAGAATTTGTACAAGACAAATGTGCACTGTTAGACGCGATGCAAGAAGGACAAAATGTGAAAGTAGCCTTTGACCTTCGTGGAAGAGAGTGGATCAATCCGCAAGGCGAAGCCAAATATTTCAATTCGTTAAATGGATGGAAAGTGGAATTGTTACAAGCCAATACGCCACCACCAATGGCTCCACCTGCAGCATTTGAAGAAGCTGCTAGCCCTTTCGAAGATAGTAATGAGCCGGACGATCTACCCTTCTAAAGTTAGAAGTTGAGCGCTAGTGACTCCGATAGACCTGCCATGCAATAGGCGTGGTATCGGAACTTCAAGTTGAAAATCACGTTCACGCCAAGTCGTGATTTTCAAATTGGCGTGGGTGGGATTGAAAGTCAGAAAGTGGTAGCGTTATTTTCAAAAAATCAAATCATTTCATAACGATAAATAGCTAACAGAAAATCGTATCGGAACCTCCGTTTTTTTTAGTCAGAAGGTGAAAAAATATTACAACCAATACAACGACTAACGCTTTACTTTTACCTTTTAAATTCAATCTTTATTTATGTTTTTACTACCGAAAGAACTGATATTTCCGCCGGTAACTTTGGCACATCGCAATGGGATTTTAGCCATAGGTGGTGATTTACATCCTGATAGGATGTTATTGGCCTATCAAAATGGGATTTTCCCCTGGTATAATGAAGACGAGCCCATTGTTTGGTTTGCACCATCCAAAAGAATGGTACTCAAACCTCAAGAGGTGTACATCAGTAAAAGTATGAAGAAAGTATTGAAATCCGATACTTTTAAAGTTACATTCAATCAAAACTTTGAAGCGGTTTTACATCATTGTCAAACCATGTATCGTCCGGGACAAGGCGGAACATGGATAACGCAAGATTATAAAGATTCATTGCTGCAATTACGTGAAATGGGAGTGGCACAGTCAGTTGAAGTTTGGCAAGACCATAAATTAGTAGGGGGACTTTACGGAATAGATTTAGGAAATGTTTTTACCGGTGAAAGTATGTTTAGCTTGGTTTCTAATGCATCAAAAGTTGCTTTTGTTTATCTCTGTAAAAAGTTAGAATCGGCTCAATATGATTTATTAGATTGTCAGGTTTATAATGAGCATTTGGCAAGCTTAGGGGCCTATGAAATTCCTCGAAAAGTTTTTATGAAATACCTCAAAAATTAACAAGAGAACTAAGGTTCTTTATTCGGCACTATTAACGCGTAATTATAGATGCCAATTCTATGTAGAAAATAATATAAAGATATTTTTAAAACTCCTAATCCGTAAATACTTGAATTTTTCAAATTGATAGACGAAGCATCATCAAAATATTTTGTAGGACAGCTCACTTCACCAATTTCAAAACCGGCATTGAATATTTGAGCCAGCATTTCATTATCAAAAATAAAATTATCGGAATTGTCGTTGTACTTTATTTTTTGAAGTACTTCTTTAGAAAAAGCCCTGTAACCGGTGTGATATTCTGAGAGTTTTTGGTTCATCAATAGATTCTGAGTAAAAGTAAGTAGCCTGTTGGCTAAGTATTTATACCAAGGCATTCCTCCTTTTAATGCTCCTTTTCCTAAGATACGTGAACCTAATGATACAGGATATACATCATTAGCAATCATATAAGCCATAGAATGAATAAGTTGAGGAGTGTATTGGTAATCAGGATGTAGCATAATCACAATATCAGCCCCAATTTTTAAAGCGTGATTGTAGCAGGTTTTTTGGTTTCCGCCATAGCCTTTGTTCACTTCGTGCGGAATAATGTGTTGTATGCCTAACTCTGTAGCTTTTTCTAAGGTATTATCATTGCTGCGATCGTCCACCAAAATCACATCATCTATAATATCAAAAGGGATTTCATTATAGGTCATCTCTAATGTTTTTCCGGCATTATAGGCAGGCAAAACAACTACTATTTTTTTGTTTTTAATCATATTGAAAACTTATTTAGGGTTGTGATAGTTGATTTTTTTTGTAAAATACAAATCCGTTTTTTTCGTATAATTTTTTAAAATTCGGATGTGAGTTTTCAAATTCTTTTGCTTTGATGTTTTTAGTTACTACATACACATTTTGCTCTGTATTTTCATTTAAAAGCCAATCGATATTGTTGTGATTGAGGTTGGTAGGTACCGGCTTTTTTGCATAGAATAGGTGAGCGTAACTCTTAAATCCAAATGTAGTGACGTAGGCATTTTCCGAAGCGATTTCTTCATAAAAATCAATAGCTGTTCTTTGCGAATAGGCTTCTATTTTAGGGACAATCCAAACCATCGTCGTATAGGTGAAAAATAGAGTAGCTCCAAATATTACTATTATTTGTAACACTTTTTTCTTAATGTTAAATAAACCAATAAATAGCGCCAATATAAAAATAATGCCAATGCTTATCTCTGCACCGGTCCAAGAAACAGCTGCTCCTAAATTAGCATTAGCAAAGCTATCTTTAATAATTCCTGACGCAATTATTTTTTTTGCATTTATCCCAATTATTGGTAAAGAAACAATAGCCAAAGTGAATAACAGTGCAATACCGGCTAAACTAATTTTCATCCATTTTGTAAATATCTTTCGGTCATCTAACCAATAGTAGAGAAAATAACTCCCAAAAAAGGTAACAGGAAAATAAGCCATTGAAGAATAATGGACGATTTTGGTTTTAACGATGGTAAATAAAATTAAAACTACCCAGAGTAAAATTTTCATCCAAAAGTGGAAATTTTGTCTTGCTACACTTTCATCAACTACAGTTTTCATTCCACTCAAAGCCCATATCGAAATAGGAAAAAGTCCAATGAGCACAATCACAAAATGGTAGAATAAAAACCCTCCGTGACCGGCATCTTTGGTTTGAAAAAGTCTAATTTGATAAATAATAAAATCTTGTAAAATGTGTGCATTGCCATTGATATATTGAAGGATAAACCAAAATCCACCTACAATAGACAGTATTGTTATATACCAAATGATGATTTTGAAATCTAAAAACTTCTTGTATTTTTTTCTAAAAATCATATAGATAAAAGCGGTGAGCAAAAACAAAAGCAGAGCAACAGGTCCTTTGGTGAGAATGCCGAGTCCGATAAAAAAAGCTGAAAATCCCGTTCTATACCATTTGGAACCATCTTCTTGAGAAAACAAGATAAATTGATAAATACCCAGAAAGATAAACAGATTGAACAATGGGTCAATGATTCCAGATTTGAAATAGAGGAAAGACAAGACCGACAAAGCATAAGATGACAACCAAATCCACCCGAATTTTTCATTGAATAGCTTTTTCCCGATGCCAAATAAAACTAAAAGGGTGGCAATTCCTACTAAAGCGTTGGGTAGTCGAGCTGCAAATTCATTGACCCCGAAAATACGCATTGAGAGTGCTTGTAACCAGATAAATAAAGGCGGTTTCTCCCAAAATATCTCATAATTGATTTGAACATCTAAAAAATTAGAGGTCACTAACATTTCTCTTGCGGATTCGGCAAAATTGATTTCATCCCAATCAAAAAGATGTACGCTGCCTAAAAAAGGAACATACAAAATTAATCCTAATAAGCTGATTAATATGTAATTATTGAATTTAGTGTTAAAAACGGTTTTCAACAAAATATATTTTAACGTTACTGCAAAAATACTAAATTAACATTTGCGGAATCTGACATTCCCGTTTTTTTGATATAACACTCTTGTAAATTATAGGTAAATTGATACATTTGCGACGAATATTAACAATATAAAATGAGTTTAGTTTCATCAAAAGATATTGCAAAAGTCTTAAAACTTCAAAAAATTGGGATTTTAGGAAATGCTATAGGTTGGATTATATTGAAATTGACAAAAATTGACAAAATTAATCAGGTTTACGAAAAGGTAAAATCGTATGAAGGAAACGAGTTTTTTAACGTTCTCATTGAAGGTTTTGGATTAAAATACAAAATTTCGGAAGATGACCTTAAACGCATTCCTAATACCGGTTCTTTTATTACTATTTCCAACCATCCTTTGGGAGGAGCTGATGGTATTATTCTTCTAAAGATTTTGGCAGAAATTAGACCTGATATTAAAATTACAGGAAATTTCCTTCTTCAAAAAATAAAACCGTTAATCCCTTATCTTATAGCAGTTAATCCCTTCGATGAAAGAAAAGACCTCAAACAGAATATGGGTGGCACGGAATTATCATTAGCGCATTTAGCCGCCGGTAATAGTTTGGGTTTTTTTCCTGCAGGAGAAGTTTCAACGGAAAAAGAAAACGGAATCTACGTAGATAGACCTTGGAATAAAGGAGTCATTAAGATAATTCAAAAAGCCGATGTGCCGGTTATTCCCATTTATTTTCACACTAAAAACAGTCGTTTTTTTTATTTTTTATCAAAAATAAGTGGAGTATTAAGAACCGCTAAATTACCTTCGGAATTGTTTAATAAATCTAAAAGTCCTATTAAAATAAGGATTGGAAAACCAATACAACCCTCGGAATTAGAACAATATCAAGACATCAATGAATTAAGTCAGTATTTGAGAAATAAGACCTATATTCTAGCAAATGCATATCAAGTTCAAAAAAACCCATTGAATCAAGCAAAAGACAAACTCAAGCTCCCTGAAAAACCACCAAAACCAATTGCTAAACCAGTTGATAAAGTTAAAATTGAAAAAGAAATTGACTTTTTACGCACTGAGAATAAACGTTTTTTATCATTGAAAAACTACGAAATATATTTTACTAAAGTAAAAGATATTCCGAACATCTTGCATGAAATAGGTCGTTTGCGCGAAATTACTTTTCGCGAAGTAGGTGAAGGCACCAACAATTCTACAGACCTCGATATGTTTGATAATTACTATTATCACTTATTCCTTTGGGATACAGAATCCAAAATCATTGCAGGAGCTTATCGCATGGGATTAGGACGTGAAATTTTTCCAAAATATGGCATCAAAGGATTCTATATAGATTCTCTATTTAAATTTGAACCGGAATTATATTCTATGATGAATGAATCTATTGAAATGGGACGTGCATTTATTATCAAAGAATATCAACAAAGACCAATGCCGTTATTTTTGCTTTGGAAAGGAATTATACACGTAACATTGCGCTATCCTGAGCATAAGTACCTTATTGGCGGGGTGAGTATTAGTAACC
Source organism: Polaribacter sp. (assembly GCA_020740485.1). GTDB lineage: Bacteria > Bacteroidota > Bacteroidia > Flavobacteriales > Flavobacteriaceae. The sequence continues at coordinate 40,511 of DYMN01000017.1, read as the reverse complement.
AATTTTCAAATTTTTCAAAATCACTAATGATTGAGTTTATGCGCTCTAATTATTACGATCCCTTTGTAGCGCAATATATCCATCCAAAAAAAGAATACAAAGTGCGACTTAAGGATGCAGATAAAGAATTTGTATTTGATGAAGCGAAAGCTGATATGAATAAATTTGATAAACTTATAACCGAATTGGAACCTCAAGGGTTGAGAATTCCGGTATTGATAAAAAAATATGTACAACAAAATGCCCGTTTGGTAGCCTTTAATGTGGACCCTAAATTCAATAATGCTATAGATGGACTTATGTATATAAAAATAGCTGATTTACCGGAAAGCACCGTAAAACCTGTTTTGGAAGATTATCAAGCGGAACTACTTAAAAATATGAATGATAAGGAATGTCATTAGTGATGATTATTGAAGACTTTATTTATATTGATAAGTGTAAATTGTCAATTTACATTGACGTCATATAAACTTTATCATTTTCCTAAAAAATGATTAAAATACTTACTCCACATTCTTAGTGTTTTTGTATAAACTAAATAAAGGCAAATCGACTGCCAATGATATCCCTGCTTTTACCACATTTTCACTTTTTACCACACTTTCTCTTTCAATTTGTTTAATGTGAATTGCACATCTTTTATCAATTCATAATATTTCGCGTAATTTTGATCATTTATTGCAAATCGATTGTTTTGTTGTAATCCCAATTGTAATCCATCTTGATAAATCAATCCGACAAAGTATTTTTTGCCTTTTGAATTGAGAATGATGTTAGATGATGTTTTTGCGCTTTTTGTAGTTTCATCACTTGTAGCTTGGTTGTTTTTAGCAATTAAATACAATAAATTCAATTGATAATCTAAATTGTGATTTTCTATTGCATCATATTTTGAACTCATAGATTCAATGGTGCTTAACACGTTATTGCCATTATAAATTTCGTCTAAACCATCAAAAATCATGGCGGAATATCTTCCGAAATCATCAGACATAAAATTTTCATCATTTTCAAAAATAGACATAAGAGAAAAAGGAAGTTCGTTTAAATCGGTTTTAAAAGCAGTAACCCAAGTTGTTCCAAAAGCGGGAACTTCAAAAGTTTGTTTCGTATTGATTAAGGTGGATGAATTGGGGAGTAACTCTTGAAAACTGATTTTAATGGCATTCCCATTAAAGTTGTAGTCATATTCTTTTTGCAATTTTGCAGTCATTTTTTCGTAAAAAGAAATACTTAATTCTCTTTTCATCTTTCCGACAATGAGTGCAGCAGTACCATCAATAATTCTTGAAGAAAAATTCACATCGGATGTTGCTCCTACTGTTTTTGTGCCTGAGCTTATGAAATCTAAAAGTGATTCTTCATCTTCATAAATACTTTTTGTGTCATTGTTTTCATTATAAATCTTTTCATTTTCAATATTGTATAATGAATTGATTATTAAATTCACTTTTGATAAATCAATAGGTTTCAACCCCGTTTGAAATGGATTTTCTAAAAATAACTTGAAGTTAGTCAATACATCCCAATTCTCTTGTGGCGTATTATACTTTTCTTTCAGTTCAATGTAGTGATTGATCCAATATTTGTAATCGTTTTCTTTTTCATAGATGATTTTACTTTGCTCTAAAACACTTTGTGAAAAAAGGGATAAAAAATTAAAATAGAATATTATCAAAAGAAAAAATTGTTTCATTTTTAAAATTATTTTAATTTTTATAATTAAACTTTGGTTATTTTATTGTTTAAAGAAAGTTTTAGAAATTTGTTTAATAAGATTTTGATCCAACATCTATAAAATATAAATATTGGATCGAATAACGAGAAAAAATGAGACGGAATTTTTTAAAGTAAAATATTTACTCCGAAGAAACATAAACATAATGTCATTTAATTTGGATTTGACATTGTATTTAGTAGTATGTTTTAAGATGATGTAAATGTAACATTTTTTTAATTAAATGTTTTAAATATTTTTTACAATAAAATTAAACAATTCGCATCAACATTTTTTTGGCTTAAACAATGTTAAGAAATTAATAAAAAATAAAAAAATATTATGCGCGCATAATAAATTTTATATATTTGTAATCGAAACTAAATCGTTTTCGCGAAATTTATTTTAATTCAAAATTAACAACTCGAATTCCGATAACTATCGGAACGTAACTTGTAATTATTAACTCGTAACTCGTAATTTTACCTTTTACTCCCGCCTTGCGGGATTTCGCTAACGCTCAACTTTTACCTTTAATAATGACCAAAGACCAATCCATAGATCATCATCTTCGCGCTACTTGGATGGCAATTGCCAAGATGTATAACGATCAGGCTGCCAAATACGACAGCACGATGGCAATGGCATTTGTGTTGCTTAATATAGATATGGAAAAGGGTACGCCTTCCACAGCCATTGCACCTCAAATAGGAATGGAAGCCACCAGTTTGTCGCGTATATTGAAAAGCATGGAAGATAAGGGAGCCATTTATCGTGAACCTAATCCCAATGATGGACGCAGTGTCATTATTAAACTCACGGATTTGGGAAAAGAAGAACGCGCCTTTGCCCGCAGAGTAGTCATCCGATTTAACGAAGTGGTTAAAGAAAATACTTCTCCAGAACAAATGAAAAACTTCTTTGAAGTAATCAATACTATAAATAAACTCATCAAAGAAAATGCTTTCTTTTTTGAAGAATATAATACTAAAAAGAAAAACGTGAAATTTAGAAAATTATCAACCATATAAAAAAATTATAAATATCAAATTTCATAAATAAATGAACAGATCGATTAAAAAAATAGCAGTTATCGGATCCGGAATTATGGGTTCAGGTATTGCTTGTCACTTTGCCAACATAGGCGTAGCAGTTCGCTTATTTGATATAGTGCCTCGAGAGCTCACAGCAATCGAAACAGCCAAAGGACTTACTTTAGAAAGTAAAGTCGTTCGCAACCGTATTGTAAACGAAAGTTTGCAAAAGACCTTAAAATCTAATCCTTCTCCAATTTACAACCAAGCATTCGCAAATCGAATTACCACTGGAAATACCGAAGATGATTTGCATCTTATTGCTGACTGCGATTGGGTGATTGAAGTAGTGGTAGAGCGTTTGGACATTAAACAAAAAGTGTTTGAACAAGTAGAGAAATTCCGTAAGCCAGGTTCGCTTATTTCTTCCAATACTTCCGGTATTCCTATTCGCTTTATGAATGAAGGACGCAGTGAAGATTTTCGTCAGCATTTTGCCGTGACTCACTTTTTCAATCCGCCCCGCTATCTAAAGCTTTTTGAAGTAGTACCCGGACCGGATTGCAAATCGGAAGTGGTTGACTTTTTGATGAATTACGGAGAGAAATTCTTAGGTAAAACATCCGTTTTAGCCAAAGATACACCGGCTTTCATCGGAAATCGCATCGGTATATTTGGTATTATGGATTTGTTTCACAAAGTAGGACAACTCGGTTTGACGGTCGAAGAAGTGGATAAACTCACAGGCCCTGTCATCGGTCGTCCTAAATCAGCCACTTTCCGCACAGTAGATGTGGTAGGTTTAGATACTTTGGTGCACGTTGCTAATGGTGTACAGCAAAATTGCCCAACCGATGAGATGAATGCCACTTTCCAATTACCTGCTTACATCAACACCATGATGGAAAACAAATGGTTAGGCAGTAAAACCGGTCAAGGATTTTATAAAAAAGTAACAGTCAATGGTAGATCCGAAATCCATTCACTGAATTTAAATACCCTTGAATATGAAGCCCCGAAACCGGTAAAATTTGCCACTTTAGAAATGACTAAATCTATAGATAAAGTTATTGATCGTTTCAAAGTATTGGTCAAAGGTCAAGACAAAGCAGGGGAGTTCTACCGCAAAACTTTGACAGCGATGTTTCAATATGTAAGTAACCGCATTCCCGAAATTTCTGATGAATTGTATCGCATTGACGATGCCATGAAAGCTGGTTTCGGATGGGAACACGGTCCTTTTGAAATTTGGGACGCTGTGGGGGTCCAAAAAGGAGTTGATTTAATGAAAGCCGAAGGTTACACCCCGAATGCTTGGGTTGTCGATATGTTAGCGGCAGGACAAACTACACTTTATGCTGTAAAAGAAGGAGCGAAATTCTATTATGATATTCCATCCAAAGAATTGAAAAAAATTCCGGGTCAAGATGCGTTTATCATATTAGACAACATTCGCGAAGCTCAAACTATTTGGAAAAATGCTGAAGCCAGTATTCAACATCTCGGTGATGGCGTACTCAATATTGAATTCCAATCCAAAATGAACACTTTGGGTGGTGGCGTTTTAGAAGCCATTAACAAAGGTATTGCCATGGCGGAAAAAGATTATGCTGCTGTTGTGATTGGAAATCAAGGACCTAATTTTTCTCTGGGAGCTAATTTAGCTTTGGTCTTGATGTTGGCTGTAGAGCAAGAATATGACGAACTCAATATGGCAATCAAAATGTTTCAAGATACCGTGATGCGAGTACGTTATTCCTCTATTCCTGTAATTGTAGCCCCACACGGCATGACACTCGGCGGTGGTTGCGAAATGAGTTTACACGCCGATAAAGTGGTTGCCGCAGCTGAAACTTACACCGGATTAGTGGAATTTGGCGTAGGATTAATTCCTGCCGGAGGCGGAACCAAAGAAATAACCAGACGTGTAGCCGAATTGTGGACAAAAGACGATGTTAAAGTAAATCGCTTGCGAGATGCCTTTATCAATATAGCCATGGCAAAAGTAGGTACATCAGCGTATGAAGCCTTTGATCTGGGCTTTTATCAACCCGGGAAAGACTTAGTAGTAGTGAACCGTGAACGCCAAATAGCAACAGCCAAACAACACGCTTTACAATTGGTAGCCGATGGATATACCCAACCTGTAGCTAAACAATGTTATGTATTGGGTCGTCAAGTATTGGGAATGTTTTACGTAGGAACCGATAGTTTAAAAGCCGGATTTTATGCATCAGAACACGACCAAAAGATAGCCAATAAATTGGGCTACATCATGGCAGGTGGTGATTTATCTGAACCACAATTTGTAAGCGAACAATATTTATTGGATTTAGAACGTGAAGCTTTCTTAAGTCTTTTGACCGAACGTAAAACGTTGGAACGCATTGACCACACCTTGAAAACCGGTAAACCGCTTCGTAATTAAAACCCCGCCTAACCTCCCCAAAGGGGAGGCATAAATATAAAATAAAATGTATAACTATTAAAATATCACCTCAAAAACTCTCCCCCATTGGGGGAGTTGAAGGGGGCTAATATCATGAAAACAGCATATATAGTAAAAGGATATCGAACCGCAGTAGGAAAAGCCCCAAAAGGCGTTTTCCGATTCAAAAGACCTGACGAGATGGCAGCAGAAACCATAGAATATCTGTTGGCGCAAGTACCGCAATTAGACAAAACCCGCGTTGACGATGTAATTGTCGGAAATGCAATGCCCGAAGCAGAACAAGGACTCAATATAGGTCGATTGATTTCTCTTATGGGATTAAAAATTGATAGCGTTCCGGGAATGACTGTCAACCGTTATTGTGCATCCGGAATGGAATCCATTAGTATAGCCGTAGCTAAAATTCAATCCGGAATGGCAAATTGTATCATAGCCGGTGGTTCAGAAAGCATGAGTTATATTCCTATGGGAGGCTATCGCGCCGTCCCTGATTATAAAACCACTAAAAACGGTCACGAAAATTATTATTGGGGAATGGGACTTACCGCTGAAGCTGTGGCTACACAATTCAATGTGAGTCGTGAAGATCAGGATTTATTTGCCTATAATTCTCACTTGAAAGCAGTAAAAGCATTAGAGAACAATGTTTTTGCAGAGGATATTTGCCCTATCACCGTAGAACAAGTATTCGTAGATGATAATGGGAAAAAACAAACCAAATCTTACACTGTAACAACAGATGAGGGACCAAGAAAAGACACCACCTTGGAGGCATTGGCAAAATTAAAACCCGTTTTTGCTGCTAATGGAAGTGTCACCGCAGGAAATTCATCACAAATGAGCGATGGTGCTTCTTTCGTTTTAGTGATGAGCGAAGAAATGGTCAAAGAACTCAATTTAGAACCCGTAGCCAGAATGGTATCTTATGCCGCAATGGGTGTAGAACCACGCATCATGGGAGTTGGCCCAATTGCCGCTGTGCCTAAAGCATTGAAACAGGCTGGAATGAGCCTTAAAGACATTGACCTTTTTGAACTCAATGAAGCTTTTGCTTCACAATCTTTGGCTGTGGTACGCGAATTAGGCATTAATCCCGATTTAGTAAATGTCAATGGAGGAGCCATTGCATTAGGACATCCACTGGGTTGTACAGGAGCCAAATTATCCGTTCAATTATTCAATGAAATGCGTCGTCGTAAAAATAAATATGGCATCGTAACTATGTGTGTAGGAACCGGACAAGGTGCAGCCGGGGTGTATGAACTACTTCATTAACAAAACTCAAAACTCAACATTCAAAACAAAAGATAACCATGAGCACAATAAAAGGAGGCGAATTCATTATTCGCGAGGTGAAGAAAGAAGAAATTTTCACCATTGAAGAAATCAATGAAGAGCAAATAATGATGCGTGATGCAGTCAAAGAATTTGCTGACCGTGAAGTTTTTCCAAATCGAGAAAGATTTGAGAAAAAAGATTACAAATTTACTGAAGAAACCATGCGCAAATTAGGCGAAATGGGATTTTTAGGTCTGGGAGTAAAAGAAGAATATGGAGGCTCACATATGGGATTTGTTTCTACAATGTTAGCCACTGACTATATATCAGGTGTAACGGGTTCGTTGGCAACTGCTTGGGGAGCACACACTGGAATAGGTACAATGCCTATTTATCTCTACGGAACGGAAGAACAAAAGCAAAAATATCTTCCTGATTTGACTGCAGGAACTAGATTTGGAGCTTATTGTCTTACTGAACCTGAAGCGGGGAGTGATGCAAACAGTGGGAAAACCACCGCAAAATTATCCGATGATGGCAAGCATTATATTATCAATGGACAAAAAATGTGGATTTCCAATGCCGGATTTGCTGAAATATTTTCTGTTTTTGCCCGTATCGGTGATGATAAAAATATCACAGGCTTTATTTTGGAATACGACAAAAATAATCCCAATGGAGTAACCTTAGGCGAAGAAGAACACAAATTGGGTATTAGAGGCTCTTCTACCCGTCAGGTATTCTTCAACGATACCAAAATTCCTGTAGAAAATATGTTAGGTAGTCAAGGTGAGGGATTTAAAATCGCACTTAATTCGCTTAACGTAGGACGCATCAAATTAGCAGCCGGTTGTATGGATGCACAACGTAGATTGGTAAACTTATCCGTAGGGTATGCCAATGAAAGAGTACAATTTAAAACACAAATCGCTAAGTTTGGAGCCATTCAACAAAAATTAGCTGAAATGGCAACCAATGCTTTTGTGAGTGAGTCAGGAACCTATAGAGCCGCTCACGATATTGAGATGAAAATCAAAGAATTAGAAGCATCCGGAATACCTACAGAACAAGCAGAATTGCAAGCATTTGAGGAATTTGCCATTGAAGCAGCAATTTTGAAAGTATTTGTATCAGAGCAAGTGCAAAAAGCATCGGACGAAGGCATTCAGATTTATGGTGGAATGGGATTCTCAGAAGAAACCCCAATGGAAAGTGCTTGGCGCGATGCACGAATTACCAGAATATACGAAGGAACAAATGAAATCAACCGATTGTTGACCATTTCAATGTTGCTTAAAAAAGCCATGAAAGGGCAAATAGATTTGTTAGGACCTGCCACTGCCGTTGGTAAAGAATTATTGGCAATTCCTTCTTTTGAAACACCCGATTTTTCCGAATTGTACGCCGAAGAAAAAATGGTAATAGCCAATTTGAAAAAAGCTTTTTTAATGATATCCGGCAAAGCGGTTCAAACCTATGGTATGGATTTGGAAAATCACCAACAACTCATTTTAGCCGCCGCAAACGTGATGATGGAAATTTATTTGGCAGAAAGTGCTTTATTGAGAGCTGAAAAATTAGCCGCAACCAAAGGACAAGATGCTGTAAAAGAACAAATAGCTATGGCAAAACTGTTCTTGTATGAAGCTGTTCAAAATGTAGATAAAGCTGGTAGAGAAGCTATTTTGTATTTTTCACAAGGCGATGAGCAACGGGTGATGTTGATGGGATTAAAACGCTTTACGAAATATACCAACATGCCCAATGTAATAGTATTAAAAACCGAAATCGCTGCTAAAGTGATTGAGGAGAATAGTTATTGTTTTTAAAAAAATTGGTTTTATATTAAAAACCCTTTCAGTGTTTTACTCTGAAAGGGTTTTTTGTTTAAAAATTGTATAAATTTGCTTTCAAATTTTTTTGAAAATTTCAACCTATTCGCATAACGTATAAATTTTGAAGTCAATCAAAACTAACATTTAGAACAATGAAGATTTTATTATCACCTGCAAAAACTTTAGATTTTAAAACTAAGTTACCTACAGATAGATCAAGCGAACCTTTGTTTACGGATATTGCCAACGAAATCAATCGCGTTTTAATCAAAAAAACACCGAAACAATTGATGGAGCTCATGCACATTTCGGATAAATTGGCTGAGCTCAATTGGCAACGTAACCAGCAATGGGAAAATGAAAAAGAGTTACGCCAAGCAATTTACGCCTTCAAAGGAGAAGTGTATGTGGGGTTAGATGCTTATTCAATTCCTGAAAATTTATTAGATTTCACACAAAAAACCGTACGAATGCTCAGCGGACAATATGGTGTGTTAAAACCATTTGATCTGATAAAACCCTATCGTTTGGAAATGGGAACTGAGTTGATAGTAGGAAAAACCAAGAATCTCTATCGATTTTGGAATGATAAAGTAACACTTGCCATCAATAATGAGTTATTTGAAGGGGAATCGATTGTCAATTTGGCAAGTAATGAATATTATAAAGTAATAAAAATCAATTTGTTAAACACTAAAATCATAACTCCTGTTTTTAAAGATTATAAAAACGGCGAATACAAAACAATCAGTTTTTTTGCCAAAAAAGCACGAGGTTTGATGACGCGTTTTGCTATCGAACATCAAATTGAAGAGGTAGAACAACTGAAAACTTTCACATCAGATGGTTATGCTTTTGATGAAAAAATTTCTTCGAAAACCGAATGGGTGTTTACCCGATAAAAAAAATCCTGTCAGTGATGGCAGGATTTTTTTTTAATTTTATAAAACTCGAAGTTTTGAAGTCTTATGACTTGTAGTCTTACGTCCAACATTTAAAGTCCAACGACTGACGAGCAAAGTCTAAAGACTAACGACCAAAGACTAACGACCAATGACTAATACTTTTCTTCTGCTTTAAACTCTTTAACCAATAGGTAGTAAAACATCGCTCTGTATTTGTTTTTATTGGAAGTTCCCAATTTTTCGCATACAGCTTTTATAGCTGCATCAATTTTCTTTTCATCTGTAATCGCTAATTTTTTCATACAGAAATTGTTTTTTACTGTTGCTAATTCAGAATCTTGGCTACAAGATACTGTTTCAGCATCCTTGTTGTAGATAGAAGGACCCAAACCTTTAGCTACTTTTCCAAATAATTCTGCTTCGAAAGAAATTCCTAATTTTTTGAATTCGGCGGAATACTGTGCTAATTTTTCATCAAATTTGCTCATGAGATTTTTGTTTTTTTTGAGTTAATAAATCAGTTAATTTTTCAAAAATACTAATAATTTTAATTGAAATCAAAAAAATTAATCAAAAAAAATCACTTTTTACATTTTTTTAATCAATATAACCATCACAAATTGATTTTTCTATACACTTGACCACATTTTCTAACTTCTTTTTCGATAGACCTGCCAATGACGCCCTGCGCGACAGAACTAAAGGCAAGGTACCGGAATCGCTATCGTCAACTTATACTCCCGCCCTGCGGGATTTCGTAATCGCTCAACTTTTTCCTCCTGCCCTGCAGGATTTCGCTATCGCTCAACTTTTCCCTTTTGGTCGCTGAGCTTGCCTGCACTGAGCTTGTCGATTCCGATAGTTATCGGAAGTCGAAGCGTACTGCCACATTGTCATAAATTTCTTCTTGGCATAATCATTGAAAAAAAATATATCATTAACATTATATCAATAACTAATAAAATAATTTAAAAAATGGGTAAAATAATAGGAATAGATTTAGGGACTACCAATTCATGTGTTTCCGTAATGGAAGGAAATGATCCGGTAGTAATCCCAAACTCCGAAGGGAAACGCACCACTCCATCTGTTGTAGCATTCGTAGACGGAGGCGAACGTAAAGTAGGAGATGCAGCAAAACGTCAAGCGGTAACCAATCCACAGAATACTGTATATTCTATCAAACGTTTTATGGGCAACAAATATTCTGAATCCAAAATGGAAGCAGAACGTGTCCCTTACAAAGTGGTAAAAGGTGACAATGATACTGCACGTGTGGATATAGATGGCAGATTGTATACACCACAAGAAATTTCTGCGATGATTTTGCAAAAAATGAAAAAGACGGCAGAAGATTATTTAGGACAAACTGTAACTGAGGCAGTTATTACTGTTCCTGCCTATTTTAACGACTCTCAACGTCAGGCAACAAAAGAAGCCGGTGAGATAGCAGGTTTGAAGGTAGCTCGTATCATCAATGAACCAACAGCTGCGGCATTAGCTTATGGATTAGACAAAAAACACGCTGATCAAAAAATTGCCGTATATGATTTAGGTGGAGGTACATTCGATATTTCAATATTGGAATTAGGAGATGGCGTATTTGAAGTTTTATCTACGAATGGGGATACGCACTTAGGAGGCGATGACTTTGATCAAGTAATCATCGATTGGTTAGCTGAAGAATTTAGTGCAGAAGAAAACATGGACTTACGTAAAGACCCGATGGCTTTACAACGTTTAAAAGAAGCAGCTGAAAAAGCCAAAATAGAATTGTCAAGTAGTTCGCAAACGGAAATCAATCTACCTTATGTTACTGCTACAGCCACAGGACCAAAACACTTGGTACGTAAGCTCACTCGTGCTAAATTTGAACAATTAGCGGATTCCTTATTTCGTCGTTCTATGGAACCTGTAAAAGCAGCTTTAAAAGACGCCGGATTGAATCCAAGTGATATCGATGAAGTGATATTAGTGGGAGGTTCTACACGTATGCCACGTGTAGAAGAAGAAGTGGAAAAATTCTTTGGTAAAAAACCGCATAAAGGCGTAAATCCGGATGAAGTAGTTGCTATTGGAGCAGCGATTCAAGGTGGTGTGTTGACCGGTGATGTGAAAGATGTATTGTTACTCGATGTTACACCGCTTTCTTTAGGTATAGAAACTATGGGTAATGTGTTTACTAAATTAATTGAAGCCAACACTACCATTCCAACCAAGAAATCACAAGTATTCTCTACTGCTGCGGACAATCAACCTTCTGTTGAAATTCACGTATTGCAAGGGGAAAGAGCAATGGCGCGTGATAACAAAACTATTGGTCGTTTCCACTTAGATGGTATTCCGCCTGCACCGCGTGGTGTTCCGCAAATTGAAGTAGTTTTTGATATAGATGCCAATGGTATTATACACGTAACCGCCATTGACAAACAAACCAATAAATCGCAAAATATCCGCATTGAAGCTTCATCCGGTTTGAGTGAAGAAGATATCAAACGTATGAAAGCCGATGCCGAAGCGCATGCTGAAGAAGATAAAAAAGCCAAAGAGGAAGCAGAAAAAATCAATACTGCAGATTCTATGATTTTCCAAACGGAAAAGCAATTGAAGGACAATGGCGATAAACTTTCTGATGGGGTTAAAAAACCGATTGAGGATGCTTTAAATGAATTAAAAGCGGCTCACGCTTCTCGAAATGGGTCAGCAATTGACGCTGCTATGGATAAAATCAATAAAGCTTGGGAAACTGCTGCGCCTGAAATGCAAAAAGCTTCTCAAGAAGCCCAAGGGGGCGAAAGTACTTCGCAAGAACAACCTCAACAGGAAAATCAAAATCAAGGAGATGCCGCTCAAGACATCGACTTTGAGGAAGTGAAATAATTGCTTTTTCACAAATATTATTAAAACCGTTTCGTAATTGAAACGGTTTTTTTATTTTTGAAAAAAAATAAATGTATGCGTATTATTTACACTATTGTATTGTTGATTTTTTTAGTTAGTTGTGGCACTACAAAAAATGTTGCACAAACCGAATCTAACTTTACTCCAAGCGAGATTGCTTTAATCAAATCAGGTGAAAGGGATAAATCCATGCGTGTTTTGCAAATTACAGATCCATCTGATTCGCTGATTCTAAGGTCAAAAAGTATTGCTTTAGATGTAAAACCTGATAACGAAGTGCTAAATTATTTGGTAGATAGAATGTATGTTACCCTTAGAAATAGTAAGGGTGTAGGCATCGCTGCACCACAAGTAGGCATACTAAAGCGTATCATTTGGGTGCAACGTTTAGATTTGGAAAACGAGCCTTTTGAAGTGTATTTCAATCCGGAAATCAAAAAATATTCGGATATGAAACAAGATGTTAGAGAGGGTTGCCTTTCAGTCCCTAATTATCGCGGCACCACACAAGACAGGGCTTATGCTATTTTTGTAGAATACAAAGATAGAACCGGCAACCACAAATGTGAAATGGTGGAAGCTTTTACTGCTGCCATTTTCCAACATGAGATTGACCATTTGAATGGAATTATGTTTACAGACCATTTAATCAAAGAACGAGATGGGGCTATCCAACATAAAATTGATTAAAAAATTGTTAGATAAGTCTAACAAATCTTAAGTTAGAACTCACTGAAAGTTTTTTCAATAATTGAAACACATTCTCTAATCTGTTTTTCGTTAATGACTAATGGTGGCGCAAAGCGAATGATATTGCCATGAGTGGGTTTGGCTAACAAACCGTTGTCTCTCAGTTTCAAACAGAAATTCCAAGCAGTTTCACTATCAGGAGTATCATTGATTACTATAGCATTCAACAAACCTTTACCCCTTACCAATTTTAATAATGGATATTTACCAACTAATTTATCTAATTCAGCTCTGAAAATTTGACCCATTTTGTTTGCATTATCAGCTAAATTTTCATCTTTGATTACATCTAATGCTGCCATAGATACGGCAGCAGCTAAGGGATTTCCTCCAAAAGTAGAACCATGTTGTCCCGGTTTGATTACATGCATGATAGCGTCATCTGCCATCACCGCCGAAATTGGATAAGCTCCTCCTGAAAGTGCTTTTCCCATAATCAAGACATCAGGACGAACATTTTCGTAATGAACCGCCAAGAGTTTACCGGTGCGTGCAATCCCTGTTTGTACTTCATCCGCAATAAAAAGTATTTTATGTTGCTCGCATAAAGCTTTCGCTTTTGCTAAATAGCCATCTGATGGTACATAAACGCCGGCTTCTCCTTGAATGGGCTCTACTAAAAATCCTGCTACATTGGGTATTGTTTTCAATGCGTTTTCTAACGCATCTACATCATCATAAGGAATGCTGATAAATCCGGGCGTAAAAGGTCCAAAATGTTTTTTAGAATCCGGATCATTTGAAAATGAAATGATAGTAGTAGTTCTTCCGTGAAAATTACCGTCGCAAACGAGGATATTAGCTTGCTCTTCAGGAATCCCTTTTTCTTCGTAAGCCCATTTTCTCGTTAATTTTATTGCCGTTTCTACAGCTTCAGCCCCTGTATTCATAGGTAATAATTTGTCATAGCCAAAATATTCCGACATATATTGCTCCCATGGTCCCAACACATCATTGTAAAATGCACGTGAGGTCAGGGTCAATTTTTGTGCTTGCTCTGTTAATGCGATAACGATTTTTGGATGACAATGCCCTTGGTTTACGGCAGAATAGGCGGAAAGAAAATCAAAATATTTTTTCCCTTCTACATCCCAAACATATATACCTTCCCCTTTGGTAAGAACCACAGGAAGTGGATGATAATTGTGTGCTCCATATTGGTTTTCTAAATCAATTGCCAGTTGTGAAGATGTTATTTTGATAGACATAAATATAATTATTTGATAATGTGTTTTTTAAGGAAAAAATATTAATCTTTGTAATGCTAGCAAATTTCCACCTTTTTTTTGAATTAAAAAAATAATAGATGGGCTTAAAAAATATTGACTAAATAACTTATTATTTTTTATTAAATATTTATAAAAATAGTATATTTGCACTATAGAAATAAACTTAACCATTAACAATTTTTAAAAAATGAAAAAATTAATTTTATCTGTTTTTGTAATTGCCTTAGCAGTTGCTTCTTGTGGTAAAAAAGAAAAACCGGCTGAAACTCCGGCTCCTGCAACAGAAGTGGCAACTCCGGCTCCTGCAGCTCCCGTAGCTGAAGTATCTGCTGAAGAAAAAGCTTTCTTAGCGGTTGTTGACAAAATTGATCCGGCTAACAAATGTACAGTTTGCCATCATGCTACCAACGCAGGTGTTGGGCCAACTTACACTGAAGTAGCTAAAATCTACAAAGAAAAAAGTGGAAATTTAGTGAGCTTCTTAAAAGGAAATGCAAAAGCGATTGTACTTCCTGAAAGATTTTCTGAAATGCAAGCCAATCTTGAGGTTACTAAAAAATTATCAGGTGATGACTTAAATGCAATTGCTAATTACATCCGTTCTTTGGATAAATAATTTTTTAATAAAATTTAAACAAAAGCATTCACCGAAAAAGTGAATGCTTTTTTTATTTTTGCACTATGCCAAAAAGACCAAACAAGATTTTTGAAAACTTATCGGTGATTGATGCCGGCGCAAAAGGTAAAGCAATAGCCAAAGCACCGGATGGGAAAGTAGTATTTATTAATCAAGCGGTTCCGGGAGATGTTGTAACCGTGCAAACCACTAAACAAAAAAGCGGTTTTTATGAAGCCAATGTAATTTCCATTCAACATCTTTCAGACAAAAGAGCAGTTCCCGTATGCGAACATTTTGATTGGTGTGGAGGTTGCAAATGGCAACATATGCAATATGAATCCCAATTGTATTTTAAAGAAAAAGAGGTACTAGAAAATCTTAGGCGGTTAGGACATCTTGAATTGCCGGTGCATCAACCTATTTTGGGTTGTAAGGAAATTTATCATTATCGCAATAAAATGGAATTTTCCTTTGCTTCCAAACGTTGGCTAACGCCCACTGAGATAAAAAAAGAAGAAAATATAGAAGCATTCCCGGCTTGTGGCTTTCATATATCCGGAATGTGGGACAAAGTATTAGACATTAATCAGTGCCACTTGCAAGCTGAACCCTCTAATACTATTCGGAATTTTATCAAACAATTTGCGATAGATCATCATATCTCGTTTTTCAATCCGCGTTCCAAAGAGGGAATTTTACGCACTTTGATGATTAGAATGAGTTCTACGGGTGAGATTATGGTTTTGGTTCAATTCTACTACGATAATAAAAAGGAAATCAATTTGATAATGAATGCGTTAGTTGATAATTTTAAACAAATTACTTCTCTTTTATATGTTGTAAACACTAAGGAAAATGACACGATATATGATCAAAAAATAAATGTTTTTAGTGGAAAACCTTTTATTTTAGAACGAATGGAAGATTTGAATTTTAAAATCAATGCAAAATCTTTTTATCAGACCAATTCTGCTCAAGCCTACGAATTATATAAGGTGGTTCGCGATTTTGCCGGATTAAAAGGGAATGAATTGGTGTTCGATCTTTATACCGGCACAGGAACCATTGCGCAATTTATAGCGAGAAATGCAAAAAAAGTGGTAGGAATAGAATCCGTACCTGAAGCGATACAAGATGCTAAAGAGAATGCAGCACTCAATAATATTCGCAATGTTTCGTTTTTGGTAGGGGATATGAAAACCGTTTTTAACGATGATTTCTTATCTTTACACGGCAAACCGGATTTAATTATCACCGACCCGCCACGTGATGGCATGCATCCAAAAGTAGTGGAACAATTATTAAAAGTGGGGGCGGAACAAATAGTGTATGTCAGTTGTAATTCGGCTACACAAGCAAGAGATTTAGCATTAATGAAAGAGCAATATCAAATAGAGAAAGTGCAACCCGTAGATATGTTTCCACAAACACATCACGTGGAAAATGTAGTTTTATTAAAGAAAATTTAATTCATAATGAATAAATTTAGTCTTATTACTATCGTCATTTCATTTTTTGCAATTATTATAAGTTGTGAAGTGGATGATATTTGTACAGAAAAAGTACTTACTCCAAAACTAATTCTCACTTTTTACGATAAAAATGATCACAATGAGTTATTAAAGGTTCCTTATTTATATATATGGGCTGAAGGCAAGGACACGCTCTATAAAAATGTAAACTCGGATAGTATTTCCCTTCCTCTCAATGCGAATGCTGACGTTACCAAATACATCTTGTCGCAAAACAACGATACGATCAACTACATAGATACACTCATCATTGATTACACCCGCTCCAATATTTTTGTGTCGCGTTCGTGTGGGTATAAAACCAATTTTACAATTCAAAACACATCCTCCTTAACCCATCATTGGGCAAATGGATTTGAGTTAATTCACCAACAAGTAGAGAACGAAAATCAAGCCAATGTCAAAATTTATCATTAACATCATATTTATTTTTGTTTTTACCTACGGGTTTGCCCAAGATACCATTCTACCGGCAAATGATTCTATTAAAAAAGAGCAAAAATTTGGGTTCAGAATCGGATTAGATTTGTCACGTCCTATCGTACAGCTCATTCAAAAACAAGAGGTCGGGTTTGAAATAACGGGCGATTATAGACTTGCAAAAAATTGGTATGCAGCAGCAGAAATAGGTTACGCATCCGAACCGGGCAAAGAAGACTTTATAACCTACCACACCAATGGAAGTTATGCTAAATTAGGTTTTAATTACAATACTTATGAGAATTGGACAGGTTTGAATAATGAAGTGTATGTGGGTTTGCGTTATGGCTTCAGCACTTTTAATCAACAACTCATTAGTTATACTACTACTGATTTAGATCATTACTTTGGTGACCAAACCTATACTCCTAATTTAAAATACACGGGTTTAAACGGACATTGGGCTGAACTTAATGTAGGTTTAAAAGTAGAAGTTATGAAAAATCTGTTTTTAACAACCAGTATTCAATTTAAAAAATTGATTTCAAGTAAACAACCTGATAATTTTTCAAACTTATACATTCCGGGATTTAACAAAGTACTGTTGAATAACAACGGATTTGGATTCAATTATACAGTTGCCTATTTAATCCCATTTTATAAGAAATAATTATAAACAGTATATACAATGAATAATGATATATTAGATTCATCTTTTACATTTGGTATTTTTCTGGTAATAGTGGGGCTTGCAGGACGTTTTTTTGGATGGAATCAAGCGAATGTTATTTTTTTAATGGGTGTTGCATTTGAACTATTGGCATTAGGGGTTTTTCTTTATCGAAAATATAAGAAATAAATGGAAATCAGCGCACATTCAAGACTTTATATCATTTCCATTTTTTTGGTTTTAATCTCCGGAAAAATCAAAAATAGTGAATGTAAATGGTGTCATTTCGTTTTGCTCGGATTAGCCGGCTTATTTTTATTGATTGGAATTTTTTTCTTTTTAAAGCATAAAAACAAACAAAAAAGAATGCAAAATTATGAGTAAAAATAAGTTAAATTCACTGTCTGATTTAGGTGGTTTTGTATATTCAACGAACAAAAACGAAGATTTTTCAAATTATATTCCTGAAGAAATCGAAGAAAAATTATTACCGGGTAAACAATTATTAGAAGCGCATTTTTCAAACAAAGGTCGTGGTGGGAAAACCGTAACCATTGTAAAAGGATTTAAAGGAGCTGATGAAGATTTGGAGGCTTTGGGAAAAATGCTCAAAAACAAATGTGGCGTAGGGGGTAGTGTAAAAGACGGAGAGATCATCATTCAAGGCAATAACAGAGATAAGGTGATTCAAATTTTGCAAAATGAAGGATACAAAGTAAAAAGAGTTGGAGGCTAACTATAAATTTTTTAACAAAATTAAATCTAAAAACCATGAAAGTAACCGTAAGCAGAAAAGCGCATTTCAATGCAGCGCATAGATTGTATAATTGTGAATGGTCTGATGAACGTAATGATGATATGTTTGGCAAATGCGCCAATCCGCATTTTCACGGACATAATTATGAGTTGATTGTATCTGTTACAGGTGAAATTGAACCGGAAACCGGTTATGTTATGGATATGAAAGTTCTCAAAGATTTGATAGCCAATGAAATTGAAGAAGCTTTTGATCACAAAAATCTCAATGAGCAAGTACCGGAATTTATATCTTTAAATCCTACAGCAGAAAATATTTCAGTGGTGATTTGGAATAAACTGAGACCTCATATTGATTCCAAACTAGAATTAGAAATTACGCTCTATGAAACGCCACGTAATTTTGTAACCTTTAAAGGATAGATTTTATTTTGAAACCAAAAATTCTAACCATTCTCGGTGCCAGACCACAATTTGTCAAAGCGGCTGTTTTGAGTCGTATCATTCAAAAAAACAATTTATTGGATGAAATCATTGTACATACAGGGCAGCATTATGATGCCAATATGAGCGAAGTATTTTTTGAGGAAATGGAAATCCTAAAACCTAAATACTTTCTCAATATTAACGGGCTCAATCACGGAGCGATGACCGGACAAATGATGGAAAAAATTGAAGAAATTATGGTGTTGGAAAAACCGGATGTAGTTGTAGTGTATGGCGACACGAATTCCACGTTGGCTGGTGCTTTAGCGGCTAAAAAATTAGGTGTAAAATTAGTGCACATCGAAGCGGGACTTCGTTCTTTTAATATGGCTATGCCGGAAGAAATCAATCGAATTCTCACCGACAGAATTAGTGATTTGTTGCTATGCCCTACCGAAACTGCTATTGAAAACTTACAAAAAGAAGGTTTTGCGCATTTTGATAATCAAATCGTTAAAACCGGTGATATTATGCTCGATGCTGTGCAGTATTATTCCAAAACATCGCAAGAAAAAGCTACTAGATACAAGTCTTTAAATTTAGAAAAAGGAAAATTTGTATTGGCTACCATACACCGCCAAGAGAATACGGATGATTTGAATAATTTAAAAGCTATTTTTGAAGGATTAGATGAAATAAACAGAACACAAACTGTAATTTTGCCCTTACATCCACGCACTAAAAAGATATTGGAAAACAATCATTTGCAATATAAAATCAAGATCATAGATCCTGTAGGTTATTTTGATATGTTGGAGTTGCTTAAAAATTGTAGTATGGTAGTTACCGATAGTGGTGGATTGCAAAAAGAAGCCTTTTTCAATCAAAAACCGGTTATAATCGCTCGATCGGAAACCGAATGGGTGGAATTAGTGGAAAATGGGTTTGCTAAAATTGTTGCTACAAACAAAATTGAAATGTTGCAAGCGTTTGAATTTTTCAAAAATCGAGAAATTAATTTTGACAAACCCTTATATGGATCAGAAGTAGGGGAGAAGATACATGAAGAAATTTTTAAACTTTTTTGTTAACTGCGAGGTTACCAAATAAATTGAGCATTTTAACTTTGCCGTCATTCGAAAAGGAATTTTGAACAAATCATTTTTTTCAGCTTCTGTAATTTAGTTTTTTTCTCCTTTAAAATACTGAGTTTTTTTTTACCTTAATTGCTTACAATAAGATACTTTTAATGTGAATGCAAAGAGGTGTAAGTTTTTTTAGAAAATCAAAGGTTTAAAAGTTTTTTATAAATTTGTAAGCGATTTAATTCAGCAACATTTTTATTCATTTCATTTAATCCTTATTTCTTATGAAAAAAACAGTATATTTTTTTGCAATTTTATTATCGGTTTTCCTTTCTTTTACATCCTGCAGCAAAGAAAGTGAAGAAGAGGTCGATAATTATTTACAAGTAGATGGTGGTACGCATTATAAAATAACCCAAGCTACGGTTATGGGTTTTATTGCGCAGAATGGAGAAGAAGAAAATTATTATTTAATTTCATTAGTAGCGCAAGAAGGAAGTACAACTAGAATTGTTCAACTTGCGATATTTTTTCCTTATAATCAGTCAATTAACGGCACTTATACTATCCCCGAAAGTAGCAGATATTTGAATAGCTGGTTAAGCAATTATTCAATCACTGAAAACAGTAACATTCAATCTTTCAATGATTTATCTGAAGGGACTTGTGCTGTGGACAAAGTTTCATCTAATAATTTTAAAATTACATTTTCAATAAAACCGAATAACAATCAAGTTATTACAGGACAATTTTCAGGAACAGTAATTTTGCAAGAGCAATAATCATCCTATTATAAGTCCATTTTAAGAAAACTCGCAACAACGCAAAACGAAATTTTGACAAACTGAATCCTTTCGATTGGTTTAATAAAAAAGTATTCCTTTACGAAAATTCTCACGATTTTGCCTCAGAAAGAGAAGAAAATAAAATTATAAAAAACTATCCTAATAACCATTGGGATTAGGAACCTTTTTAAGTCTAATCATACGACGCAACTCGAATGGGCTCATTAATAATCTAAATATTTTTGGGATAGATAATATTTAACTCCCCACAGTATCCACTAGCTTATTCACTTTTGGTGGGTCGTAATTTTTCATTTTGTCAAGCAATTCGGGAATGGAATTACTGACTAATAGCATTTCTCTGTTTTCAGCCCGCAAGAAACCTTCTTCAACCATTTTATCTAATTGCCCTAACAAATAGTTGTAAAATCCGTTGGTGTTTAGAATTCCAATTGGTTTTTGCTCAATGGCGAGTTGTCCGAGTGTGAGTGCTTCAAAGATTTCATCGAGTGTACCGAATCCACCGGCAAGTGCTATATAGCCATCCACCATTTTACTAATAGTAACTTTGCGTTCGCTCATCGTATTGGAAACGTGCATTTCATTGATTTCACTGTGTTCCACTTCTTCATGGCGTAACAAATGCGGGATAACCCCAATGACGTTACCTCCTTTAGCCAACATAGCATCGGCAATAGCGCCCATCATCCCGATTTTTCCACCGCCATAAACCATGGTAATATTTTTTTCTACAAAATATTCACCCAATTTTTTGGCTTCATTTTTATAAATCTCACTAAATCCAGCACTTGCCCCGCAAAAAACTGCTATTTTTTTCATTATTGAATAGTGGTTATATTTTGTAATTTTTTGATTTTTTTGTTCTCTAATCTACCATAGCTTCTTGAATCAATTTTTGAATCTCAGTTCTGATATTGCTTTTTACCATTTTGTTATTATCCATAGTAGGATAGGTTCTGTTGGATAAGAATACATACAGAATCCCACTTTCGGGATCGGCCCAAATATAATTTCCGGTAAACCCACTGTGTCCAAAACTACTTTCCGACACACAACCGCAAGTAGCTTTTTCGTCTTTATCCAATTGTGGTTTGTCAAATCCTAACCCGCGACGGTTTTTTTCTTTTGCGTAATATCTGAAATTAAAAGTTTCAATAGTAGATTTTTTAAAATATTGTTTTCCGCCGTAAAAGCCATTTTGAAGATACATTTGCATCATTTTAGCGACATCGTTGGCATCACCAAAAAGTCCGGCGTGACCGCTTACACCCCCTAAAAGTGCCGCTGCCATATCATGCACATGTCCCTGCAAGTGCTGGTAGCGAAAATAGTGGTCTTCCTCTGTAGGGGCAATGCGATTGAGGTCAAATTTTTGTAGTGGATTGTAAGTTAATGTATAAGCACCTAAAGGTTTATAAAATTCAGTTTCCACTATTTTATCTAATTCCGTTTGATAATTTCGCTCTACAAAATCTTTGTACAGCGTAAAAAACAAATCGCTGTATCTATAGGATTTAGATTTCATATCGGATAAAATCATTCTATTCCAAATGGTGTCTTTTATTGCCTTATTTACATATAAATCTTTGGCAACTTGAATAGAGTATGTATCAGAATAATTATTCGAATAATAGAAAGGCAGCGGCTTTTTAGTTAAGGAATCCAAGGTTCTTTTATAATAAGGAATCCAAGCAATCATTCCGCTTTTATGTGAGAGCGCTTCTCTAAAGGTAATGTCTTTTTTATTGGATTGAGTCAATTGTGGGAATGCTTGTCCTAAAGTTTCGTCTAAAGTAATTTTTCCATCTTCGTATGCTTTCATTACCATAGGCAAACCAGCTGTAATCTTGGTAACAGAAGCTAAATCGTAAAGCGTATAGTTATCTACAGGATGTAAACTATCGTACGTGAAATAACCAAAGGCTTTTTGATACACCACTTTTCCATGTCTTGCTATGAGGATTTGCATTCCGGGAGCCATTTTTTTATCGATAATAAGTTTTGCGACACTGTCTATTTTATTTAATTTCATGCTGCTCATACCGACTTCCTCAGGCAAACCATAAGACAATCTGCCTATGGCATCCTTTTGAAAACCTTTACCAAAAGGCATATTATCATTAATAACAACAGGGAGTGTTCCATTGGTTTTTAAAGCCCCAAAAATCTTCTGCGCTGTCAGTTCTTGTGCTATTGAGGCGTTTTGATAAGCAACCACAATGTTGTCGAATTTTTTAAAGTCTTTAATTTTTAATAAAGCGTAAGGGCTTGTGAAAACGGCAAGAATGGTTTTGGTATTATTTGATATAGCGTCTAATACCTTTACTTCATCTTCTGTCATTTGAAATTGTTTCCACGGGTGTGTATCGGATTTGTGATAGCCTATTATAATTAAGTCAAATTGCTTTAATCTGTCGCGTGCTATACTGCTTATTTTTCTTACATCAGCATATTTTCTCAACATTTCAAAGAAAGGAGTCCCGTCATCACCACCCAAAGCGTAATACCCAATTTTTTGTTCTAAGTTTTCAACAGGGTAGGCACCGTTATTTTCAACTAAAGTGATGGCATTGTCGAATAATTTTCTATTTAAAACTTCATCTTCTATTTGAACCAAATCGGATTGTAAATGTTCCAATTCTATCGGTTTGGGGTTATATAAACCTGCTTTATATTTGGCATTTAAAATTTTACGAACAGAATGATTGAGTCTTTCGTCATCAAATTCATTGCGTTGATAAGCGTTGAAAAGCGTATCGATAGCAATGGATGCATATTCCGAGAAAAGCAAAACATCATTTCCGGCGAGAAAAGCTGCTAATTCCAATTGTCCCGGTAATTTAAACTGCGAAGCCCCTTTCATATTGAGTGCATCTGTAAAAATCAATCCGTTAAAATGAAATTGGTTTTTCAATAAATCCGTAACTATAGTATAAGACATAGAAGACGGAATATTGGGGTTTTTTTCCAATGCGGGAACATTGAGATGAGCCGTCATTACGGATGCTACCCCTTCGTTAATAAGGGTATGATAGGGAAAAAGCTCGATTTCAAACAACCTATCTTTGTTTAAATTTACTGTGGGAAGTGTTTTGTGGGAATCTTTGTCGGTTTCGCCGTGTCCGGGAAAATGCTTAGCGCAAGCCAATACGTTTTCACTTTGCATTCCATTGGTAAAGTGCTTTGCTTTTTCAGTAACATTGTATTTGTCAGAGCCGAAGGATCTATTCCCAATAATGGGATTTAAGGGATTGGTGTTGATGTCAACAACCGGAGCAAAATTGATGTGAATACCCAATCTTTTGCAATGTTGTCCGATACGTTTTCCTGCTTTTTCTATCAAATTATTATCACGGATAGCTCCTATGGTCAAGTTCCACGGAAATTTATAAGTGCTGTCCAACCGCATATTCAAACCCCATTCACCGTCAAAGCCAATGAGTAGCGGTATCAGGCTGAGTGATTGATATTCATTGTTTAAAACAGCTTGCTTGTAAGGGGTGCCTTGCATAAAAATTAGCCCACCTACTTTGTTTTCCACTATCCATTTTCTGACTTGATTTTCATGGGAGGCGTCTTTGTTGGAATAAGCGGCAACCATAAAGAGTTGTGCAATTTTATCTTTAACAGACATTCCGCTCATTATACTATCTACCCATTTTTTTTGAGCTAAACTATCATGAGTTATTAGTACATTTTTTACTTTTTTGAGTTGGATAGAATCTAAATTATTGATCCAAAAGGAATTATTGTAATATTTTATATTTTTAACTTGAGAATGATTGATGAAAATTAACCAAACAAAGAGGAGAAATAGGTGTGATGAAATTCTTTTTCCGGTCATTTGAAAATCTGAAATTACAATATTATAAAGCGTATAGAATTTGTAAAACTATAACTTTTTTCAAAAAAAAAATAAAATAGGGACACTTTTTTAATGTGAGTAGTAAAAATATTACTAAGTAGTATTAAAAAATACTACTTTTGAATTTTAAAGATACACATTCAATGAATACTTTAGGGAATAGACTTAAACTTACTACTTTTGGAGAATCGCATGGAACAGCAATAGGAGGCATTATAGATGGTGTGCCTGCAGGAATACTTTTAGATTTTGATGCTATTCAATTAGAGCTTAATCGTCGTAAACCCGGCCAATCCAAAATTGTAACGCAACGCAAAGAACCGGATGAAGTGAAGTTTCTATCCGGAATTTTTGAAGGAAAAACTACCGGAGCTTCCATTGGCTTCATTATTGAAAATACAACCCAAAGATCCGATGATTATCAGCATATAAAAGAGGTTTTCCGTCCGTCGCATGCTGATTTTACGTATCAACAAAAATACGGACATCGTGATTATAGAGGAGGAGGGAGAAGTTCTGCTCGTGAAACAGCCAATTGGGTGGTTGCCGGAGCTGTTGCAAAACAAATTATAAAAGACATTAAAATAAATGCTTTCACTTCTTCTGTGGGCGAACTTTTTATAGACAAACCCTATCAAGATTTAGATTTTTCATTAACTGAAACCAATGCCGTTCGTTGTCCTGACTTGGCATCTGCTGAAAAAATGGAAAATTTGATTGCTGAAATAAAAAAACAAGGCGATACTATTGGAGGCACCATTACTTGTGTAGCCCAAGGTGTCCCTGTCGGATTAGGGGAGCCTATTTTTAATAAATTGCAAGCGGAATTGGCCAAAGCCATGTTGAGCATCAATGCGGTAAAAGGGTTTGAATACGGAGCCGGCTTTTGTGCCGCTAAGATGAAAGGCAGTGAGCATAATGATAGGTTCAATGCCGATGGAACCACAAAAACCAATCTTTCAGGTGGCATTCAAGGTGGCATCAGTAACGGGATGGATATTTATTTTAGAGTAGCTTTTAAGCCCGTTGCTACATTAATTCAAACTACCGAAGGATTAGACATTCACGGAAATTTGGTGGACTTAAAAGGCAAAGGCCGTCACGATGCTTGCGTTGTACCGAGAGCAGTTCCTATTGTGGAAGCACTTACTGCTTTTGTATTAGCCGATTTTTGGTTACAACGATAATTAGTTAATTAGCAAATCGAGGTGTAACGGAGATTCCGCAAGTTGAAAATCAAGATATGGCGTGAGCGGGATAGCAGATTAATTTGCCAATATACAAATTTTCTAATTTTCAGATTAACTCTTTCGAACAAATTCTGATTTCAACGCCATAGCACCAAATCCGTCAATTTTACAATCAATATTATGGTCGCCGTCGGTAAGACGGATATTTTTTACCTTGGTTCCGGCTTTTATAGGTTTGGGAGCCCCTTTTACCGGTAAATCTTTAACGATAATAACAGAATCACCATTTTGAAGGATATTTCCATTGGCATCTTTGACCACATTGGCATCTGTTTCAGAAGTATCTTTCGGATCCCATTCGTGTCCGCATTCGGGGCACATCAAGAGATAACCGTTTTCGTAGGTAAATTCAGAACCGCATTTTGGACATACAGGTAATTGTTTATCAGACATATATATTATTTTAATTATTTAATCCTCATAAACGCCCATATCCACGTATTTTTTCATACGTTTTTTTACTAAATCATCGGGTTTGAGTTTTTTGAGTTCGTTATAAGCTTTAAGAATGGTATTTTTTACTGATTCAATGGCTTGATCAGGGTTAGCATGAGCACCACCAAGGGGTTCTTTAATAATACCATCTATCAATTTGAGTTCTTTCATATCCGGAGCTGTGAGTTTAAGAGCATCTGCTGCTTTTTCTTTAAAATCCCAGCTTCTCCATAAGATAGATGAGCAACTTTCAGGTGAAATTACGGAATACCAAGTGAATTCCATCATGTATACTCTATCTCCGACCCCTATTCCGAGTGCGCCACCACTTGCCCCTTCACCTATTATGATTGTAATTATTGGCGTTTTCAAGCGGGTCATTTCAAAAATATTGCGAGCAATAGCTTCACCTTGTCCGCGTTCTTCAGCTTCTATTCCAGGATAAGCACCAGGCGTATCAAGTAGTGTAACAACCGGAATTTCAAATTTCTCTGCCATTTTCATCAAACGTAGCGCTTTGCGATATCCTTCAGGATTTGCCATGCCGAAATTGCGATATTGACGCATTTTGGTATTCACTCCTTTTTGCTGCCCTATTACCATAAAGCTTTGATCTCCAATTTTGCCCAATCCACCAACCATGGCTTTGTCATCTTTGAAATTACGATCGCCATGTAATTCCATAAAAGTATCTCCAAATATTTTTTGAATATATTCTAAAGTATAGGGGCGTGAAGGATGGCGTGATAATTGAATTTTCTGCCAAGCAGATAGATTACTGAATATTTCTTTTCGTGTATCGGCTAATTTTGTTTCTAATTTTTTAGAGGTATCCGATATATCAATTCCATTCTCTTCTTTCATTTTTTGCAACGTTTCCAACTGCTCTTCCAATTCCTTGATCGGTTGTTCAAAATTTAGATATTCCATAATTATAAATTAGGGTTTTGGTAACGCAAAGGTAATACTTTTTAATTTTAGATTTGCGATTTGCGGTTTGAGAATTTTATTAAATTATTGCAAAATTTAACATTATAATATGCTAAAATACTAATAAACAATTATATATGTTGATGTTATTCTTCTGTTTTAAAATTGATTAAAGCAGTCCAAATACTCAATATCCCTTTTTCATAACGGGTCCAAATAGGTCGTATAATGCCATTATAAGCTGATATATTGTTATAATCTCCAAAGAAAATTTTGTCACTTGGTAAAAAAGGGCTTTCGGAAATAGTGTAATTTTCAAAAGAATCTCCTCCATTTTTTGATATAGCAAGTACTACATCAGTTTGATTATCAGTGTATTTACTTCGGTCGTAATAAATAATGTAGAGATAACCGGATTTGGGGTCAACGGACAACCACGTGAAAAACTGATGGCTTTGGGTTTGGTCTTGGTTTACTTTCTTTGCGGTGTCCCAAGTTTTTCCCATGTCTTTTGATTTTATGAGGAATACGTCAGTATTGTTTTCTCCGTTGCGTTGGTCAGTAAAATTGATGTAAATTGTTCCTTTGTATTTTGAATTTGAATTATCTACAACGGTCACCGGCATTCCATTGCCTCTTCCAATGCTTGGAATGTTCTGAGCCCATCCTCCTATTTGGTCTGTGACTACAGCATCAGGAGTCCAAGTTTTCCCACCGTCGAGAGAACTATTGAAATAAATGCGATTGTTTACAGCCCAAGCTACATAGATATTTCCTTCGTTATCCACTGCAGGGACTGCACCTTCTGTGGTTCCGTCATCGTCTAAAGCATTGCCTTCCATCGTACCTATAGTAACAGCATCCGTAAAGGTCTCTCCAAAATCGGTAGAAGTGGCAAATCGAATTCTGCTTTTATCCTCCGGATTTTTACTGGCGTATTTGTCAAATTCAGTCCACGTTACATAAATTTGACCTGTAATAGGATGTGTTGTTGCCCATTCTTTGTCCTGCTGTTTTAATCCATTTTGTCCGATGCCAAGCCCTTCATTCCAATTTTTACCTTCGTCAATAGATTTTTGAAGCACAATCGCATTTAAGAATTTGGAACTTTTATATGCTTTTCCATCCGGATTAGCAAGATGTAAATAATATTGATTTCCAAATGTATCGGCTATCAAACACGGATCGCCATATACTCCGTATTTTTCAGACTTTAAGTTTTTTGTGTGCCAAGTAAGCCCTCCGTCATTTGAAATATGAACATTGTCTAATACACTGCCTGCAATTATATTGTTGGGATTCAAAGGATTTACCACAATAGAGGGTTCACAAGCATCTGAGAGCAAGAAATTGCTTTCGTGTATTTTTACGTTTGTAACTTTTAATTCTTTTGGGAGATTCAACACATTGGTTTTTGTAACAATTTGCTTAGTTTTACAACCTATTAGAATCATCACAAAAACACTGAATGCGATATGTTTCAACATTTTAAAAATATTTTTTGGTTTGTAACACTTGGTTTATTTACAATGTCATTTGCTAAACACGAAGAATACTACAGCCTAACAAATATTCAATACAAAGAAAATGAAAAAAGTTTACAAATCACCATGCGTTTGTTTGTGGATGATTTGGAAAATACTCTGAAAAAGAATTATAAAAAAGACTTTGAACTTAACACAGAAAGAGAGGCTAAGGATTCAAACAGTTTAATTGAAAGATACATTAAAACCAAATTTGAGCTTATTGTAGAAGGCAAAACACAGAATTACATTTTTGTAGGGAAAGAATATGAAAAAGATATGATCTATATCTATATGGAAATTAAAAATGTAGCTCCTTTTAAAACGATTAAAATAAGAAACGCCACTTTGATTGATGTTTTTCCAACTCAGGAAAATATAGTTAAGGTAAAAGCCTTTGGGACTTATAGAAGTTTGATTTTAAATAGCAATTCTGAAAGTGGTAATATAATATTTTAGTTATTTTTCTAAAACAATCGATTTTTTTTTATTACTTTTGGCATTATAATTAACCATTAAACCATTAAAATTATGACAAAAAATGTAGGTCAAACAGACAAAATTATTCGTATTGTACTTGCTGTAATATTAGCAGCATTAGATTTCTTTGGCGTTGTTCAAGGTGGATTTTCTTGGGTATTGTCAGTAGTTGCCATTGTGCTATTAGTTACCGCATTAATTGGGTATTGTCCACTTTACACTGTACTTGGCAAAAGCACTATTGAAAAAAAATAATTTTTCATTAAAATTTAAAATCCCGTTTTGTAAATGACAGAACGGGATTTTTTTTGGATTTATGTGTATTATCATACGAGAAAAATCCAATTATATATTTATATTTGGAAATAAGTCATATATTTGCATAGATAAATCCAATTATAAATGATAGGAAGAATACAGCAAACCCAATTGATGCAACAAGCATTAAAACTAAAAAAGTCTTCATTTATAGCCATAACAGGGCGAAGAAGAGTTGGGAAAACCTATTTGGTACGCGAAGTTTACAAGGAAAATTTTTGTTTCACGTTGACAGGAATACAAAATGTATCCATGAATATGCAATTGGTGAATTTTGTGCAAAAATTGACAGAACATAATGTTAATGCTTCCAATATTGAACCGATAAAAAATTGGCAAGAAGCTTTTTTATCACTCAAAACTTATTTAAAAACACTTCCCAAAACCAAAAAACAGGTTCTTTTTATTGATGAATTACCTTGGATTGCTACCCCAAAATCCGGATTTATTCAACTATTGGCCCATTTATGGAACGATTATTTATCCCAAGAAAAGCATTTTATTTTGGTGGTTTGTGGTTCTGCGACATCATGGATTACTCAAAAAATAATAAATGACAGAGGAGGATTTCATAATAGAGTAACAATTCCTATTCATTTGGAACCCTTTACATTAGCAGAAACAAAATTGTTTTTTCAATCCAAAAGAATTCAATTTACAGACACAGGAATAGCAGAAATTTATATGACTTTGGGTGGATTACCATATTATTTGGAACAAATCAGCAAGGGAGAGAGCCCAACAAAAGCCATAGAACGTCTTTGTTTTCAGACCAATGGTGTTTTAAAAAATGAATATCAAAATCTTTATAAAGCCCTGTTCGAAAATTGGGCAAATCATGAAAGTATAGTAGAGGCTTTAGCCTTGTCTCAGAAGGGTTTAACTCGTTTGGAATTAATGCAAAAAACCAAAATCACTTCCGGTGGCAACTTTAATCGTGCTATCAATGACTTATTATTAACGGGTTTTGTTGCCAATTACCATCCTTTTGG
The DNA here is from genome assembly GCA_020740485.1 of Polaribacter sp. Lineage (GTDB taxonomy): Bacteria > Bacteroidota > Bacteroidia > Flavobacteriales > Flavobacteriaceae. The sequence goes on along the minus strand of DYMN01000017.1, from coordinate 10,300 downwards.
AATAAAAAAAAGGGAAAGTATCTACAAACTCATAGATGAATTTTCGGTTTTTTATCATCGTTTTATGAAAGAAAATGCAAAGAAAGATGCTACGGTTTGGATAACTATTTCACAATCGCAATCTTATAAAATATGGAAAGGTTATGCGTTTGAATCACTTTGTTTAAAACATGTCAATGAAATCAAAAATGCATTGGGTGTCAGGAATATATATTCAGAAAATTCAAGTTTTTTTAAAAGTAAAAATTCTACTAATGGTTTTCAAATTGATTTGATAATAGATAGGAAAGATGCAACTATCAATTTATGTGAATGCAAATTTTATGAAAGTAATTTTGAAATAACTAAAAAATATGCAGAAGAAATAAAAATGCGAAAAGTAGCATTTGCCGAAGAAACTAAAACTAAAAAAATGTTGTTAAACACCTTTATTGCTAACCAAAATTTAATAGAAAACGAATACGCTTATGAAGTAGTTGATAATTTCATCAATTTGAGTGAGTTAATGCAATAGGATTGTTCTACGATTCAAAAGTTTTTCATTAAAATTTAAAATCCCGTTTTGTAAATGACAGAACGGGATTTTTTTGATGTTTAGCTTTCATACGAGGTTTTAATATTCAATTTTCGGTTTAATTTTCTAAAACTAATGTAACAAATAGTAATATTGAGTTTCTAATAATGATACAGATGGGTTTAATATTTTTAAAAGGTTATATTTTAATCATAATAAATCCTAATTTTGAATTTTAATTATAAGATTTATCCAGCAATGAGAGCACGTATTTTGTTTTTCTTCGCTTTTTCCCTATTTTATGGCAGTTTCTTTGCCCAACAGCCCAAAAATGATTCCTTAAAAACTATTCCGCATGGGCACTATAACACCAGCAAATTCAAGCAATTGCAAGAAGAATTGCCTACACCTAATGCCTTCAGAACGGCATCGGGGGCACCGGGATTTGCTTATTATCAACAGCAAGCCGACTATGTGATGAACATCACCTTAGATGATAAAAACCAACGTATATACGGTGAAGCAACCGTAACATATACCAATAATTCACCGGATGCTTTGGATTATCTGTGGGTACAGTTGGATCAAAATATACAAAAACCGAACTCGTTGAGTAAACAGACCAATGGTGATGGTCCGGCAATGGGCTATCAACCCCAGAAATATGTAGAAGATTTTATGGGTAAACCTTATGACGGTGGTTATAAATTGGATTACGTAAAAGACACATCCGGCAAGGATTTATCTTATACCATCAATGAGACCATGATGCGCATCAATTTGGATAAACCGATTCCAAGCAAAGGTCAATTTGTTTTCAAAATGAAATGGTGGTACAATGTCAATAATTATATGATACACCGTGGGCGTTCGGGATATGAACATTTTGATAAAGATGGCAACAATTTGTATATCATTGCACAGTTTTTCCCACGAATGGCGGTTTATAATGATGCAGAAGGGTGGCAAACCCTACAATTTCTCGGTACCGGTGAGTTTTCATTGGTTTTTGGAAATTACGATGTAAAAATCACTACGCCTGCTGACCATATTATGGAAGCGACAGGTGATTTACAAAACCCGCAAGAAGTGTTTACCAAAGACCAATACAAACGCTATTTAGAGGCTCAAAAATCGTATGACAAACCTACGATAGTGGTAACGCAAGCCGAAGCAGAAGCCAATGAAAAAGGTTTTTCCGAAAAAACCAAAACTTGGTATTACAAAGCCCAAAATGTGCGTGATTTTGCTTTTGCCACTTCCCGAAAATTTATTTATGATACGCAAGCCGTAAAATTGGGAAGTAAAACCGTTATGGCAGTTTCCTTATACCCAAAAGAGGGCAATCCGCTTTGGGAACAAGTTTCTACTAAAGTAGTAGTACACACCTTGAAATCCTATTCTGCCCGCACTTTCGATTATCCTTACCCAAAAGCCATTTCTATCAATGCCAACCAACAAGGAATGGAATATCCAATGATTTGTTTCAATGGCGGTCGTCCAAAAGAAGATGGCACTTGGTCTAAACAAACCTACAGAGGAACAGTTGGAGTTATTACTCATGAAGTGGGACACAATTGGTTTCCGATGATTATCAATTCTGATGAACGTCAATGGGGTTGGATGGACGAAGGATTAAATACTTTTGTGCAATTATTGGCACAAGAGGAATACGAACCTGATTTTCAATCACGTGGCTATCCTAAAGATATAGTAGAATATATGACAGGTGATCAAAGTACTTTAGAGCCTATTATGACCCAACACGATTTGGTGCATAACAGTGGAAAAAATGCCTATCATAAACCTGCAGCAGGATTGTATATGCTACGCGAATTTATTATGGGGCACGAGTTATTTGACTATGCATTTAAAACCTATGCCAACCGTTGGAAATTCAAACATCCGAGTGTAGCAGACTTTTTCCGCACGATGGAAGACGCTTCGGGAATGGATTTAGACTGGTTTTGGCGCGGTTGGTTTTACACCACCGACGTAAATGATATAGGTATCAAAGAAGTTAACCAATTTGTCTTGACCGATGAACCCACCACACGCGTTAAAAATATGGCTGCTGCCTATGGAATGCCTGTAGATCAGTTTCCGAAAATGATACATTTAGTAGGAAAAACTAGTGCTGATTACAAACCTGAATATGAAAGTAATACCAATCCGGTGGAAAATTTCCAAATTTTAAAAGACTATTTGGATAAAAATTTCACCAAAGAGGAACAAACCAATTTGAAGAATATGAAATACTTTTATGAAATTGTGTTTGAAAAACCCGGTGATTTGGTGATGCCTATCTTGGTGGATATCGTTTATACAGATGGCAGTAAAGAGAGTTTTAATTTCCCAGCTTTGATATGGAGACTCAATGAAAATCAAGTGAGCAAAGTATTCCCAAGTGAAAAAGAAATCAAAGAAATCATCATTGACCCCAAAGAAATCACAGCCGATGTGAATTTGGAAAATAATTTTTGGCCCAAACGCGAAGTGAAAGATAAGTTTGAGGAATTTAAGTCGAAACAGTAGTGAGATTTGAGTAATGAGATTTGAGTAGTGAGATTTGAATAATGAGATTTGAGAATTGAGATTTAATTTTAGATAAATCCGTTATAAAATTAACCCACTTGGTTTTTGAACTAGGTGGGTTTTCTATTTGAAAAATTTGAATTGTATTAAGCGACACAATCTTTTGCCAAATTATTCTAAATCTTATTTCAATTCAAAAAAATTATAAACCTATTTAAAAGTGTAAATTTTTTTCTCAGTATTACATTGTGCAGTATAAGTTTTTTAAAACCGATTGTCTCGTCTTTGGACTTCATTTTCTAACATTTTTTCTTCACATTTGTGTTAAGATTAATCAATTTCAGTGATTGTATTCACTAAAATTGACCTAATTTGGTGAATTGAATGTTTTAAATATCATAAAATTCTATTTTTGTACGTTTTAACTGATATATAAAAATGAAAGCATTTTTCACCATTTCCTTACTGATTTTGTCCAATACTTTTATGACTTTGGCGTGGTATGGTCATTTGAAATTTAAAGAATGGCATTGGTTTGCTCGATTGAGTTTGGTAGGAATTGTATTAGTGAGTTGGGGCATTGCCTTGTTTGAATACTTTTTTCAAGTTCCTGCTAATCGAATTGGTTTTAAAGGAAATGGAGGACCTTTTACCCTTATTCAACTTAAAGTAATTCAAGAAGTTATTAGTTTATTGGTGTTTGCCTTGTTTACTTTAATCGTTTTCAAAACCGAAACTTTTCGCACCAATCATATCATTGCTTTTGTGTTTTTGATTTTGGCGGTTTATTTTATGTTTAAAAAGTAAGGTTGCTTACAAAAAGCAATACTTAGTTAAAGAACGGATTTACGCGAAGAAGTAATAAGTGACTTATAGGTTTAAAAAACGGACTTCTACTTTGCGTAATAACTATTTTTAAATTCAAATAGAGCACGGTCTAAAAAATAGTCATAATTTTTATCAATGTGGCTAAAGCCCTGAATGACACGTAGATCATTTACCCCGCCCTTAAGGGCGGGGTAAATGAAAATCAAGCGCTTACGGGGCTTTAGCCCAAAATTAACAGTTTTTAGACTGACATCATTATTCCCTTAAAATATAATGAGTTATGAAATAATTTTCACTTCACGTTGTGGAAATGGAATCATTATTTTTGATTGATCTAACGCTGTTTTTCCTTGTTCGGTGATATCATAAAACACTTTCCAATAATCGTCAGGATGTGTCCAAGATCTCACCACCAAATTAACAGCGCTTTCGCCCAGCGAGCTCACTCCAACAAAAGGTTCCGGATCTTTCATCACATCAGGGTGATTTTTCATAGCTTCCAATAACACTTCTCTTGCTTTTTTGATGTCAGCATTATAAGCTATTCCGATATTGACATCAACTCTGGCAATCCCTTCGGCAGTAAAATTGATGACATTTCCATTAGCCAAGATACCGTTGGGAATAATAGCCAAACGACCTTCAGGCGTTAAAAGTTTTGTAGTGAATATTTGAATTTCTTTTACATTTCCTTTTTGCCCTTGCGCTTCAATAAAATCGTCAATTTTGAAGGGTTTAAAAAACAAAATCAAAACCCCACCTGCAAAGTTAGAAAGCGATCCTTGCAATGCCAATCCAATAGCCAAACCGGCTGCACCCAAAGCGGCGATAAATGAGGTGGTATTAACACCTGCTTGCGTCAATACCGTAAAAATAAGAAGTACTTTTAAGCTTATTCTGGTTAAGGCAACCAAAAAATGACTAAGACTATCATCTACATTGCGTTTTTCTAAAATTTTCTTTACCGCTACACTCATTTTTTTTATGATCCAAAAACCAATAATTAAAATGAGTAAGGCGGCTATAAATTTGGTGCTATGTTTAAAAATTAAGTCTCTAAATGAGGAGATAAAAAATTCAGTATTGGTTAGTTTTTCCATTAGTTACCGGAGTTAAGTATAGGTTGTATAGCTTGATAAATGTCATTTTCAGGTGCAAAACACATCTGATTAGCGCAGACAAATATATTGGTTTTTTTCAAATTAAAGCGTTGTTGTAACAAGGGAATGTTACTTTCTTCACAACTTCCGGCTGTGACTTTATTCGGGATATAATATTGCATTAACTCAAGATTCTTCTCTTGAGCTTTTGTGCCGGAAATGGCTATTTCATAGAAATCAAATATAAAATTCATTGACAATTGTAACCAATTACTGAAACTTGAAGGGTAATTGATTTTGCTGGAAAATACACTTTCCACCATTCTTTTACTTTTCTCAACATAGGAAGCGTTTTCCAACAAATGCCCCAATTTAAATAAGTTTATTGCCATAATAGAATTGCCCGAAGCAATCACATTGTCCAAAAAATCAATTTTTCGGTGAATTAATTCAGCATCTTCATCTGAGGTGAAATAGAATAATTCGGAATCCGAATCAGCGAAATGCTGTAAAAGGTATTCCGTGAAATGTTGGGCTTCCCGTAAATATTTTTCATTAAAAGTGGTTTCATACAAGGCAATTAAAGCATCAATTACAATACTGTAATCTTCAAGATAGGCATTTATTTTGCTTACACCATTTTTATAATTTCTATTGAGCCCACCGTCAGTTCTCTTTGATTTATGAAGTAAAAAATTCATATTGCGCTCAGCAACGTTGAGATATTCTGTTTTTTGAAAAACGCGATAAGCATCGGTAAATCCTTTGCACATCAAGGCATTCCACGAGGTAAGCATTTTGTCGTCCAATAACGGTCGAGGTCGCAAGGATTGATGTTTTCGCAATTTATCTTTCCACACTTTCTTTTTTGCTGTCAATTCAGGCTTGGAAAGTTGGTTTTTTGTGGCAAAATCTTCATCCGATTCCATGCGGAGCAATACATAATTACCGTGTTCCCAATGCCCTAATGCATTGATATTGAAATATTGCGAAAAAATTTCAAAATCACTACCTAAGATTTTCTGCAATTCTTGTTCTTTCCACACATAATAAGCCCCTTCTTCTTTGATTCCCAAAGCGTTTTCACTGTCAGCGTCTAATGCGGAATAAAACCCACCGGTTTCACCGTCATACAATTCATTCTGAACAAATTGTAACGTTTCATCTACCACTTCTTTAAACAATGGGTTTTTATAAATCAAATAAGCATCTGCATATAAACTTACCAATTGTGCATTGTCATACAGCATTTTTTCAAAGTGCGGTATGTGCCATTTTTCATCGGTAGAATAGCGTGCAAAACCACCATTGATAGCATCAAAAATGCCACCATAAGCCATTTTGGTCAAGGTAAATTCAATGAAAGTTGCTAATGCGGCATCTTTTGTTTGATGTGCATACCGCATCAAAAAATAATAATTGTTAGGTAAAGGAAATTTTGGGGCACGATTCATTCCACCCCAATTGGAATCAAACTGGGTTTTCCATTGTTGCACGATGCTTTGTAATGCCATTTTGTTCAACTGAATGGAATTTTCATTTTCGGGGACAATCTCTTTTTGACGAATACCTTGGGTCAAATTTTCTGCATATTCATAGATCTTTTGGGGTTCTGTTGTCCAAATTCGGTTGATTTCTGTGAGCGCATTAATCCAATTATTTTTAGGAAAATAGGTTCCACCCCAAAAAGGTTTCCCGTCTGGAAGCGCGATGGAGTGGAGGGGCCAACCTCCACGACCGGTAAGCAAATGAACGGCATCCATATAGATTTGATCCACATCCGGACGCTCTTCTCTATCCACTTTGATACAAATAAAATATTGGTTCATCACTTGTGCTACTTCTTGATTTTCAAAGCTTTCGCGTTCCATCACGTGACACCAATGACAAGTGGCATAACCAATGGAAAGTAACAATAATTTGTTTTGTTTTTGGGCTTTTGCAAGTGTTTCATCATTCCAAGCGTGCCATTGTACCGGATTGTAGGCGTGTTGCAATAAATATGGACTCGACTCGTAGATGAGTGCATTGGGAATTTTGTGTTCCGACATTTTAGTAGTTTTTAGAAGTGCGAAGTTAGAAAAAAAATGTAATTTTGCTTAAACTAACCAAACAGAAAGAATATTATTTGACCGACATAGACCAAATCCGCATTAATTTTAATCCCACAGAATTACATATTCTCAATATTGCTCTGGCAATCATTATGTTTGGGATAGCATTAGATATTACTTTGGATGATTTTAAAGTACTTTTTAAAAATCCAAAAATAGTATCTGTTGGTCTGTTATCCCAATTTATACTTTTACCTATTCTCACTTTTTTGATGGTTATTATTATAAAGCCACATCCTAGTATTGCGTTGGGTATGCTATTAATAGGGGCTGTACCTGGTGGAAATGTTTCTAATTTCTATTCGAAAACAGCTAAAGCCAATGTAGCGCTTTCTATCAGTCTTACTGCGTTTGCCACTTTTTTGGCAGTTTTTATGACGCCGCTCAACTTTGAGTTTTGGGGTAGTTTGTATGCCCCTACAAAAGCATTACTAAAAGAAATCTCTTTGAGTTTTTATGAAATGGCAAGAGTGGTAATGTTACTAATGGGTATTCCTTTGATTGTGGGTATGTTGATTCGAAATTATCTTCCAAAAATAGCAAAGCAATTATCAAAAGTTCTTAAACCGGTTTCGATGATTTTCTTTTTTGTGTTAATCATTCTCGCCTTTTATAAAAACTGGGATTTGTTTGTTAATCATATTCATTTGGTTTTTTGGTTGGTTGTGGCACATAATATCTTAGCGTATATATTGGGATACTATACGTCTAAAGCATTTAAATTGTCTTTTCAAAATGCCAAAACTATTGCAATAGAGACCGGAATTCAAAATTCAGGATTAGGACTGTTACTTATTTTTGGTATTTTTCAAGGAATGGGTGGTATGGCGTTATTTGCTGCGTTTTGGGGAGTTTGGGATTTAGTGTCCGGAATGGCTTTGGCTTGGTATTGGGGCAGAAAACCAAGTTAATCTAATGGGGTCAATTAAATGACTCTATAATAAAACAAAAATTCTTTAAAAATTGGAGCTCAACATTTTTTTCTTTACTGCAAACGTAGCTTAACAAAATAGCTGCCTTCTAATCTTGGGCTTTTTGAGCCTATTTTAACTCAAAAATTTATCTAATCTAAAAATCTAAAACTTGAAAAACTTGTGGTATAAAATCATTAGGACTTATGTTCATATTGGTTTGCTTGTTTATTTCAAAAAAATTGAAGTAATCGGGAAAGAAAATGTTCCGAAAAACACCCCTGTTTTATTTGTTGCCAATCACAGAAATGGGCTAATTGACCCTATTTTAATAGCAACGAATTTACCCATCCTATTTCATTTTCTTACTCGTGCAAGTGCTTTCAAAAATTCAATAGCATCTTTTTTTCTTCGAAGTATCAATATGATTCCTATTTATCGTATCAGAGATGGAGTAGATACCCTACAAAAAAATCAGGAAGTTTTTGAGCAATGTTACACTATTTTTGATCAAAATGAGTCTGTTTTAATTTTCCCGGAAGGAAATCACGGTTTTCCGCGCAGGGTAAGAACTTTGAGTAAAGGATTTATCAGAATTGCTTTTGGTTATTTAGAAAAAAATGCAGAAAAAGATTTGTTAGTCATCCCGGTGGGAATTAATTACGAAAACTTAGTAAAACCATTTAAAAAAGTGGCTATTCATATTGGCAAACCATTTGCTGCATCAGAATTTTACAACCCTAATGATGAAAATTCAAGTATTGAAAATTTTAAAACAGAAGTATTTAATGCACTAACTGAATTAACCACTCATATAGAATCACTTGAACAACACGATTTAATTGAAAACAAATTAAAAAGCGAAGGCATTGATTTTACGAATCCGGTTATAGCTAATCAGAGCATCAGCGCATTAAACTTGTTAGAGCCGGATACATTGAAAGTGAATCCCAATCAAGTTTCAAAAGAATCATTTTTATCAAAAGTGTTTACTTTTCTTTTTTCTGTAAATACCATCATTCCGATTTTAGCATGGCAAAAGATAAAACAAAAAGTAAAAGATATAGTGATGCTATCTACCTACAGGCTCGCTTATAGTATTGTTCTGATTCCACTTTCGTACCTGTTGTTTGCAATACTTGTGGGTTCCTTATTTGGCAGTTTGTATGGTTGGGTCTATTTAGTTATTTCGTTTGGATTAGCTTATGCCCGAAAGTATCTGTAACAGTCATTCAACCCATTTTGAACTTTATAAATACTTTAACTGATAAAATTTCAATTCAATTTTGGCCCATAATAAAAAGTTTAAATGACTTCACGTTGAAATTTTTTAATTGGTTTAAAAAATAGTTGGTTTTGCTTTTTCCTTGACATTTGCATAAAACAGCTCGTCATTTGCATAAAAAAAGCGTCAAACAATACATGTTGACGCTTTTAATAGAAGTTTAATAAATCTTATTCAATAACTAAACGTTGTACTCCGAAACCTTTATCAGTTTGTATCTTTACTAAGTACAAGGCAGGTTTTAATTGAGAAATATCGTAAGAATTTTCGTTTGCTTTGTTAAACGTTTTGACTATTTTTCCGGTTATGTCAAATATTTTAATATGTTCAATTTCATCTTCTGTAATAACTGAAAATGAATCTTGTGCCGGATTGGGATAGATTTTTACTGCTTCAGTTAATAAATTTTCCTGACTTAATGTTGAAGCTTTGTTTCCATAAATTCTATAACCACCTGCTTCAATATTGATAGGATTCGTGGTGCTTGTAACATTTAAAGTGCTGTTATCCATCAAATTATACCAATTTCCGGTATAGGGAAAATCAGGAACTATATTTTGTGCAACCACGTCAAAGTTGGCTAAAATTACGACATTGCGCAATTGGTCTGTAGGTATTGCGGTGTTATAAATATAAATTCGAGGAGTTAAATCAGTGTCACTCGAATCAATAGAATAATCGCCTTCAAAAACAGGTTCATTGATTTTAAGAGCAATCATTTTTGCCCAATCATTGTATATTTGACTTCTTTGGGCAATGTTAAGCCAGTTTTCAGTCCATTGTGGCTGTGGTTTAGTAGCTAATTTGCAATCTCCGGCTATGGTAGCACTTTCATCATTTACTGTACCGTTTGTACAAGTATAAATTGAATTTTGCATACCAAGATCCGCAAAATGCCAAATCATTTTTGGACCGGGAATTAATAGAGAAGTAGCTCCCAACGCTGACATTCTGCCTAATGCCGTATTCAAATCTCTTACATTATGCGACGAATTGGTATTATTTCCATAAGT
>DYMN01000034.1:10533-16058 GCA_020740485.1 Polaribacter sp. | reverse complement strand
TTTTTGATAAAAGTTTTGTTGTAGAAAGATGAAAAGATGTCGTTTAGGACACTTTATATTTAAAATTCATTAAATATCAGTTCTAAATTTTCTCTCTGCTTTTCTTTCAGATTGGATTTTTTTTTCTTTTAGTCTTTCCAATCTCGCGGCATCGGGAATTTTGGTTATCTTCTTTTCTATATCAGGCAGTAATGCTTTTTCGATTAATTCTAAAAATCATTGAGTTCTCTTTTATCTTTTAGTGAGCTGACTGCGCGTAGCTTCAGAAGAAAGGTTGAAGGGAGTCTCTAAAAACTCGTTTCGTTTCAAAAAATAGGTATTTTATATAGTACAAGACGTGATTTAGCTTTGATTAGATTTTACCTCATTTAATGTTATTAATTGTTGCATTAGGTGATTAAAAATTCTAATGTTTAAGATATTTTAAAATCACACAATCATTTTTTTACCATTAAGAGTAATCTCAACTGATTTTTCGGTTAAATTAAGCAGTTGCGTTGCTTCATGACTCTTATACATTTGCAAAGTACTGCCTCTATAGTTAATTTTAAATGAATAAGATTTCCATTGTTTGGGTATTATCGGATTAAAAGCCAATTGGTTATCAAAATTACGCATTCCTCCAAATCCTTGCACCACCGAAAGCCAAGTTCCGGCCATAGAGGTAATATGCAATCCTTCGTGTACCTCGTGATTGTAATCATCTAAATCCAAACGGGCTGTTCGTAAATAGAATTCATAGGCTTTGTCAACTCTATTGAGCTTGGACGCAATAATACTGTGCACGCAAGGTGATAAGGACGACTCGTGTACGGTGATGGGTTCGTAAAAATCAAAATGTCTTTCCAATGTGTCTGAGTCAAAATGATTTTCAAAGAAATACATTCCTTGCAAGGTATCCGCTTGTTTGATGTAGCAAGAGCGCAGTATTCTATCCCAACTCCATTTTTGATTTAACGGGCGTTGTTCTTTTGGTAATTGGTCTGCCGGAATGATTTCTTTATCCAAAAAGCCATCTTGTTGTAAGAAAATATCTAATTTTTCAGATTTGGGTAAGTACATTTTTTCAATGACCTCTTTCCATTGTGTTGTTTCGGTTGATGTTAAACCTGTTTTGGCAATGATTCTATGGTAATCTTCAGCATAATCAGATTGTAAATGTTCCAAATTCTCTTTGGCAAATCGCAAACACCATTGGGCTAAATAATTGGTGTAGAAGTTATTATTTACATTATTTTCATATTCATTCGGACCGGTTACACCGAGTATTACGTATTGGTTCTTATCTTTAGAAAAAGTAGCTCTTTGCGCCCAAAAACGAGCTACGCCAATCATCACTTCCATTCCGTATTTTGGAATGTAGGTGTAATCGCCGGTGTAGTTTACGTAATTATAAATGGCATAAATCATAGCCCCATTACGGTGAATTTCTTCAAAGGTAATTTCCCATTCATTATGACATTCTTCGCCATTCATGGTTACCATTGGATAAAGCGCCGCACCATTGGTAAAGCCCAATTTTCCTGCATTTTCAACGGCTCTATCTAATTGATTGTAACGGTATTTCAATAGATTTTCAGCAACGTGTTTGTCTTTAGTGCTCAAGTAGAACGGAATGCAATACGCCTCCGTATCCCAATAAGTGCTTCCACCATATTTTTCACCGGTAAACCCTTTGGGTCCTATATTTAAGCGTGCATCGTCACCGGTATAAGTTTGATTGAGCTGGAAGATGTTAAAACGAATCGCTTGTTGGGCTTTCACATCGCCTTCAATGACTATGTCGGCGGTTTCCCAAATTTCGTTCCAAGCTTTTTTCTGTTCTTCTAATAAATTTTCAAATCCCAAAGCCACACCTTCCGCTAAAACCTTTTTTGCCGGTGCCAACAAATCATCTTTGGGATGATTCATAGATTGAACCACGGCTGCGTATTTATGCAGTATAATCGTTTGATTTTGGACCACATTAAATTGGTATTTGAAACCAATTTTTTTTTCTTCTTTTTGAATTTCAAAATCAGATTGGATTTCTGTGTCATTTGTATAAAATACATTTTGCATAGCAGTGCAAACTCTAAACTCGGTTTTAAATGTTTCGCTACATGCAAACCCAACTTTATCATCATTTCCAACCCCTAAAATTTTCCAAAAATATTCATCGTAATTGGCATCGTGGTTTTTGATACCGGCATCTAAATAGGGATTGAATTCAATGGTGCCCTTGAAATTCAAAGCTTTCACTTCATATTGAACGACACCTAATTCTTTAATTTTAAAACTAATAAAACGCAGGCTTTCAACGGATATTTGGTTGCCGTTGGCTAATTTTGCAGTAAAACTACGACAAAGCCAGCCTTCTTTCATATTGAGTTCGCGTCTTAAATTAGAAACTTCACAAGTATTTAGGTCTAAGGTTTGACCATTGATTTTTATGTCAATCCCAATCCAGTTTGGCGCATTTAACACCTTGGCAAAATACTCAGGATAACCGTTTTTCCACCATCCTACACGGGTTTTGTCCGGGTAATAAATCCCTCCGATATAACTCCCTTGCAGTGATTTCCCGCTATAAGTTTCCTCAAAATTAGCACGTTGCCCCATGTAGCCGTTTCCGATACTAAAGATACTTTCAGAAGACCCGACATTATTTTTATCAAAACCTTCTTCTATAATAGACCACTCATGCGGTATGATATATTGTATGTTCATTGTTTTTAAATTCCAAAATTCTACAAATGTTAATCCCGATAACTATCGAGAATAAACCTTTAAATTTCAATAGTTTAGATTTAAATATTTATTAAAATCAAACTTCGTTTCACTCTTAGCTTCTATCCTTTCACCAAGGCATGCCTTGGTTCTATTCGTGACTCAACATTTAATTACCCCTCTTTTCCTATTATCTCATTTCTCTATACTCATATCTAATCCCTCATATCTTTATTAAAAATTCAAAAGTCAGTTCTTCCGTACTCGATAAGAGATAAGCAGCTTCACCGAGTACTTCACTTTTTCCAATGCCCACACTGATCATCCCTACGCTATTGGCGGCTTCTATTCCCGCTTGAGCATCTTCAACTACGATACAATTTTCAGGACTAAAATTGAGTTTTTGCGCTGCTACCAAAAAAACTTCCGGATCGGGTTTTGCCTTTGCTACTTCATTTCCGTCCACAATGGCTGAAAAATGATCTGTTAAGTGCAATGCATCGAGTATCAATCGCGCATTTTTACTGGCTGAACCTAAGGCAAACGGTATTTTATGGCCTTGTAATTTCTTTAATAAAATAGAAATTCCCGGCAACAATTCCGATTCATCCATATGAGCAATCAGCGATAGATAATGATCGTTTTTATCTTTTAGTAACTTTTCCTTTTCTGTTTGACTCAATGTTACATTTCCCAAACTGAGCAAAAACTCTAAAGATTGAACTCTGCTTACCCCCTTTAGTTTTTCGTTATCTTCTTCAGAAAAATCAAATCCCAAATCATTGGCAATTTTTTTCCACGCCAGATAATGGTATTTTGCGGTATCGACAATAACGCCGTCTAAGTCGAAAATGATCGCTTTTTGTATAGACATTTACTTCAATTCTATGTTGTGTGAATCGTGTACTCTTAGCGCTAATACTCCGGCAAAAATCATAGAAATTCCACCAATCAATAGAGCGTAAACAGGTTCATTGTTAAAAAAACTCGATACTAAAAAACCAAGTATAGATGCGGCTACTAATTGTGGAATGACAATAAAGAAATTGAATACTCCCATAAAATAACCCATCTTAGCTGCCGGCAACGAACCGGAAAGCATTGCATAAGGAATAGAGAGTATACTAGCCCAAGCAATACCCACTCCAATCATCGGTAACCATTCTATATTAAATGTGGTTGGATTTTTAATAAAGAAAATAGACATCAAACCCAATCCCCCTGCTACCAATGCGATAAAATGTGTAAATTTTCTACTGGTGTATTTTGCCAAAATTGGTAATAAAATCGCCACTAAAGCCGCTATTAAATTGTAATTGGCAAACATAGAACCCACTTGATTTGCCCCTACATTATAAGCTTCACTAGTGGTATCAGTAGTTTTGTAAATATGTTCAGTTACTGCACCTGTTGTATATATCCACATAGAAAACAAGGCAAACCACGAAAAGAATTGCACCCATGCCAATTCCTTCATTACTTTTGGCATGGTTTGAAAATCATTCATAATGGTTACAAAACCGTTTTTGAATTTAGCGTTTTTTTGCATTAATCCAGAAATAATCATCGCCATTCCACCCATACTAATTAAACCAAGACCTAAAACATAAAGATCCTTTTTTAAATCATAATAATAAACTCCAAAAGAAAAAAGCAAACCGATAAACAAAGTTACCATACCGTAGGTTAAATGTTTGCTACCATTGTTTTGATACCATTGTTCGTTGTGATCTTCGGATTTAAATTCTTCCTTTTTATTATCTTCAAATGCAGCTAATTCTTCAGGTGAATATTCCTTTGAAGTAAATACGGTCCAGAGTACGGCTAGAATAAAAGCACCCCCTCCAATGTAAAATGAAAACTTAACAGAATCCGGAATCATACCTTCTGGAGCTATATTATTGACTCCAAAATAAGTGAGGATTTGAGGTAATTTAGATGCAAAATAAGCACCGGTTCCTATGAAGAAACTTTGCATGGCAAATCCTTTGGTGCGTTGTTCATCCGGTAGATTGTCACCAACAAAAGCTCTGAATGGTTCCATAGATATATTGATGGAAGCATCCATCATCCAGAGCATTCCCGCTGCAAACCAAAGATAAGGAGAATTGGGCATTACAAAAAGAGCTGCTGATGCCAATAATGCTCCAACCAAAAAATAAGGTCTTCTTCTTCCTAATCGCGTCCAAGTTCTATCGCTAAAATAACCTATTATGGGCTGAATAATCAATCCGGTCAAAGGGGCAGCTACCCATAAGATGGGAATGTCTTCTACTTTCGCCCCAAGGGTTTGAAAAATTCTACTCACATTGGCATTTTGAAGCGCAAAACCGATTTGAATTCCCAAAAAACCAAAACTCATGTTCCATACTTCCCAGAAACTAAGTTGTCTTTTTTTCATTTTGAATGAAAATTAAAATTAATACCACTCACAGTCATAAAATTTAACAATAGTATAACTCAAGAAATGTACATCAATGATGTATAAAACGATATAAAATAAATGAAACACAATCACTTTTTTTCTTAAAGTGCTGTAAATGTGAAGTATAAACAATAAGTCAATGTGAAATGACTCTGCAAAGATAATCAATTGTTTCAAGTTTCTTGTTTTTTGTTTCAAGTTTTTTTAGAAAAAAAATTTGATACGATAAACAAAGAACAACGACCTTCGACCACCGACCAAAGACAACCGACCAATGCTTCGACTTCATTTCGGCTACACTCAATGACCACGCTCAGCAACCGACCACTGACCACCGACCAAAGACCACTGACCAAAGACCACCTAGGTGGATTCTCTCTCCACTACATTA
>DYMN01000034.1:0-10433 GCA_020740485.1 Polaribacter sp. | reverse complement strand
GACCAAAGACCACTGACCAAAGACCACCTAGGTGGATTCTCTCTCCACTACATTAGTTTGAATAACTACAGTTTGATAAGGGAGTTTTTCGTTTTCTTTTTCATCGATGCGCTGCAAAACTAATTCGGCCGTTTTATTACCCATATTATAACCATGTTGTGCAATTGTAGTCATCGTTGGGGTGGTCAATTTTGAAATTACGCCATCTGTGAAGCCTATTACAGCCATGTCTCTTGGAATCTGCATTCCGCGTTTCATAGTACATTTCATGGCGATAGCAGCGTAGGTTTCATTTACAGCAAAAATACCATCGGGAATTTCTTTTAACTGAAACAACTGGTCAATTTGTTTTTCAATATCAAATTTTTCCTCAACTCTTATAACATAATTCTGATTATAATATTTATTTTGTTCATCCAAAGCCTTTTTAAAGCCTCTTTCACGCATTACTCCTACCGTAACATGCTCCGGCGTGGTAATGATAGCCAATCTGTTTTTACCTTTTTCAATCAGATGTTTTCCCGCATTATACCCACCTGTTTCATCATCTACAATTACTTTATCCCCTTTTAAATTCGGAGCTACTCTATCAAAAAAAACTAAAGGGAAATCTTCATCTACCAATCTTTGGAAGTGACTAAATTCTCCTTTTTCCAAGGTCTCATTTGCAATAGAGACAATTAAACCGTCTACGCTTCCGTTGGTAAGCATTTCAACGTTTTTCACTTCTTTCTCGTGTAAATCTTTAGAAACACAGATCATCAAGTTGTAATCTTTTTGATTGGCCACAGACTCAATACCACTGATGACTCTCGTAAAAAAGTGATGCGTAATTTGCGGGATAATTACCCCGATATTCATCGTTTTTTGGTTTCGTAAACTCAACGCTAAGCTGTTCGGCTTGTAATTATACAATTTTGCGAAAGCTTGTATTTTTTCACGGGTTTCTCTACCGATTTCGTGGCTGTCTTTCAATGCTTTAGAAACTGTAGAAGGTGACACGCCTAGTTCAGCCGCTATAATTTTGATGTTTATCTTTTTAGACATAATGAAATATTAGTGCTCAAATGTACTACATTCCATTGAATATTCAAAAGTTTTTAACACGAAAACGGTTTCGTAGCTGTAATATGACATTTATCACTTTTAGCGTATTGATAAATAGTGTAATTTTACTAACGTGAAATGTAAACAATAAGTTAATGTAAAATTAAAAAAAAGTTAAGACCAAAGAGAAGTATAATATAATGAATAATTAATGTTAAACTTAAAAATCAAATGAACAAATTTAGATTTTTTATTGCAAGTATGTTGCTGTTGTTTCCTGCAATGATTTTTGCTCAAATGAAGGTAAGCGGTACTGTTACAGACGGTACAACTAGTGAACCCCTTCCCGGAGTGAATATTCAAGTCATAGGAACTACACAAGGTACAACTTCCGATTTTGACGGTAAATACATTTTAGAAAATGTCAAAAATGGAAGTGAATTAGAGTTTTCATATATAGGATATGAAACTCAAAAAATAACAGTTACTTCAAGTAATGTAAATGTTGTGATGAAAGAAGATGCTCAAGCATTAGAAGAAGTAGTGATTATCGGTTATGGTAGCACTACTAAGAAAGATGCTACGGGGTCGGTGGCTAAAGTTAGTGCTGCAGATTTAAAAAATGAAGGTGTACCTTCAGCTGAGCAGATGTTAGTCGGTAAAATTGCCGGAGTTACAATCACTCCTAATGGAGCTCCCGGAGGAGGAGGTACTATTAGAATCAGGGAAAGCACCTCATTGTTTGCTAATCAAAACCCATTGATTGTTATAGATGGAGTACCCGGTGGATCGCTCTATAACTTAAACAACAATGATATTGAGAGTTTTTCAATTTTAAAAGATGCTTCCGCAACCGCTATTTACGGATCAAGGGCTTCTAATGGCGTTATTTTAGTCACTACTAAAAAAGGAAAATCAGGTGATATTAAAGTAACTTATGATTATAGTCATACCTATAATACACTAGTAAATAAAGTTGACGCGTTGTCTGCTGATGAGTTCAAAAGTTATGTAAACTCTAATGGAACGCCTCAACAAATTGCACTTCTTGGAACAAGCAATACTGATTGGCAAGATGAAATTTTTAGAAATGCACATGGATTAAAACACGATTTGAGCTTAATGGGTGGTAACGACAAAATCAATTTCCGTGTTGGCTTAGGTTATGCTGGAGAAGACGGAGTACTCAAAACTTCTACCTTCCAAAAAGGAAATTACTCTTTTAACGTAGGAAGTAAATTATTTAACGATAAGTTAAAAATTAATGCATCCTATCAAATTGTTTTAAGAAAACACAGAAACGCTAACACCGGTGCCATCAGCTCTGCCATCAGTTTTGACCCGACTCAATCTGTGAATGTTAGTAATCAAAAATTTGGAGGCTATTTTCAATGGTTAAATTCTGACGGTAGTAGAGTTGCTATAGGAGCACCTGCAAATCCATTAGCATTATTAGAACAATCCTCTAATATGTATTATGAAAACGGGGGTATAGGTAATATCAAATTTGATTTAGAAATGCCTTACCTAAAAGATCTTCATGCTAATTTAGTTTTAGGAATAGAAAACGTAAATTCACATGGTACTGATTACACTAAAAGTAATTCATGGACAACCTATCAAGATTTGAGTAATTTAAATTATGGGTATAGTGGCATTTATAGTGGTAAAACGCGTAATAAATTATTGGATTTTTATTTAAGTTATGCGAAAGATTTAGAAAAAATTAATTCAAAATTAGAGTTAACAGCCGGTTATTCTTATCAATATTTTAAAAACTGGTCTAATTCAACTTCTAATTTGCAAGGTAATCCTACAGTATTACCAGTGATTTCTGATTCTTACACTCCATTTAATCTTCAATCTTTCTTTGGGAGAGCCAACTTCAATATCTTAGACAAATATTTAATAACAGGGTCATTCAGAAGAGATGGAACCAGTACATTTTATTATTCTAATAACACTTGGATTGACACACCATCTGCTGCTTTTGCTTGGAAAATAAGTGAAGAAGACTTTTTGAAAGAATCTAACGTAATATCAGATTTAAAATTGAGATTGGGTTGGGGTATAGTAGGACAACAAGATATAGGTCAACCTTTTCCTGCATTGCCCACCTATTTATACAGTACTCCTACTGCTCAATATCAAATGGGTGATGTGTATGTTACAACTGCACGTGCGCAAGCTTACAACCCACTGTTACAATGGGAAAACACCACAACCTATAATGTTGGTTTAGAATATGGTTTATTTGATAATAAATTTTCAGGGGTTATCGAAGTTTTCAAACGCATATCAGCTGATTTATTGAATAAAATTCCATTTCCGGCCGGTTCGAGTTTATCCAATGAAGATTGGGCAAACATAGGTAGCATGGAAAACAACGGAGTAGAATTTACATTAAACACGAAAGCCATTAACAAAGAAAACACTACCCTTGATTTTGGTTTTAATGCAACCTACAATACGCTTGAAATTACTAAACTTACAGCAGCTAATAGTAGTGATTATTTTATCTCTGTAGGTGGAATTACAGGTGGTGTAGGCAATAACATACAAGCTTATCACGTAGGCGATGTTCCTCGTGCATTTTACGTTTATCAACAAGTGTACGATACCAACGGAAAACCCATTGAAGGCGTTTATGTAGATAGAAATGGCGATGGTGGAGTAAATTCTGCAGATAAATATTATTACAAAAAACCTAATGCTGATTTTACTTTCGGTCTCAATACGGATTTAAAATATAAAGCTTTAGATTTTAATATGTTTTGGAGAGCCAGCTTAGGAAACTATATGTATAACAATATTGATTCGCAACACGGTTTCAAATACGTAATGCTTAACGATGCATTCCCAAGTGTTATTAATAATGGCGTAGTAAATGTTTTAGAAACCGAATTTATCAATGGAGGAACTGAACGTTATTTTTCAGATTATTATGTACAAGATGCATCATTTATTAAATTTGACAATGTAAGTTTAGGTTATACATTTGACAAATTTTTGACTTTATCTAAAGTGAGATTATATGGATCTGTGAGAAATGTTGCCACGTTTACCAAATACACCGGACCCGATCCTGAAGTTTTTGGAGGTATTGATTATAACGTATATCCAAAACCTAGAACTTATACTATAGGTTTAAATGTTAATTTTTAAAAAATTAAAAAAATGAAATTATCGTATTTTAAATCATTAAGCATTTTTGCTTTTGTAATATTCTTTTTTACATCATGTTTAAAAGATTTGGAAATTTTACCTCAAGACAAGGATGTTGTTTTAGCAGCTGATTTTTATAACAATCCTGATTCTTACCAACAAGTTTTAGCTAAATTATACGCTGGTTTAGCTTTAAGTGGTCAACAAGGGCCTGCAGGACAATCGGATATTGCCGGAATTGATGAAGGTTTTGGTCAATACCTCAGAGGATATTGGCAAGCACAGCAGTTACCCACAGATGAAGCTGTAATTGGCTGGGCAGACGGAAGTCTTCCTGACTACCACCAAATGGATTGGAATGCTGACAACGAATTTATCAGAGCGGTTTATGATAGAATTTTTTATCAAATCACAGCTTGTAATGAGTATATAAGACAATCTTCTGATGCAAAATTAGACGAAAGAGGGGTTACCGGTGCGCTTAGAGATAAGGTAGTAACCTACAGAGCTGAAGCACGATTTTTAAGAGCTTTAAGTTATTTTCACGCTTTAGATTTGTTTGGGAATGTTCCTTTTGTAACAGAAGCCGACCCTATTGGATTTTTCCAACCCCAACAAACTAATAGAACAAATTTGTTTAACTATGTTGAATCAGAATTATTAGCTATTGAACCTTTAATGGTCAACGCACGTGCTAATGAATATGCAAGAGCAGATAAGGCTGCGGTTTGGATGCTTTTATCCAGATTATACCTCAATGCTGAAGTTTATACCGGAACTGCTAAATACAATGAGTGTGTTACGCAAGTAAACAAGGTAATAGGAGCCGGATATACTTTAGATAATGAGTATAAACAATTATTCTTGGCAGATAATAATTTATCTACTGAAATTATATTTCCAGTTGCCTTTGATGGTTTGCATACCCAAACTTATGGAGGAACTACCTTCTTAGTTCATGCACCCGTAGGAGGAAGTATGGTGCCGGCAGAATTTGGTATCGGTGGAGGCTGGGGTGGTCTTAGAACCACGAGCACCTTTGTCAATAAGTTTCCAGTAGCTAATCCTGAAACGTTAAATGCCGGTCTTGGAGCTGAATCTACTTGGGGCGTAATTGGTGAAGCAACGCCAACCGGTTGGGGTTCAGACACCAACTTAAAACAAGACGGAAGTGTTTTAACTATCTATATGACCTTGACTGATGGAAAAATCAAGTTTAGAAATAATGATGGCTGGTCTGAAAACTATGGTGGACAAAATGGCACTTTAGTTTCCGGAGGTGCAGATATTGCAGTAACAGCAGGCACTTATAAAATTACTATAGATATAACGAACAAAACCTATTCTATTACTCCGGTAGGTTTAGATGCACGCAGAAGTTTCCACACTGCCGGTCAAACCTTAGAAATCGCTAATATTGGAACTTTTACAGATGGTTACGCAGTAGTAAAATATAAAAACGTGGATAGAAGCGGAGTTGCAGGCTCTGATTCGGGAGGTAATTTTGCAGATACTGATTTCCCTATGTTCAGATTAGCCGATGCTTACTTAATGTATGCAGAATGTGCCGTCAGAGAAGCAACCGGAGCTACTGCATCTCAAGCCGCTACTTATATCAATCTATTGAGAGAACGAGCTTACGGCAGTACAAGTGGTAATATTTCATCCTCGGCACTAACACTTGATTTTATGTTAGATGAAAGAGCTCGTGAACTCTATTGGGAAGGTTATCGTAGAACCGACTTAATCCGATTTGGCAAATTTACGGGTTCTTCTTATGTATGGCCTTGGAAAGGTGGCACTGCACAAGGAACTGCCGTTGGTGATTACAGAAGTTTATATCCTATCCCAAGTAGTGATATAAATGCGAATACTAATTTAACCCAAAATCAGGGTTATTAATAACTTAAACATTTTTTAAAAATGAAAAATATATTTTATAATTTATTTTTTATCGGATTCATTGCCTTGTCTTTTACAGCTTGTCAAAAGGTTGATTTGACTACTTTGAATTCTGATGCTAATACTACTGTTTCTTTATCTGTAACCAGCTTAGTCTTAGATAAAGATGCTCCTGATGCTCAAGCATTGACCGTTTCCTGGACGCAACCTGATTTTGGATATGATGCAGCTCCTAAATACAAAATCTTAGTTGATTTTGCAAACGGTGATTTTTCTGCACCTCAAGAATTTGCTGTGGGTAATGTATATCAAAAAACTTTCACAGCAGCTGAACTCAATTCTAAATTATTAACTCTCGGAGCAGAAGCCGATGCAGTAAATAATTTAGCTGTTAAAGTGGTTACGGTTTTAAGCGATTATAAATCTATTTACTCTAACATAGTAAATATTGATGTAACACCTTACGCTTCTATTTTAGATTTATCTTCCAACTGGGGTGTAGTAGGAAGCGGAACTCCCGGAGGTTGGGGAAATCCTGCCATTCCGGACTTGCCTTTCTGGACTACTGACACAAGTGGTGTTTTGGTAGCTTACGTTACGCTTAGAGATGGCGAAATCAAATTCAGAACGGATAACGCTTGGACTACCAATTTAGGAGATGACGGTAATAATGGTTCATTGGAAGCAGGAGGAGCTAATATTGCTGTAACTGCCGGAAGTTATAAAATTACTCTTAATTTGAATGATAATACCTACACCATGATTCCATTTTCTTGGGGAATTGTAGGAAGTGGTACTCCAAATGGTTGGGGCGCTCCTGATATCAAATTAATTTACAATTCTTATGCAGATGATTTCAGAGCAGTATGCAAACTCTTAGATGGTGAGATTAAATTTAGATTTAATGAAGATTGGGCAGTGAATTACGGAGGAACTGACGGTGCTCTTTTAGATGGAGGAGCTAATATTCCGGTTGCAGCAGGTTATTATTTGGTTAAATTTAATTTAAAAGAAATGAAATATGAATTGGAGTCTTTAACTGAAGTTTGGGGCTTGGTAGGTAGTGCAGCTCCAAATGGATGGAATGGACCAGATGCCCTCTTCCAACCGGATTATGGTTTGGCTGAAGGTAAATTTTATCTAAATGGTATTACACTAATAAATGGTGAAATCAAAGTCCGTCAAAATAACGATTGGGCAGTGAATTACGGTGATGACGGCAATGATGGCACACTTGAGCTAAATGGAGCCAACAAACCCGTAACCGCCGGAACCTATAATATCACTTTAGATATGACAGGAGCAACCCCAACCCTAACTTTGGCTGCTTGGTAATAATTTTAAATTTGTAATTTTATAAAACCGCATAATTTTTTTATGCGGTTTTTTTATGCGGTTTTTTTATTAAAAATATTTAAAACAGACGAAAATGTTATAGTTTGTTTTTTTGTTCATAACTATTTCAATTACAAACTATTTATAAGGCTTATTTGTGATTTTGAAACCAATATTAAGCCTGTTTGCGCAAAGTGTACACTAACGCTCCGCAAATGGCTCCTGTCTTTGCGGAAAATAAACAAATCTGCAACCCAAGCTCTCGCACGAGTCCTCTCGTGTGGTCTTTGAAATATTTATCTAAATCAGTATCTTTGTAAAATAAAAACAGGTATTTTATGGTATATGTATAACGATACAGACCTCCCGTTAGCTATCAGGATGGGCACAATAAGAATGAGTTACACCAAAAACCCTACCACAGGCGCTCTCAAAATCATAGAAGAGAATCATAACTATCCTTTTGGACTCAAGCACAATTACAACAATACAGATTATGAATTTTCCGTGAGTGGCTCCAATGTAGTGTTAACGCAAATTTCTGAAAATAAATATAATTATCAATACAATGGCAAGGAGTGGCAGGATGAGATGGGGTTGAATATGACCACTATGGAATTTAGGCAGTATGACAATTCTTTGGGTAGGTTTGTGGGGATTGATAGATTGAGTGAATTGGCTTATAGTATAACACCTTACAGATTTGCATTTAATAATCCTGTTTTCTTTGGTGACCCAACAGGGTTAATAGAAATGAGTATGTTGAGGGATATGTTTGAAAAAAGTGAAAGTGGGGAAACTTGGTACAATGATAATAATGGCGGTTTTTATTCTGATAGTGGTGGAAGTGTTGATTATAACGGTTCAAATTTTACTGCCCCCAACTATTCAGGGGATTTAGAACATCTTCCTAACGTATATGTAAAGGCTTTTAATCAAGATAGTTATAGGCAAGCCGCTAATCAAATTGAAAACAATATTTATCAAACAAAGTGGTATAAAGGGTTAAACGATTGGGATTATGCTTCTACTTACACAGGCTTTGGTTCAGGTGGAGCCTCAATTAAAACGGCATATTGGTACAATGAATCTCTTTTAACAAAACAAACTACTTGGACAGGTAAAAATGGTAATTATTATCAATTAAGTAAGGTTAAAAACAATGGTGTTTATACAAGAAGTTTAAATATTGCTAAAAACTCGTCAAAACTTTTAAGGACAACGGGGGTCGGTATTAACTTGGGCAAGTATGTTTACATCCAGTATATCTGCAGGTATTGCAGTTGCCAATGATACAGATAATACTTCTACTTGGGTAAATGCTACAATAGGTATAGGTACAGGTATATTAACAATAGTGGCATCACCTGCTGTAATAACGGGTGCAGCTGTTGTTGGAATAGTTTGGGGTGTAAGTCAATTAGTTGCTGGCGATGAAATCAACTCTTTTATAGATAGAAATTATGGATATAGGTAATATAAAAAATGAATATTTTATTAATAAATATTCGAAATCAATTTATTTAATTTCATCATTATTAATATTTTTCCCAATTACAATATTTATTGTTTTAGTAAATGATTTTTTAAATATTTTTATTTCAATTTTTATAATATTACTATCTTCATATTTTTTGGTGGTACTTATTCCACAACTAACTTCAAAAGAGATAATTAAAATCAAATTTGATGCTGAAAGTTTAAATATTAGTTGGATAAAAAGTTTTTGGTTTAAGAAAAGAAAAGAAGATTTTAAATGTAATTTAATAGATATTACTTCATACAAATATGAACCATCTAATAATTTTGATACTTTTAAGATTCATTTAAATAATGGAAAAAGAGTCATAATACATAGGTGGTATAATGATACAAATGACGACTTTGATAAGTTTTACAAAGATTTTAATAAATTAATAAAACAGTTTAACAAAAAAGGCAACCAAAACATAATCAATAGGGAGCAAAATATAATGGAAAAAAAATCGTTTCTGATTTTTTTAGCAATTTTACTTTCAATTATTTTAATCGTTAGTGTGTATTTTATTTTAACAAAAGGAATTAACAATCCAAAAGGTATAGTTTCAATTTTAGCAGTACTTTCCTCTCTCGTATGGTTAATACATAATATTATCAAAGGATTGAAACAATGAAACTGATTTTCTTTTAATAACACAGCTGGTGAAGCAACTGAAATGGTAATTAATGTCCTTTCTACATTAGGGCCGGTCGGATGGGTTTATGCTGGTTTGGATTTAGGAGTATCTTTTTTTAATAATGGGGAAGGTATTACTGATATTATAGTTAAAAATATTGATAATATGACTGGTGGTACCTCTCTTGATATTAACCCAATGGAATGATGAAAAAGTTTAATACATTTTTAAGTTATATTTTTTGGTGTGGTGGACATCTCAATTATAAAACTTTCGGAGAGGATGGGCATACAGGAATAACATTAATTGTACTTAATATTGTTTTTTTAATTGGTAACTTTGTTTCTTTAATAAGAGTCATCTTTTTCGGTCATACTAAATTTATTACTACTAATATATTTGATTTAATAGCTAAAGGTTTTATTGCTTTTTTAATACTAATATTTTATTATTATTTTGAAAATAAATTTAAAAATAAAGGGATAAAATACAATAAAGAATTTAGCCAAGTTAAACGTTCAAAGAGAGTAAGAGATACATTCTTTATTTTTATATTTTTAATTTTCCAATTTTATATTTTTCTTGTTTTCATGAGTCCATCCTTTAAACTTTGATAATCACTGTTACGTGGACTGCTAAAAATGGGGAATTATATGAGAAAATTGGTAAAACTGTATTTAATGAACATATAACTACTGCAAGAAACAATGATGGACTTTCTAAAAGTTTAAATATTGCAAAAAATTCATCAAAAGCCCCCGCTCCCGCGCGAATCCCCGCTCCCGCGCGAATCCCTTCGCGTGGTTCTTGATTATTAAAAATATTTTC
>DYMN01000016.1 GCA_020740485.1 Polaribacter sp. | reverse complement strand
TTCGGCAATGCCGAAAAAATCCTCAGCTTACTGGACTTAAGCAAATAATTTTGCATTTTTTTTAAAAATTTCCATTTGAGTTTTCTAAGCAAACCCCAGCTGCCGCACGATTGCATCGTGTGGCATTTAAAAAGTTTATTCTAAACTTATAGAATAAGAAATCCCCAGCTGCCGCACGGGTCCTCTCGTGTGGTCTTTGAAATATTTATCTAAATCAACATAAGCTAACACGTCACTAAAAAGTTACTGAAACAAAGCATTGCATGTCGCCGGATTCACTGAGTTATCTCCGATATATTTTACCAAAGCATGAAACCATACAGGACTTAAAATTAATCAAAATATACTTTTTTAAATCAAAAAATGCTTTCCTTTGTAGCGTATTCATTTTACTTTGTAAGTTTATCTCAAATTCTATCTTTAAATGGCAATTCCTAAGCAAATATTTCAAACTTTTAAAACGCAGCAACTCCCTTTATTGACGCGTTATCACATTTATAGGTTAAAGAGAAAAAATCCGGAATATGAATATCATTTTTATGATGATGTCGCCATTGATCAATTTATACAAAAAGAATTTGACGAGGAAACTTATCAGCTTTTTAAAAGAATAAATATCGGAGCCGCGAAGGCAGATTTTTTCAGATATGCCGTTTTATACAAATATGGCGGAGTCTATCTCGATATAGACAGTTTGATAACCAAAAAATTAGATGATTTTCTTTTAAACAGTGATAGTGCTGTTATTTCTTATGAGGAAAACATGGTGCTTTACATCCAATTTGCATTATTCTTTGACAAAGGACATCCTTTTTTGAAGAAAACTTTAGAAGTGATTATCCAAAACTTAAAGGAAAACAAATATCCCTATAATGTACATGCTATGACCGGGCCTACTGCTTTTACAGAAGGGGTTAACCGCGCTATTCAAGAAAATAAAGAAGTCAATTTTAGATTATTGGGGATGAATTACAATGAGTACGTAACCTTTAGCTACCGTATGAGCAAAACATTTCTCTACGGTTTTAGCAGAAAAAATCATTGGAAAAAATTAGCTGAAACTACGCCTGTACTTAAACCAAGTTAAAAGAAACCTCAAAGTCTTCATTATAAATAAAAACCCGAAGTATTCAGAATACATCGGGTTTTTTTACTATTAAATTTGTTACTAACTTAAGCTGCCTACCATTTTAGCAGGGACAACCCATTCGTCGTATTGCTCAGGCGTAACATAGCCCAAGCGAACGGCTTCTTCTTTTAAAGTCGTTCCATTGCGATGGGCGGTTTGCGCTATTTCTGCAGCTTTGTAATATCCAATTTTGGTATTTAAAGCCGTAACCAACATCAGCGAATTGTTTACCAGTTCGTTAATTCTCTTCAAATTGGGTTCCGTGCCTTGAATCATATTATCATTAAATGATGCGCAAGCATCGCCTAACAATCTGGAAGATTGTAAAAAATTAGCCGCCATAACCGGCTTGAATACATTTAATTCAAAATGTCCTTGCGTTCCGGCAAAGGTAATCGTCACGTCATTACCCATCACTTGCGCACAAACCATTGTCAAAGCTTCTGCTTGCGTTGGATTTACTTTACCCGGCATGATAGACGAGCCTGGTTCGTTTTCAGGTAATAACAATTCACCAATTCCACTTCTCGGTCCTGAACCTAACAAACGGATGTCTTGTGCTATTTTAAACAATGAAACTGCTAATTGTTTTAAAGCGCCGTGACTTTCCACAAATGCATCGTGAGCGGCTAAAGCTTCAAATTTGTTGGGCGCCGTTACAAAAGGCAATCCTGTAAATTCGGCTATATATTTTGCCACAACCACATCATAATTTTTGGGGGTATTCAATCCAGTTCCTACAGCTGTACCTCCCAATGCTAATTCCGCCATATGAGGTAGCGTGTTTTTAAGGGCTTTCAAACCGTGTTCTAATTGAGCAGCATAACCTGAAAACTCTTGTCCTAAAGTAAGCGGGGTAGCATCCATCAAGTGGGTACGTCCAATTTTGATGACGTCTTTAAATGCTATCGTTTTTGCTTTCAAGGTATTTAACAACTTTTCTACTCCGGGAATAGTAACTTCTACCATAGCTTTGTAAGCAGCAATACTCATAGCCGTTGGGAAAGTATCATTAGATGATTGGCTCTTGTTTACGTCATCATTGGGTTGCAAAGTCTTTTCGCCCTCCCCTATTTTCTTTCCAGCCAATACATGTGCTCTGTGCGCCACTACTTCATTTACATTCATATTAGACTGCGTACCTGAACCTGTTTGCCATATCACCAACGGAAATTGATCGGCTAATTTACCGGCTAAAATTTCATCACACACTTGGGCGATGGCATCGCGTTTTTCTCCACTCAACACGCCTAACTCACAGTTGGCATAAGCAGCCGCTTTTTTTAGATAACCAAATGCTTTAATAATTTCATCAGGCATAGAGGCAGCCGGACCTATTTTAAAATTGTTGATAGAACGTTGGGTTTGAGCACCCCAATATACTTCATTAGACACTTGAACTTCGCCCATAGTGTCTTTCTCTATTCGAAAACTCATGATAATTTGGTTTTAGGTTATTAAATTATTATTTTAGATTACAATTATTTAGAATAAAACAAAAGTACAAATTAAACTATCCTTAAAAAACTGACATTTATCAAACTTTGTAAAAATATAAAGTGACAAAGATTACAAACAGACTTAGCAATTTTGTAGTTTTGTCAATTATACAAAAGATACATGCCAAAAGAATTTCAATTTCAAGTAACCCCGGACACCGCAGCCATTGAAGAACTACTTATAAAAGCAGTAGCCCAACAACTGAGAATAGCTAACACAGAAATTCAAAAAGTAGTGGTTGAAAAACGTTCTATTGATGCCCGCCAGAAAAAAGTGAAGATCAATGTAAAAGGGTTGGCTTATTTGAAAAACGAGCGATTTGAAGAAAAGAAAGTTGAGCTGCCCCATTATCCTGATGTAACCCACGCGCGCGAAGTCATCATCATCGGAGGCGGTCCCGCGGGATTGTTTGCCGCACTACAATTAATTGAAAAAGGACTTAAACCCATTATTTTAGAAAGAGGAAAAGAAGTACGCAAAAGAAGAATAGACCTTAGAGCGTTGAATATAGAACATATTGTGAATGAAGACAGCAATTACTGTTTTGGCGAAGGAGGAGCCGGCACTTTCTCAGACGGGAAACTATATACCCGTTCAAAAAAACGCGGTGATGTAGATAAAATAATCCGATTGTTAGTGGGGTTTGGGGCGGACCCTGAAATCTTGGTAGAAGCCCATCCACATATAGGCACGAACAAATTGCCAAACATTATTCAAAACATAAGACACAAAATTATCAATTGTGGGGGTGAGGTTCATTTTGAAAAAAGAGTAGTCGATTTTATCATCAAAAACAATGCTGTTCAAGGGGTAAAAACACAAGATCAAACTATTTATAATGCCCTACAAGTCATTCTCGCCACCGGACATTCGGCTAGAGATATCTATGAACTGTTACATCAAAAAGAGATATTGATTGAAGCCAAAGCTTTTGCTATTGGGGTAAGAGCCGAACACACTCAAGAACTGATAGACAGCATTCAATATTCTTGCGATTTCAGAGGTGACTATTTGCCTCCGGCTCCCTACTCCATTGTAAAGCAAGTCAACGGAAGAGGCATGTACTCTTTTTGTATGTGTCCGGGTGGTGTGATAGCCCCCAGTGCCACAGCACCGGGAGAAGTGGTAACCAACGGATGGTCACCATCCAAAAGAAATTTGAAAACCGCAAATTCAGGGATTGTTGTTGAATTAAAACAGGAAGACTTCAAACCTTTTGAAAAATTCGGAGCTTTAGCGGGGATGGAATTTCAACGCAGTATTGAGCAAAAAGCTTGGGCATTAGCCGGAAAGACCCAAAAGGTTCCCGCCCAGCGTATGGTGGACTTTACCAAAAAAATAACATCCACTCATATTCCTAAAACTTCCTATATCCCCGGAACAACTTCCTTAGAATTAGGAGAAGTATTCCCAGACTTCATTACCCAAATCTTACGGGAAGGCTTTGTTCATTTCGGAAAATCCATGCAAGGCTATTTGACCAATGAAGCCGTATTGCACGCACCGGAAAGCAGGACTTCCTCACCGGTGAGAATTCCGAGAGACCCGAAAACCTTGGAACACATACAAATCAAAGGTTTATATCCTTGCGGCGAAGGAGCCGGATATGCCGGCGGCATTATTTCTGCCGCTATTGATGGAGAAAAATGCGCATTAAGCATCGCTGAGAAAATAAAATAAATATTTATTTTTAATAACGTTCAATAATGAAAGCATCAATACATCTTACCTTTTTAATAATTTTCATTTTCATCAACAGCATATCTAAAATACATGCTAATAATTCTGATGGAAAAATAACGAAAGCGTTTTTGGTTTGGCAGGATATCAAACGAAGTTATTTGATTTATGTTCCTAAAAATTATGACAACACCCAACCCGTTCCTTTACTCTTTCATTTACACGGCGGAGGAGGAACCGGTAGAGGAAGCATCAAATTAACTTTCGGAAAATTCAATCAATTGGCGGATGATAAAAATTTTATAGTAGTATATCCTAACGGCTTGAATAAGAATTGGAACGACGGCAGATTAGCAAATCTCAAACCGGGAATGGAGTTTGTTGATGATGTGGGATTTATAGTCGCTATTGTTGAGAAAATTAAAAATCAGTATCTAATTGATCCCCAAAAAATTTTTGTTACCGGTATGTCAAACGGGGGTTTTATGACTTCAAGATTACTTTGCGATACTTCAGATCTTTTCAGAGGAGGTGCTGTACTAACAGCCACTTTATCTTCTGATTACCTTACTAAATGCCATCCTACAGCACCACTTGGCGTTATGGTTATCAACGGGACAGACGATCCTTTAGTCCCCTATAATGGTGGTCATATTATGGTTTTAAACAAAAGTAGAGGCGCTGTGGTAGCAGCTGATGGTTGGGTTGATTTTTGGAAAAAGAAGATGCAATGCGAAGAAAAAATAACTCAAATGCTTCCCGATAAAAATCCGAATGACGGTTCTCAGGTGGAAGCATCTCAATTTAAAAATTGTGATGAAAAACAAGCCTTACTCCTTTATAAAATAAACGGTGGTGGTCATACCTGGCCCGGAGGAAAACAGTATCTATCTAAAAAAATCATCGGCACCACTAACAGAGATTTTAATGCGTGCGAAGAAATTTGGACTTTTTTTGACCAGCTACCCAACAGATAATTATTTAATCGACCTAACTATAATGAAATATTTAAGCATCCTGTTACTGTTTTTTAGTCAATTCGTATTTACGCAAGAATTAACATTAACTCAAGCAAATCACTTAGCTCAACTGCCCAATAAATGCCTGCAACAAGAATACCCGAACAAATTGGGACAATTACTCATAGATAGCACAGAAATAGCCTCACCCAAAGAACTTCACCCTGCATTTTACGGTTGTTTTGACTGGCACTCTGCCGTACACGGACATTGGAGTTTGGTCTATCTGCTAAAACACTTCCCCAATTTAGAAAATAAAAATCAAATCATTGAAAAATTAAAAACCAATTTATCTAAAGAAAATATAAAAACTGAGATAAATTATCTGTCAAAAAAACACGAATATTCATTTGAAAGAACCTATGGTTGGAATTGGTTATTGAAATTGCAATTGGAGTTAGAAACATTTGATGCCCCTTATGCAGCTGAAATGGCAAAAAATTTGAAACCCTTGACGGAATTGGTAAAACAGCGGTATATAGAATTTTTACCCAAATTAATTTATCCTCAACGCGTAGGCATGCACAACAATACCGCTTACGGACTGACTCACGCCTGGGATTACGCCGTATTCAGTAAAGATAGCTCGTTTCAGAAGGTAATACGAGAGAACAGTGTAAGACTGTTTTACAAAGATCAAAAATGTCCTATGCAATGGGAACCCAGCGGAACTGATTTTTTATCGCCATGTATGGAAGAAATAGGACTTATGCAACGCATTATGAGTGAAAAAGAGTTTATGGTTTGGATGAAAAAATTTGCTCCGGTACTTTTTAAAAGAAATTTTTCTTGGGATACAGCAAAAGTTTCAGACAGAACGGATGGGCACTTAGTACATTTAGATGGCTTAAATTTCAGTAGAGCTTGGAATTTGTACTATTTAATCCATCAATATCCTAAAACTTTTTCTCATTTAAAAACCACCGCCGACAGACATTTCAATACTGCATTACCCACTGTTGTAGATGGTAATTACGAAGGAGAACACTGGTTGGCTTCTTTCGCACTCAGAACATTTGAAGAGAAAAACAAAATGGAAAAAGCTAAATAGGAATTTAAAAAATTTTCAAATAGAATCGATTTGAAAATCTTTATACCTCAGAAACAAGTTATGGTATTTTTAGCTATATTTGAATATAAATCCACAAGCTTTAGCAAAAAACACAATAACGCTAATCGTTTTATAAAATGAAAATAGTTTTAATCTTCTTCTTTTCCTTTCAAGTTGCACTTCAAGCGCAAATAAAACTCCCCGGTTTCTTTACAGACAATATGGTGATGCAAAGAGATTGTCAAATCCCAATTTGGGGGTGGGCTCAACCCAATGAAAAAATTACAGTCACTTTTCACAACCAAAAACTGAGAACAAAATCAGATCCCTCAGGTCAATGGAAGGTTTTATTACAACCCGAAAAAGCAGGTGGCCCTTATAATTTAGACATAAAAGGGAAAAATAAGTTAGTTTTAAAAAACATTTTAGTAGGCGATGTATGGTTAGCAAGCGGTCAATCTAATATGGAATGGACCGTTGAACAATCCGACAACTACTTGACTGAGAAAAATATGACTCAGTTCCCGAACATTAGACATGTTAAAATAGAACATTCCGTAGCGATGTCACCTCAAGAGGATGTTTTACCTACTCAATGGGATGTTTGTTCCCCCGAAACTTTTGGAAAATTTTCAGGAATTGGCTATTACTTTGCAAAAGAGCTCAACCAAAAAACGCATCTTCCCATAGGAATTCTCAATGCTTCGTGGGGAGGTTCTATGATAGAAACCTGGATCAGCAGGCAAGGATTTGAAAGCAGTGAAGAATTTCAATATTTGAATAACTCATTTTTAAATGTAGATTTTGAAGAAATTAAAAATCAAATCATCATTCGACTTGAAAAACTACAAAATCGAAAAATTACCGAATTTAAAGCAGAAGAATTTATTCAGTTAAACTATGATGATAGTACGTTACCGACGTTAATTCAACCTACCGATTGGGAATCGCAATCTATTGGAAATGTAGATGGGGTTATTTGGATTAGAAAAATTATTGAAATCAGTGCAGAGGAAGCACAAAAAGCTGCAAAATTGTCTCTTTCCAGAATTGATGATGAAGACATTACCTACATAAATGGTATAAAAATTGGAGAAAACAACGTTTGGAATTCGGAAAGAGATTATACAATTCCTCCCAATGTTCTTAAAGCGGGGAAAAACGTCATCGCTATAAAAATAACGGACACTGGAGGCGGAGGTGGTCTATGGGGTGAAGCTGAAAAAGTTTTTCTACAATTGGGGGATAAGAAAATGTCATTAAGCGGAGAATGGGCATTTTTTGTAACCGATGTTTTTTTAACAAATGATGTCAACAGCTTTCAATCTTTGACTTACAATGCAATGATACATCCTTTACTCCCTTTTCCTATTAAAGGAATTATTTGGTACCAAGGTGAGACCAACGCACCCAGAGCTTATCAATATCGCACGACTTTTCCTTTATTGATTGAAGATTGGCGTAACAAATGGAAAACTGAATTACCATTTTATTATGTTCAACTGGCAACTTATAAAACATTAGGTGATAGTAATTCAGGGTGTGATTGGGCAGAGCTTCGAGAAGCTCAAACCATGACTTTGCAAGTACCCAACACCGGTATGGTCGTTACTACCGACATTGGCAATCCAAACGATATTCATCCTACCAACAAACACGATGTTGGAAAACGATTAGCAGACATTGCTCTAAATCAAATTTACGGATTTGAAATCCCTTTTAATAATCCTGTATATGATGAATTAGCAATAAAAAACAACAACCAATTAATAATAAAATTCAATTATGTTGGAGGTGGTCTTAAAACGAATGGAAGTGATAAAATCCTCGGTTTTGAAATCGCCGGTAATGATAACGTCTTTAAAGAAGTAACGGGTAAATTATATGAAAATAATGCTGTTGTAATTCAACTTCCTGAAAATTTTACATTAAAAGGTTTACGTTTCGGATGGAAAGGCGATGCTTCTAACTGTAATTTATTCAATAGTTTCGGACTTCCGGTAGTTCCATTCAGAACGGACGATATAAAAACAATTACCAAAGGAGTTAAGTTCGAACTTTACAAAAAAAATAAGGGATTTGTAAAAATTACAAATCCCTTATTTAAAATATTTTGTTTAATATTTTTATTCTTCAGAAGTTTCAGCTTGTGGTTCAACAGCTGGTTTTTCCTGTTTTTCAGCAACAGTATCATCTGATTTTTTTCTACGACTCCTTCTGGTAGTAGTTTTCTTTTCTTTACCTGCACCGTAAACAGTGTTGTAATCTACAAATTCTATCATTGCCATATCTGCAGCGTCCCCTAAGCGGTTTCCTAATTTGATAATTCTCAAATAACCTCCGGGTCTATCTGCCACTTTCACAGAAATATTTTTAAATAATTCTGTAACCGCATATTTGTTATTCAAATAACTGAAAACAATACGACGATTGTGAGTAGTATCATTTTTAGATTTTGAAACTAATGGTTCTATATATACTCTTAAAGCTTTTGCTTTTGCTAAAGTTGTGTTGATACGTTTATGTTCGATTAACGATATCGCAAGGTTGGCAAGCATAGCATTTCTATGTGCTGATTGTCTTCCTAAATGATTAAATTTTTTGCCGTGTCTCATTATACTTTATTTCAAATATTTCGCTTAAATGCGATATTATTAAACTAATTAATCTTTATCTAATTTATACTTTGATAAATCCATACCAAAATTTAGATTCTTAGAATCTACCAATTCCGATAATTCAGTAAGAGATTTCTTTCCGAAGTTTCTGAATTTCATCAAATCACTTTTGTGATAAGATACTAAATCGCCTAAAGTTTCAACCTCAGCAGCTTTTAAACAATTTAACGCTCTAACTGAAAGCTCCATATCTATCAATTTAGTTTTCAAAAGCTGACGCATATGTAAGGATTCTTCATCATAAGAATCAGTTTGTGCCACTTCATCTGTTTCCATAGTAATTCTCTCATCAGAGAATAGCATGAAATGTTGAATTAATATTTTTGCGGCATCAGTCAAGGCATCTTGAGGATTGATAGAACCATCTGTTTTGATATCCATAACCAATTTTTCATAATCGGTTTTTTGTTCTACACGATGGTTTAGAATTTCATATTTAACTAATTTGATAGGTGTAAAGGTAGAATCGGTAAAAATAGTACCCATAGGAACACCTGCGTGTTTGTTCTCTTCAGCTAAAACGAATCCACGTCCTTTATTGATCGTCATTTCCATGTGGATTTTTACATTTTTATCCATATTGCAAATAACCAAATCCGGATTTAATATTTCAAAACCGGAAACAAATGGTTGAAAATCTCCAGCTTTAATTTGCTCTTTCTTAGTAAGAACAATATTTACGGTTTCATTTTCAACATCATCAATTTGTCTTTTGAATCTGATTTGTTTTAAATTCAAAATAATGTCCACAACATCTTCTACGACGCCAGGTATAGTTGAAAATTCATGTTCAACACCTTCAAATCTAACTGAAGTAATAGCAAAACCTTCCAATGAAGAAAGTAAAACTCTCCTCAGTGCATTTCCAATAGTTAATCCGAATCCAGGTTCTAAAGGTCGAAATTCGAATTTCCCTTCAAACTTATTAGATTCCAGTTTAACTACTGTATCGGGTTTTTGAAAATTTAATATAGCCATGTTAATGGATTTGATTATTATTTAGAATACAACTCTACGATGTATTGTTCGTTTATTTTTTCAGGAATTTGAACTCTTTCAGGCGCTTTTAAAAAGGTGCCTTCCATTTTTTCATCATTCCAGGTCATCCAATCATAAACGTTGTTATTATTTTTCAATGAAATTAATACGACATCCAATGATTTTGATTTTTCTCTAACGCTAATTACATCCCCGTTTTTTAAAGAATAAGAAGGGATATTAAGAATGTCACCGTTAACAACGATATGACGATGAGACACTAACTGTCTTGCTGCACTTCTTGTAGGAGCAATTCCTAATCTGTACACCACATTGTCTAATCTTGATTCACAAAGTTGTAATAGGATTTCACCTGTAATTCCACTTTTACGTTGTGCTTTTTCAAAAAGATTACGGAATTGTTTTTCTAAAATACCGTAAGTGTATTTAGCTTTTTGTTTTTCTTTTAACTGAACTGCATATTCAGATTTTTTAGTGTGTTTTTTGGA
Organism: Polaribacter sp.; assembly: GCA_020740485.1. Lineage (GTDB taxonomy): Bacteria > Bacteroidota > Bacteroidia > Flavobacteriales > Flavobacteriaceae. Next base: position 41,746 of record DYMN01000016.1, on the reverse strand, counting down.
ATTTCCATGTTGACCCGGAGGATAATTTTTTCGTTCAAAACTTTTATCCGGTCCAAAAATAGGATCTCCAAATTTTCGTGCAATTTTGGTTTTTGCTCCAATGTATCTAGCCATAAATTAAAATAATTAAGTTAAGTACGATTATGAATTCAGGTCTAGTAATCCTTCGATAATCTAAAGTACTAACTGGGTTAATAAATATAAAAATTAAACTCTTCTTCGTTTAGGTGGACGACATCCATTATGAGGAAGTGGAGTAACATCGACTATCTCGGTAATTTCCACTCCTGCATTATGAATAGATCTCATAGCAGATTCTCTACCATTTCCCGGTCCTTTTACAAATGCTTTTACTTTGCGTAATCCGGCTTCAAAAGCCATTTTTGCACAATCTTCACCAGCCATTTGAGCAGCATAAGGCGTATTCTTTTTAGATCCCTTAAAACCCATTTTACCTGCGGAAGACCAAGCTACTACTTCACCATTTTTATTGGTAAGTGAAATAATAATATTGTTAAATGATGCATGGATATGTGCCTCACCAATAGCATCAACATGCACTTTACGTTTTTTGGTAATTGTTTTTTTTGCCATTCTTCAATTATTATTTAGTTGCTATTTTTTTATTAGCAACGGTTTTACGTTTACCTTTTCTGGTTCTTGAGTTATTTTTGGTTTGCTGACCACGTAATGGAAGCCCACTTCTGTGACGAATACCACGATAACAACCTATATCCATCAAACGTTTGATATCCATACGAATTTCAGAGCGTAATTCTCCTTCAATGGTATAGTTACCAACTTGTTCACGAATATTGTGAATTTCGTCGTCATTCCAATTAGACACTTTCATATTTTCATCTACTTTGGCGTTGGCTAAAATTTCTTGAGCTCTGCTCTTTCCAATGCCGAAGATGTAAGTTAATGCGATAACTCCTCTTTTGTTATTAGGAATATCAATACCTGCTATTCTTGCCATAATTAACCTTGTCTTTGTTTATTTCTTGGAGTTTGTTTGTTAATGACATATAATCTTCCTTTACGACGTACAATCACGTCGTCAGCTGATCTTTTCTTTATAGAAGCTCTAACTTTCATTTGTTATAATTAAATATATTAATATCTATAGGTTATTCTCGCTTTTGATAAGTCATAAGGACTCATTTCTAATTTAACTCTATCCCCAGGTAAAAGTTTAATATAATGCATTCTCATTTTACCTGAAATATGTGCAGTAACTACGTGTCCATTTTCCAACTCCACTCTGAACATGGCATTAGACAATGCTTCTGTTATAGTTCCATCTTGTTCTATTGCAGATTGTTTAGCCATATTATTGATTCATTCTTCTAGTTGTACTTGATTTCATCAAACCATCATAATGATGATTTAACAAATAAGCACTAATTTGTTGTATAGTATCTATAGCTACACCCACCATGATTATCAATGACGTTCCTCCGTAAAACATAGCCCAATTTTGTTGTAAACCAAATTTATAGGCTACAGCAGGTAAAACCGCTAAAATTACTAAAAACACAGAACCGGGTAAAGTTACTCTTGATAAAATACCGTCTAAATTTTCTGCTGTATCATGTCCCGGTTTTACACCAGGAATAAAGCCATTGCCTCTTTTGAGGTCGTCTGCCATTTTATTGGTAGGAATTGTAATAGCTGTATAAAAGAAACTAAAGATAATGATCATCAAGCCGAATACGACGTTATACCAAAATCCAAACATATTTTGGAATGGGATTCCAATTGCTCTTAGAGTTTCGTTATCTGATTGCGCTAACAACCCAGGGACAAACATTAATGCTTGTGCAAAAATGATAGGCATAACCCCTGCTGCATTTAATCGCAATGGAATGTAATCACGAGCACTACCAATTTGCTTAATTTGTCCGGCAATAGTGGCACGTTTAGCATATTGCACAGAAACACGTCTGACAGCAGTTACTAAATAAATGGTGGCAACTATTACGGCAAACCACGCTACAATTTCTAATAAAATCATAATCAATGCTCCATTTCCGGCACTTTGTTTTGAAATTACCTCATTCATAAATGACTTTGGAAAACGAGCTATAATACCAACCATGATTAAAAGCGATATACCATTACCTAAACCTTTATCAGTAATTTTTTCTCCAAGCCACATAGCAAATATAGAACCGGTGGTCAATAAAATCATAGATGAAATAAAGAATGTACTTTGACTTTCAAACATAAAAGCACTTTGTGGGATGCCTAATCTACTCATGCTGGCAATGTAAGTAGGTCCTTGAACTAAGGTAATTAATATGGTCAACCAACGGGTTATCTGATTTTTTTTATTTCTTCCGCTTTCACCTTCTTTATCTAATTTTTGCAGATAAGGTACTGCTAATCCCATTAACTGCACAACAATAGAAGCAGAAATGTAGGGCATTACGCCGAGTGCCATAATGGAAGCACTTGAAAAAGCACCACCTGTAAAAGCGTTAACGATGCCGAGTAAACCGTTTTGGGCATTTGCATCTGTCCCTAATTGAGATTCGTCAATTCCTGGCAAAGCAACTTGAGCTAAAAAGCGGTAAACCGCCATAAAACCTAAAGTAAGAATGAGCTTATTTCTAAGCTCTTCTATCTTCCAGATATTTTTTATGGTTGTAATAAATTTGTTCATACTAAAAATTTAGTCTAATTCTTGAACCGTTCCTCCGGCATTTTCAATCATTTCTTTGGCTTTTGATGTAAATTTATGGGCTGTAACATGGAGTTTTGCCTTTAATTCACCACGACCTAATATTTTTACTAAATCATTTTTGTGTACAAGACCGTTAGCAACTAATATATCAAAATCGACAGTATCGTTTATTTTACCACCATCTACCAAAGCTTGTAGTGTATCAATATTTACACCTATGTATTCTACCCGATTTACATTTTTAAAACCAAATTTAGGTAAACGTCTTTGTAAAGGCATTTGTCCACCTTCAAATCCGATTTTGGTTTTATAACCTGATCTTTGTTTTGCCCCTTTATGTCCTCTTGCAGCAGTTCCCCCTTTTCCGGAACCGGAACCTCTACCAACACGTTTGCTTAAATGAGTAGAACCTTTTGCAGGTTTTAAATTATTTAATTCCATCTCTTGTAATCTTGATTATTAGATTTCTTTTACAGAAACCATGTGTTTTACTTTGTTTACCATTCCCAGAATAGAAGGAGTAGCTTCATGTTCCACTTCTTGATTCATTTTTCTCAACCCTAAAGAAGCCATCACTTTTTTTTGATTTGCTGGTCTTTTGATAGAGCTTTTTACCTGTTTGATTACTATTTTAGCCATCTGTGTCTATTTTATCCTTTGTACATTTTATCTAATGAAATACCGCGTTCTTGAGCAATCATTTCCGGACTTCTCAATTGAAGTAAAGCATCTAAAGTTGCTTTTACCACATTGTGAGGGTTTGATGACCCTTGAGATTTTGAAAGTACATTGTGAACACCAACTGATTCTAACACCGCACGTACTGCACCTCCTGCAATAACTCCGGTACCATCAGAAGCCGGTTTTAAAAACACTTTTGCACCACCAAATTTTCCTTTTTGTTCGTGAGGGAGCGTTTGATTGGCGATTGGAATTTTAACTAAATTCTTTTTAGCTGCTTCAATTGCCTTTGCAATAGCATTGGATACATCATTTGATTTGCCTAACCCATGACCTACTACACCATTACCATCTCCAACGACTACAATAGCAGAGAAACCGAAAGCTCTACCCCCTTTAGTTACTTTAGTAACCCGTTGTACGCCTACTAAGTGATCTTTTAATTCTAAACCAACCGGTTTAACTCTTTCTACGTTGTTATATTTTTGAAACATAATTAAAATCTTAAAAATTTAATCCACCTTCTCTTGCTGCATCGGCTAAAGATTTCACTCTTCCGTGATACAAATATCCGTTTCTATCAAAAGTACAAGTGTTGATACCGGCTTTCACCGCTTTTTCAGCTATACTTTTACCAACACTAGTCGCAACAGCAACTTTGTTTCCTTCAGATTTAAACCCTTTTTCACGAGATGATGCAGCGATTAAAGTTACTCCTGTTACATCGTCAATTAATTGAGCATAAATTTCTTTATTACTTCTAAAAACACTCAATCTTGGTTTTTCAGCAGTTCCGTTAACAATTTTACGGATGCGATGCTTAATTCTGATTCTTCTTTCTAATGTAGTTAATCCCATAATATTATTTATGATTATGCTGTTTTACCTGCTTTTCTTCTTAATACTTCTCCAACAAATTTAACACCTTTTCCTTTATAAGGTTCTGGTCTTCTATAATCTCTGATTTTGGCAGTCACTTGTCCTAAAAGTTGTTTGTCAAAAGAAGTTAATTTAATGATTGGATTCTTTCCTTTTTCGCTAATGGTCTCTAAGATTACCTCAGGACAAACTTCAATTACGATGTTATGTGAATAACCTAAAGCTAATTCTAATCTTTGACCTTGATTAGATGCTCTATAACCGACCCCAACCAATTCCAATTGATTTGTGAAACCTTCAGTTACACCTTGAATCATATTAGAAAATAAGGCTCTATACAGTCCGTGCTTTGCACGAATATCTTTAGTATCAGCATTACGTGCTACGGTTATAACACCATCTTCGATTTTTACATCTACATCATAAAAATCTTGTGATAATTGTCCTAATTTACCTTTAACAGAGAATATATTATCTTTCAATTCTACTGCTGCTCCACTAGGAATTGTTATCGGGTTTTTACCTATTCTTGACATGGGTTGAAAATTCTAAATATTAATAAACGAAGCATAATACTTCTCCTCCTACGTTTTCAGTTTTAGCCATTTTACCGGTCATAACGCCGTGAGAAGTTGAAATGATTGCTATACCTAAACCATTTAATACACGTGGCATTTCTGTAGCGCTAACGTATTTTCGCAATCCAGGTGTACTTACTCTTTGTAATTTTTTGATTACAGATGTATTGGTAACTTTGTTGTATTTAAGAGCTATTTTAATAGTTCCTTGTTTTGCGTCATCAATAAATTTGTAACTTAAAATATATCCTTGATCAAAAAGGATTTTGGTAATTTCCTTTTTGATATTTGAAGCGGGAACCTCAACAACTCTATGCCCTGCGTGTAAGGCATTTCGAAGCCTGGTTAAATAATCTGCTATTGGATCTGTGTTCATTTTGATTAATTATTTTTTTTGGATTACCAACTTGCTTTTCTTACACCCGGAATTAAACCTTTGTTTGCCATTTCTCTAAAAGTTACACGAGATAATCCGAAGTTTCTCATATATCCTTTAGGTCTTCCGGTTAATTTACAACGATTGTGTAATCGTACCGGTGAAGCATTTTTTGGTAACTCTTGAAGCCCTGTGAAATCTCCTGCTTCTAACAATGCTTTACGTTTTGCAGCATATTTAGCTACCAATTTTTGTCTTTTAACCTCACGGGCTTTCATTGATTCTTTAGCCATGTATATTATTTTTTAAATGGTAAACCTAATGATTTTAATAATGACAATGCTTCCTTATCAGTTGGTGCTGATGTTACGAAAGTAATGTCCATTCCATTAATTTTATTGACTTTGTCAATATTGATTTCAGGAAATATAATTTGCTCTTTAATCCCTAAATTATAATTACCTCTACCGTCAAATGCTGTAGTATTGATACCGTTAAAGTCTCTAACACGTGGCAATGATACTGTAACAAGTCTGTCTAAAAACTCATACATTTTATTACCTCTTAATGTTACCATTGAACCAATAGGAACGCCTTTACGCAATTTGAAATTGGCAACGTCTTTTTTAGATATCGTAACTAATGGTTTTTGACCGGTAATCAGTGTTAATTCTTCTGTAGCGTAATCAATTAGTTTCTTATCTGCCGTTGCAGCACCGACCCCTTTGCTCACTACAATTTTTTGTAGTTTGGGTACTTGCATGATGCTTTTGTAACCGAATTCGGCAAAGAGTTCTTTCACTACTTTGTCTTGGTATTCTTTTTTAAGTCTAGGAATATAAGTCATTTCTAAATTGCTTTGTTAGATTTTTTCGAAAATCTAATTTTTTTATCGTTTTCTATTCTAAAACCTACTCTTACCGGTTTTCCATTTTCTACTAAAGAAAGATTGGAAATATGTAAGGGTGCTTCCATTTTTTCTATTCCACCTTGTGGATTGGTAGCACTTGGTTTTTTATGTTTTGAAACCATGTTCACTCCTTCAACTACTGCCATTTCTTTGTCAGTAATTATTTTGAGGACTTTACCTTGCTTTCCTTTGTTTTCGCCGGCTGTTACTAAAACAACATCACCGGATTTAATTTTGAATTTTGTCATATCAAAAGTGATAATTAAAGTACCTCTGGTGCCAGGGATACTATTTTCATAAATTTCTTGTCTCTCAACTCTCTCGCAACAGGCCCAAACACACGAGTACCTCTCATTTCACCTGCAGCATCTAAAATGACGCAAGCATTATCATCAAATCTGATGTAAGAACCATCTTTTCTTCTCACCTCTTTAGCAGTACGAACTACGACAGCTTTTGCTACTTGTCCTTTTTTGATCATTCCGTTAGGAGTTGCATCTTTAACAGCTACAACTATTTTGTCTCCTAAGGAAGCGTATCTTCTTTTGGTACCTCCTAATACACGGATTACGAGTACTTCTTTAGCGCCTGTATTATCGGCTACTTTTAATCTAGATTCTTGTTGTAACATGACTATTTAGCTCTTTCTATGATTTCTACTAATCTCCATCTTTTGGATTTACTCAAAGGGCGAGTTTCCATGATGCGTACTTTATCACCGGTATTGCAATCGTTTTTCTCATCATGAGCCACATATTTCTTAGTGTTCAAAACGAATTTTCCATACATAGGGTGTTTCACTCTTTTAACTTCAGATACGACAATAGATTTATCCATTTTGTTGCTGGATACGATCCCAATACGCTCTTTTCTTAAATTTCTTTCTGACATCTTATTGAATTTTAAGAGTTTTATAATGCTCTATTTGTTAACTCGGTAGCTAATCTTGCGATAGTTCTTCTCAACGATTGGATTTGCATTGGATTTTCTAATGCAGAAACAGCGTGTGTGATTTTTAAGTCAGCATAATCTTTTTTAAGATGCGTTAACTTCTCTTTTAAATCAGCATCTGTTAAATTTTTAATATCTGTATTCTTCATTTTAAAATCCTATTTTATTCGTTATAATCAAAATCTGTAGCTACTACAAATTTGGTTTTTACTGGTAATTTTTGAGCTGCTAAACGTAAGGCTTCTTTAGCTACTTCTAAAGACACACCGCCCACTTCGAATAATAATCTACCTGGTTTGATTACAGCAACAAAATATTCAGGGGCTCCTTTACCTTTACCCATACGAACCTCAAGAGGTTTTTTGGTTATGGGTTTATCTGGAAATATTTTTATCCATAATTGCCCTTGTCTTTTCATGTAACGCGTCGCTGCCACACGGGCTGCTTCAATCTGACGTGAAGTTAGAAGCTCTTGCTCTAGAGATTTTATCCCGAAAGAACCATTTGAAAGACGATGACCACGTTGTGATATTCCACTAAATGTTCCTTTGCCTTTCTGTACTTTACGAAACTTAACTCTTTTCGGTTGTAACATTTTGCTTAATTTTTAAAAATTATTATCTTCTTCTTGGTCCTTTACCTCTTCTATTGGAATCTTTTGATTTTCCTCCCTCTGATTTTACGTTCATACCCACCAATGGAGATAAATCTCGCTTACCATACACTTCCCCTTTCATTACCCACACTTTAATTCCTATTTTACCATAAGTAGTTTGCGCTTCTACTAAAGCATAATCTATATCCGCTCTAAAAGTAGATAACGGAATTCGTCCTTCTTTAAAATTTTCTGAACGTGCCATTTCAGCACCTCCCAAACGTCCGGATATCTGAACTTTTATGCCCTCTGCATTCATTCTCATGGTGCTTGCCATAGCCATTTTAATAGCTCTTTTGAAAGATATACGATTTTCAATTTGGCTTGCAATGTTTTGTCCTACTAATTTAGCGTCTAATTCAGGACGTTTAATTTCATAGATATTGATTTGAATATCTTTATTGGTAATTTTCTTTAATTCTTCTTTTAAAAGATCTACTTCTTGTCCGCCTTTACCTATGATAATACCTGGTCTTGCTGTAGTAATAGTTATGGTTACAATTTTCAAGGTACGCTCAATAATCACTTGAGAAACACTTGCTTTTGCTAGACGGGTGTAGACGTATTTTCTGATTTTGTCATCTTCTAATATTCTATCACCATAGTTATCGCCTCCATACCAGTTAGAATCCCAACCTCTGATGATCCCAATTCTGTTACCTATTGGATTAGTTTTTTGTCCCATATCTACAGATTATTTACTTGCGTTTTTAGTTCCTATTATAATTGTCACATGATTAGAACGTTTTCTAATTCTATGCGCACGTCCTTGTGGAGCAGGTGATATTCTTTTTAACATTGAACCTCCGTCAACAAATACTTTGCTTACATAAAGTCCTGCATCTTCTATATTGCCATCTTTATTAGCAGCTTGCCAGTTAGCAATTGCTGAAAGCAATAATTTTTCTAAATTAATTGATGCTTCTTTGGTGCTAAATTTTAAGATATTCAATGCTTTATCTACCTCAACACCTCTGATCAAATCAGCTACCAATCTCATTTTGCGAGGAGATGTCGGAATGTTTCTCAATTTAGCAGAAACAACTGATTTTTGTACTTCTTTGCGGGCTTCTGCCGCAGCTTTTTTACGAACTCCCATTATTTACTGCTTTTATTTTTTCTTCTTATCTGCACCATGACCTCTAAAGCTTCTGGTGGGTGAAAATTCTCCTAATTTATGTCCAACCATATTCTCGGTAACATATACCGGAACAAAGGTTTTTCCATTGTGAACTGCGATAGTTTGTCCAATAAAATCTGGAGTAATCACAGAGGCTCTTGACCAAGTTTTAATTACTGATTTTGTATTGGATGCTATATTTGCTTGTACCTTTTGTTCTAATTTATAAAAAACGTAAGGTCCTTTTTTAAGTGAACGTGCCATTTATTTTATTATTTTTTTCTACGTTCTACAATATGTTTATTACTTGCTTTGGTTTTAGAACGCGTCTTATAACCTTTAGCCGGAATACCGTTTTTAGATCTTGGGTGTCCTCCGGTAGCTCTACCTTCCCCACCTCCCATCGGGTGATCTACTGGGTTTTTAACAACGGCTCTAGTACGTGGTCTTCTGCCTAACCATCTGCTTCTACCGGCTTTCCCTGATACAATCAATTGATGGTCAGAATTAGAAACTACACCAACGGTGGCTTTACATTCTGCTAATATCATTCGAGATTCACCTGAAGGCATTCTCAAAATCACATATTTACCTTCTTTAGCTACTAATTGTGCAAATGAACCTGCGCTTCTCACAAATTGTGCTCCGTGTCCCGGACGTAATTCAACACAAGAAACGTTTGTTCCTAATGGCATTTTACCTAAGGGCATTGCATTACCTACATTTGGTTTTGCATCCGAACCAGATACAACTTCTTGTCCTACTTCTAAACCAGCTTGTGCAATGATGTATCTCTTTTCTCCATCCGCATAAAACAATAATGCAATAAATGCCGTTCTGTGTGGATCGTATTCGATTGATTTAATAGTGGCTGGAACACCATCTTTATTTCTTTTAAAATCTATAATACGGTATTTTTGTTTATGACCACCTCCAACATACTGGATTGTCATCTTTCCTGTATTATTACGACCTCCGGATTTTTTATACGGAACGAGTAAACTCTTTTCCGGCTTATCAGTTGAAATGGCGTCGTACCCATTAACAACTCTAAAACGCTGACCCGGTGTGATTGGTTTTAATTTTCTAACTGACATCTCTTTTCAAGATTATAATTTGTTATAGAAATCAATTGTGTTGCCTTCGGCTAATTGGATAACAGCTTTTTTGTATCCTCCGGTTTTTCCGACAACAACTCCTTTTTTAGTGTATTTTACACTTCTTTCATACGGATAATTCATAGTACGTACTCCGTTCACTTGAACGTTATAAGTATCTTCAACAGCTTTTTTAATTTGCAATTTGTTTGCAGTGCTGTCTACTATAAATCCATATCTTCCAAGCAACTCATTCTCTCTGGTCGCTTTTTCGGTAATTATAGGTTTAATAAGTATACTCATTTTCGTACTATTTACTTAAATTCGATTGAAATTCTTCTAGAACACTTTCAAAAAATACAATTTTTTGCGCATTCATAATATTGTAAGTGCTTACAGCAGAGCCAATTACGGTGCTAACACTTGATAAATTGCGTGCCGACAAATATACGTTATTATTTGTACCGTCCAACACAAACAATGATTTTTTATCTTCTATGTTTAAAGCTTTTAAAACCGCTTTAAAATCTTTAGTTTTAGGCTCATTGAAATTGAAATTTTCAATGACAATAATGCCTTCTTTTTGTGCTGCTAAACTCAAAGCAGATCTTCTAGCCAAACGTTTCGTGTTTTTATTCACTTTAAACGAATAATCACGTGGTCTTGGTCCAAAAATTGTACCACCTCCCACAAATACAGGAGATTTTCTGCTACCTGCACGAGCGGTACCGGTACCTTTTTGTTTTTTGATTTTACGTGTGCTGTAGGCTACATCGGCTCTTTCTTTAGATTTGTGGGTTCCTTGTCTTTGGTTAGCCAAATACTGTTTTACATCTAAATATATAGCATGATCGTTTGGAACAATTCCAAAAATATCATCAGAAAGTTCTATTTCCTTTCCGGTGGCTTTTCCTTGTATATTATAAACTGCTATCTTCATGGTATTTTTCAATGGTTACATAAGAGTTTTTGTGTCCTGGAATAGCTCCTTTGATAATCAAAAGATTTTTTTCCGGTAATACTTTAACAACTCTTAAATTTTGAACTTTAACATTATCTCCACCCATTCTGCCTGACATACGCATTCCTTTGAATACTCTCGATGGCCATGCAGAGGCTCCAATAGAACCCGGCGCTCTCAAACGATTGTGTTGTCCATGCGTTGCTTGACCAACCCCGGCAAAGTGGTGGCGTTTTACGACTCCTTGAAAACCTTTACCTTTTGAAGCCCCTTCAACGTCAATGAACTCTCCTTCTTTAAACAATTCAACGGTGACTACTTCACCTATATTCATTTCGTGTTCAAAATACTTGAATTCGACAACTTTTTTCTTAGGAGAAGTACCCGCTTTCTTGAAGTGACCTTGCAAAGCTTTGGTGGTGTGATTCTCTTTTTTGTCATCGAAACCAAGTTGAATGGCTTCGTACCCGTCAACCTCTTTGGTTCTGACTTGGGTAACTACGCATGGACCTGCTTCAACTATAGTACAAGGAATATTTTTCCCGTTTTCGTCGAAGATACTGGTCATACCTATTTTTCTACCTATTAACCCAGACATTGTTATTAATGATTATAATTATTACTTAATTTATTTTATTCTAAATCTATCACACTTTGATTTCTACTTCAATTCCGCTTGGTAATTCCAATTTCATCAAAGCATCAATGGTTTTAGAAGATGAACTGTAAATATCCAATAGTCTTTTGTAAGAACTCAATTGGAATTGCTCTCTCGCTTTTTTGTTTACGTGAGGAGAACGTAGTACCGTAAAGATTTTTTTATTGGTAGGAAGTGGAATAGGTCCATTTACTACTGCTCCAGTACTTTTAACTGTTTTTACGATTTTCTCAGCAGATTTGTCTACTAAATTGTAATCGTAGGATTTTAGTTTTATTCTAATTTTTTGACTCATAATATTGGTCGTTAGTCGTTAGACTTATTAAAATTATTTTCCGTTAGTTTTTGCAATTACTTCCTCCGCAATACTTTTCGGAGTTTCTTGATAGTGTGAAAACTCCATTGAGGAGGTTGCTCTACCTGATGACAAGGTTCTTAAAGTAGTAACGTATCCGAACATTTCTGAAAGGGGTACTAAAGCTTTAATTACTTTTGCTCCTGCTCTATCATCCATGCTGTTTACATTACCACGACGACGATTTAAGTCGCCAACAATTGACCCCATATTTTCTTCAGGCGTAACCACTTCTAATTTCATCAAAGGTTCTAAAAGAACAGCTCCCGCTTTACGGGCTACTTCACGGAATCCCATTTTGGCTGCAAGTTCAAATGATAATTGGTCGGAGTCCACTGCGTGATAAGAACCATCCGAAAGAGTTACTTTCATACTATCAATTTCGAATCCTGCTAAAGGACCTGCTTTCAGTGAAGCTTTGAACCCTTTTTCAACAGCAGGGATAAACTCTTTAGGAACATTTCCTCCTTTTACCACATCTACAAATTGCAATCCTACTACATCTTTATCAGCTGGTCCAATTTCAAATATAATATCGGCAAATTTACCACGTCCACCGGATTGTTTCTTATAAACTTCACGATGCGTAACAAACGAAGTAAGTGCTTCTTTGTATTCTACTTGGGGTTGTCCTTCGTTTACTTCAACTTTAAATTCGCGTTTTAAACGATCAACAATGATTTCCAAGTGAAGTTCTCCCATTCCTGAGATAATGGTTTGTCCGGATGCTTCATCCGTTCTTACTTGGAATGTTGGATCTTCTTCGGCTAATTTACTTAAGGCAACGCCTAATTTATCAACATCTGCTTTAGTTTTAGGTTCTACCGCAATTCCAATTACTGGTTCAGGGAAAGACATTGATTCTAACACAATGGGGTGTTTCTCTTCGCATAGCGTATCACCGGTGCGAATATCTTTAAATCCGACGGCTGCACCGATATCTCCTGCTTCAATTCTATCAATAGGTTCTTGCTTGTTGGCGTGCATTTGATAAATACGAGATATACGTTCTTTTTTATCAGAACGGGTGTTCAACACATACGAACCAGCGTCTAATACACCTGAATACACTCTAAAGAAAGCCAAACGACCTACATAAGGATCCGTAGCGATTTTGAAAGCTAAGGATGCAAAAGGTTCTTTAGCATCCGGTTTACGAAATTCGGGTTGATTATTCTCAGGATTTATACCTTCAATAGCTTCAACATCCATAGGAGAAGGAAGATAACGCATTACGCCGTCTAGCATGGTTTGAACTCCTTTGTTCTTGAATGAAGAACCGCACATCATAGGTATGATTTTCATATCGATAGTGGCAGCTCTTAAAGCAGAAATTATTTCATCTTCTGTGATCGAATTTTCGTCTTCAAAGAACTTTTCTAATAATTTTTCATCGTATTCAGCGACTGCTTCAATTAATTTTGCTCTGTAAGAATCAACTTCATCTTTGATATCAGCCGGAATTTCCACTTCGGTAAAAGTCATCCCTTGATCTGCTTCATTCCATATCATTCCTTTTTTAGAAATCAAATCAACAACGCCTTTAAAGTGTTCTTCATTTCCTATTGGCACTTGTAATGGCACTGCATTTCCACCTAACATTTCTTCAATTTGACGACAAACATTAAAAAAATCTGCCCCTTGTCTGTCCATTTTATTAACGAAACCTAAACGCGGCACACGATATTTATCAGCTTGTCTCCAGACAGTTTCAGATTGTGGTTCTACTCCGTCCACAGCACTAAACAAGGCAACCACTCCATCTAACACACGCAAGGAACGCTCTACTTCAACGGTGAAGTCAACGTGGCCGGGTGTATCGATAATATTTATGGTATAATCTTCATCTCTATATTTCCATTTGCAATGGGTGGCAGCAGAAGTAATTGTGATTCCACGTTCCTGCTCTTGTTCCATCCAATCCATAGTGGCAGTACCTTCGTGTACTTCACCTATTTTGTGACTCACTCCGGTATAATATAGAATACGCTCCGTAGTGGTAGTTTTTCCCGCATCAATGTGAGCGGCAATACCAATATTTCGTGTATATTTAAGATTTCTTGCCATTGATTATGCTTTAAAATGTGAGAATGCTTTATTGGCTTCAGCCATTTTGTGAGTATCCATACGTTTTTTAACAGCAGCACCTTCTTCTTTTGCCGCAGCTAAAATTTCAGCTGCTAATTTTTGTGCCATTGTTTTTTCGTTACGTTTTCTTGAATAAGAAACCAACCATTTGATTGCCATTGAAACTTTTCTATCCGGACGGATAGGAACTGGAATTTGGAAGTTAGCTCCCCCAATTCTTTTACTTCTCACTTCAACCTGAGGCATTACGTTAGAAAGAGCATCTTTCCATACATCTAGTGAAGTTTTAGTTTCGTCCGTTTTTTTAGTTTCGACAATCTCAAGTGCGTCGTAAAAAATGTCGAAAGCGACTGATTTTTTACCATCCCACATCAGGTTGTTTACAAATCTTGTTACGAGCTGATCATTGAATTTAGGATCCGGTAATAGGATTCTTTTCTTTGCTCTCCTTTTTCTCATGATGAAAAAAATATTTAATATGAGTATACGATGTTCCCTGCAATGAAAATTGCAAAACACACTTTTTCGAACAGGAAATTATCAGTAACTACTGAGTTGATTTATTGTTTTATTTTTTACCTTTTTTTACTGGTGCTGCAGCTTGTCCGGGTTTTGGACGTTTTGATCCATATTTAGAACGACGTTGACGACGACCTTCTACTCCGGCAGTGTCTAACGCTCCTCTAACGATATGGTAACGAACCCCAGGCAAATCTTTCACACGTCCACCTCTAACTAATACTATCGAGTGCTCTTGTAGATTGTGTCCTTCACCGGGTATATAAGCGTTTACTTCATTTCCATTGGTCAAACGCACCCTTGCTACTTTACGCATGGCTGAGTTTGGTTTTTTTGGAGTTGTAGTATAAACACGCGTACATACACCACGACGTTGCGGACAAGCATCTAAAGCAGCCGATTTAGACTTCTTAGTTGTTTTGGTTCTTCCGATGCGTACTAATTGCTGTATGGTTGGCATACTAAAGTTTGATTTGTTTACGTTTTTGATTTTAAAACCGTGTTTCGATTGAATTTATTGAAAAAACATCAAAAACACACTCTTTTTAAGAGTTTGCAAATGTAAAACATTATTTTTATTTACCAAATTTTAAATGTAAATATTTACAAATAAATCAAAGGAAATATTATATCTATTTGATAATGTATTGTTTAAATGAAAAAACTTAACATTGAATTTTCTAATTTGAAAAAATTTGCGTAGCCGGTGTTTCCTTGTTTGAAAAATCAAATAAGGCTTGGTTTTCCCAAGGAGAACCATCAGTGGCTGTTGGGCCGTTGAAAGCAACAAATTCTGCACCCCAATAACAATAGCCCAAACATTTTGTATTGGAGAGCAAAATGGTGTTTATTTTTTGAAGGAAATCTCGTTGCCCTTGAAAAGTTGCAGGATAACCGTCAATAAGCTGGTTCTCCATCCCAACCAAATTGTTAGTCCAATCATTCCAACCTAAGGTAAAGGGATAGGCGGTTTCTGCAATCATTATATCCTTATTGTAATTTGATATTAATTTGTTGATATTAGTTTCTAACAAGCTCAAATCTTTGCCATGCCATAGTGGATAATAGGACAGCCCAATAATATCATAATCCAAATCGTTTATTTTATGATAAAACCAATCTGCATTCTCATGTCCTGCATAGTGTATAATGATTTTGGTTTGAGAGGCGTGCGTTCTAATGGCTGTTATTCCGGAAGCTAATATTTGTTTAAATTGAGTTTCGTTTGTTGATAATTTGCCTTGTGGCCAAAGTAATCCCTCATTAATTTCGTTTCCGATTTGAATAAAATCCGGTTGAATTTGACTTACAATTTTTTGAGTATAATTATAAACACTGTCTTTCAAGGTGTTAAACTCTAATGATTCCCAAGCATGAGGAATAGCTTGCTGTCCGGGATCAGCCCAAGTGTCGGAATAATGAACTGATAACCAAACTTTCATTCCATTTTGATGGATGCGTTTTGCAAAAGATTTAACTTCTTCAAATCCACTGCGATTTGATGTAGGTGAATGCCAAAGCCGAATACGTACCGTATTCATCCCTTTACTTTTTAATAGGTTCAACATATTTTCCACCTGACCGTTTGAATTGTAAAATAATACATTTTTGGATTCAATTTCAGGAAGTAGTGAAAGGTCGCATGATTTTACAGCTAATTGTTTTGATTCATTATGATGTATGGGTTCATCTTCGCAAGAAATTAAAATAATAGCTATTAAAAAAAATACAGTACGCATATTCATTTAATTAAGGGTGTATCTTTTTGGTTTTATTCCAGTATTCGTCCAACTGTTCTAAATTCATTTGGGACATTACTTTGTAATCCTCCTTAATATATTGTTCCATCAATTGGAAGCGATTGATAAATTTTTTATTGGTAGTTTCTAGGGCGTTCTCGGCATTTACTTTGACAAATCGGGCGTAATTAATCAAGGCGAATAATACATCGCCAAATTCGCTTTCCATTTTCGTTTGATCTTGGTTGTCTATTTCAACTTTGAATTCATCTATTTCTTCCAACACTTTTTTCCAAACTTGTTCTTTATTGTCCCAATCAAACCCGATTCCTGCTGCTTTCTCTTGAATACGATGCGCTTTTACCAACGCAGGTAATGATTTAGGCACTCCTTCTAAAACGGATTTTCTCCCTTCTTTTAGTTTAATTTGCTCCCAATTTTTCTCAACATCTTCAGCACTTTGCACTTTCACGTCCCCATAGATATGTGGATGCCTGACGATGAGTTTATCTGAAATTGCATTAGCAACATCCTCTATATCAAATGCACCTTTTTCGGATCCGATTTTAGAATAAAAGACGATATGAAGTAATAAATCACCTAATTCTTTTTTAATTTCTTCCAAATCATTATCCAAAACCGCATCGCCTAATTCATAGGTTTCTTCTATAGTCAGCGGGCGAAGGGATTCGAAAGTTTGTTTTTGATCCCATGGACATTGATTGCGCAAATCGTCCATAATATCTAGCAGTCTGTTGAGTGCTTTGAGTTGATGCTCTCTATTGTTCATTTTCTGGTTTTGGAGCCAGTTGATTAAAGTCAAAGCCAGCCTTGACTAATAAATTATACCAAGATACCACTTTTTTAATATTAGATGCATAGACTCTGTCTACGTCATAATCGGGAAGAATACTTTCAAAAAAAGTTGTCAAATTGGCATTAGATTCTTTATCGGATATGGTTTCCTTACCTTCTTCTTCCTGAAAAATCTTATAGAAAACCTCCGCTAAAGGTACTTCTTTAGTATAGGTATAAATGGCAATGTTTTCTAAAGTATTGATTTGATGTGCTCCTGCGATAGGAAAGCGTTTTCCGTCTTCTAAGGCTTCTACTACGATATGCCCTTTGGCGTGAGAAATAAGTTTAAATAAGCCTGGTTTTCCTCCAACACTTAAAATTTTGTTTAAAGTCATGCGAATTACGATTTAAGATTTACGATTTACGATTTACGATTTTAGATTTTAAATTTTAGATTTATGATTTTAGTCCCGAAAGCTTTCGGGATATGATATACGATTTTTAATAGGTGGTTGAGCGTGATCATTGAATGTATTCATTGAGCGTAGCCGAAATGTAGTCGAAATGAAGTCGAAACCACGATTTAATAGTTTTATTTAAAAAATGCAAAAATAAACTTCCTACGGGTACAAAAGGTATTTTGAGCGAATTATTTTAAATGCATCAAGGTCTTTTTGCCAAGATTTTCTGATTTCTTTTACTGGAACCCCTTTGATAATTTGATCTTTTAATATTTCATTCCCCGCCAATTTATTAAAGAAATCATTGAAAAATAGTTCTTTTTTGGGATAATTTTTATACGCTTCTGTCAACCATTTTAAATTTAAATGGTCTAAATATTCGTTTTGCGTTAAATCGACTCCTAAACACATTTTATCTTGAAATACCGGATTTTTTGCTCCGGCATTCGGCTTTGGCGTAAAAGTAAATTGATACTTTAAAGGGGGTAATTCGGGTGAGCCGAATATTTGAAATTGTAGGTCTGTTCCCCTTCCACAACTTATATTGGCTCCTTCAAAAAAACACAAGCTGGGATAGAGATTAATTGCTTTTGCATTGGGTAAATTGGGAGAAGGTTTTACAGGTAATTCATACTTCAATTTATGATTATAGTGTTGCAAGGGAACAACGATTAGCTGACAAGTTTTGTTCGTTTCTAACCAATTCTCCCCATTTATCATAAGCGCATATTCGCCAATGGTCATGCCGTAAACAACCGGCACAGGATGCATTCCTACAAAAGATTTGTATTTTACATTCAGTACGGTACCATCTATATAGTGTGCGTTTGGATTGGGTCTGTCTAATACAATAACAGGAATATCTTTTTCAGATGCAGCCTGCATAATATAATGTAACGTAGATATATAAGTATAAAATCGGACACCAACATCTTGCAAATCAAATAGTAATACATCAATTTCTTCTAATTGTCTTTCGGTGGGTTTTTTATTTTTTCCATAAAGGGAAACAATCGGAAGATCGGTTTTTGCATCTCTTTCATCGTTAATGATTTCTCCTGCATCTGCGATACCGCGAAAACCGTGTTCGGGACTAAAAACCTTTATTATATTAATTTTCAACTTGATAAGTGTATCAATCAAATGTGTTAAATCGCCTTTTGAATTCACAAGAACACTCCCTTGATTGGCAACTACTCCTACCCTTTTATCTTTTAAAAGATGGATATATTTTTGAAAATCGGCAGCGCCCACAACGATTTGTTTATTTGTAATTTCTGTTGTATTTGGCAAGATTGAATCTACCAAAACCGATTTACGTTCAGGTGCTTCAATATTCATCTTTGCACTTTTACAACTATACAATAAAATAAAAAGAGAAACAAAAAAGAAATATGTATTTTTGAAAATTGATTTTTGGGTCATGGCTGTGGTGTTGGATGCTGTTGATGCTATTGATACTATTGATACTATTGATACTATTGATACTATTGATACTGTTGATACTGTTGATACTGTTGACACTGCTTGCACTGAGCGTAGTCGAAGTGTTGATACTGTTGATACTGCTTGCACTGAGCGTTCCCGATAGCAATCGGGAGAAGTGTTGATACTGTTGATTACACAACCTTAAACTTTAAACATTAAACTTTAAACTATTTTTGAATACTGCACTTTTCATATTAAAACGGCTGATTGCTTCAAAAAAGTATAAAAATAATATATCTGCTCCAATTAACAAAATCGGAATCATTTCTATCGCTTTGGGAATGATTGTGATGTTAATAGCCGTTGCCACCGGCATTGGCTTACAAAAAGAAATTAGAGAAAAAATAATTGCCTTTAATGGGGATATTCTGATTACTAATTTTGATTCCAATCAATCTGAAATTTCTGTAAATCCGATAACCCTTAATAGTACGATAGACCGTATTTTAGCCCAAGACAAAAGGATAAAACATACGCAACCTATTATCAAAAAAGCCGGATTAATCAAAACAGCTTCCGATTTTGAAGGGGTCATCGTTAAAGGAATTGATAAGCATTTTAATTGGTCGGGGTTTGATTCCTATTTAATTGAAGGTAAAAAACCAGATTATTCAAAAGAGAAATCGGATGATATTTTGATTTCTAAAACCATTGCACAACGCTTACAACTCAAAGTTGGAGACACTTGCAACGTTTGGTTTGTGCGTGAAGATCTGAATAAACCGCCTTTAGTGCGTCGTTGGGCTGTAAAAGGTATCTTTTATACCGGATTTCCGGATATTGACAACGCATTGGTTCTGTCAGATTTACGTCAATTGCAAAAAATCAATAAATGGCAGACCAACCAAGTGGGCGGATTGGAAGTTTTCATCGATGAATTTAAGAATATAGATTATCAAGGAAAAGAATTGTACCGATTACTTCCATCGGAATACAACGTGAGAACTGTTAAGGAATCGTATCCTTATATTTTTGAATGGATTGCTCTGTTTGATAGTAATATTTTTGTCATCATCAGCATTATGATTATCATTGCCGGTTTTAATATGATTACGGCGCTGTTAGTTTTAATATTAGAGCAAGTCAGATTAATAGGAGTATTAAAAGCTTTGGGTTCAAACAATGGACAGATTAGAAAACTATTTTTATATCAAGCGACTTATCTGATTTTAAAAGGATTGTTCTGGGGAAATACCATAGGAATTAGTTTATTACTCCTTCAAAAATATTTTGGGTTCGTAAAATTAAATCCTGAGAATTATTATGTAGATAGAGCCCCTGTTTATTTAAATATAGAATATATTGTACTTTTAAATTTAGGCGTTATCTTCTTGACTTATTTTATATTGATATTACCTTCCTATATTATTACTAAAATCAGTCCGGTACGCGCTATCAAATTTGACTAAAAACACAATGAAACTACAAAAAAAGCGTTTTGATAGGTAATGCGAGTAATTTTCAACATACTTATTTTGATATCTTTCGTAACCCGAGGTCAGGTAGGTGGAGAAAATGTGTATTCTTTTCTCAATCTGCCTACTTCAGCAAGGCAAGCTGCTTTAGGTGGCAGCACTTTGACTTTGACCAATGAAGTGAATCAACCTCTGTGGAATCCAGCAACTCTTTCTGCTGAGATGGATGCACAAATTGCGTTGAATTACGTCAACTTTTTATCAGACATCAACTATTTTTCAGGGAGTTATGCATATCATTTCAATGACCATTTCGGAACTATGCACACCGGAATAAGTTATATGAATTATGGAAAATTTATTGCTGCTGACGAAGAAGGCGTTGAAACCGGCACTTTTAAAGCCTATGACATGGCATTGTCTGTGGGTTATTCCTATCAGGTGCCTTATTCGGATATTCATTTAGGAATAAATGGCAAAATTATACACTCTGCTATTGAGACCTATCATTCTCTTGGTGCAGCTGTTGATTTAGGGGTGTTGTACCAACCGCACAATGAACCCTACGTAATTGGATTTACCATCAGAAATGCCGGTTTGCAAATTAAATCGTATGAAAACACAAAAGAAAGTTTACCGTTGCTCATTCAATTTGGTTGGAGTTATCAATTAGAACACGTTCCGATACGAGTGTACACCACCTTTGACAATTTACAAAAATGGAAATTAGCCTGCAGCAATCCATCTGAGAATACGGAGGACTTTGTTACCGGAGAAACGGCAGTAAAAGAGCCCTCATTTTTTAACAATGCACTCAGACATGTAGTTATAGGTGCTGAATTATTTCCCGACAAAGGATTTAACTTGCGATTTGGATTTAATTATCAACGAGCTCAAGAGATGAAATTGCAAAATGCAAGAACATTTGGGGGAATATCGTTAGGATTTGGGCTTAAAGTAAACAGATTGAATCTCAACTACGCCTATAACAAATACCATTTAGCTTCTAATAGTCACAATTTTAGTTTAGGAATCAATTTGAATTAACGAGATGAAGGAAAAATCATCAAAAATTACTATTGCTATTGACGGCTACTCTTCTACCGGAAAAAGTACGGTTGCCAAACAAATAGCAAAAGCATTAGGCTATGTATATGTTGACACGGGCGCTATGTATAGAGCCGTAACCTATTATGCTTTGCAAAATGGTCTGTTTGCTCAAGATAAACTAAATAGAGAAAAACTTATTGCATCTTTACAGCACATACATTTAAAATTTATCTTCAATGCTGAAAAAGGATTTGGTGAGATGTATCTGAACGGTCTTAACATTGAAAATGAAATCAGAAGTATGTATGTTTCCAATCACGTGAGCGAAGTGGCTACTGTCAAAGAAGTTAGATCCTATCTCGTAAAACTACAGCGAGAAATGGGTAAAGACAAAGGGGTTATTATGGATGGAAGAGATATTGGCAGTGTGGTATTTCCGGATGCTGAACTCAAAGTATTTCTTACTGCCGATGCCAAGATTAGAGCAGAAAGAAGATGGTTAGAATTGACTCAAAAAGGAGAAAATCCAAATTTGGATGAAATTTATCAAAATGTAGTAGAACGTGATCATATTGACAGTTCCAGGGAAGAATCGCCATTGACCAAAACTTCAGATGCTATTGCAATAGATGTGACCCACATCAATAAAGAGCAACAATTTCAAAAAATATATGAATTGGCGATGGAACGTATTCAAAATAAAAAAGCCACCCAAGGGTGACTTTTTTTATTATTTTTGAAATGAATTATAAAGTTGCTTGAACTGCGATTGAAAGCTAGTTTTATAAGCACGCCATTCTTTGAGAAACCCGGCTGTTTTTTCGCTGTAACTCACTCTATCTTCTTGCTTTAATTCCGCATACATCTCACTCAAATCTTTTTGAGTGTATTTTTTTTCAAAATACGCTACAGCTTCAGATTTCTTGTTTTGGGCTAACTTTTCGGCTTTTAGCTTGAAATCAGCTTGTTTATCTTCTGCAATATTAGGAGTTGTATTATCAATTAATTTTGAGAAAATATCAGTTCCATTATTCAATTCCATCAATTGTAAAGCTGAAACGTTAGATTGTCCTTGTATTTTAAAAGTTATAAAAACTAGTAAAATAGGAAGTATTAATTTTTTCATTTGGGTTAAATATTTATTAATTGCAAATATAGAATCAAATAATGTACCAAACTAAAAATAGAATTGATTTAGGTGGACTCTAAAAATTAATTTTTTATAAATTTATTATTCTGCTGATGTTCTTTTTGTTTTATTTTACGCCAGCTTCAGCAAATAATTTCTTGATGCCTTCTTTATCTGATGGTCTGGTAGCATTGGCATCCACAATATTGCCATTAGGATCTAAAAATATAAATCTGGGAATACTATTGATATCATAGGCTTGCATAAAACTCATATCATCTCCAAAATAAAGTTGCACCCCTTTAAGTTGTTCTTTAGCCACCATTTCTTTCCATTTGTTGTAATCTTCTTTTCTATCCGTAGAAATGGATACGAATTCAATATTTTTACCTCTATATTGTTCTTCCAATTCTTTTAGAGCCGGAATTTGACCTACACAAGGTTGACACCAAGTAGCCCACACGTCAATATAAACAAATTTACCTTTTAAATCATCTAATGAGGTTTTACCTCCTTTGTAATTCTCATAGTTTACAAATTTTGGAGATGGAGTTCCTTTGGTAAATTTTTGCATCTGGGCGTTCATCATAGTATACTGTTGTTTTAAACTCTTAACAAATCCGGACAAACCCTCTTTCTCGACTCTAACCAACATCGTATCGGGTTTTTTAGTATTTTTGAGTAATTCAGTCATTTTTTTCTCAAATTCGTTGACCTTAGCATTGAAAGCAGTACTATCTAATTTAAAGTCTTCTTGAAGTGATTTGCTGAATGCGCCTACTTCTTTTACTCTTTCATTTAAATAGGTTGAATTTTGACTTCCTTTTCCTGAAAATCCAAGTGTATTATCTATATCATCTGATTTTCCTGTGATATTCAAAGTATTACCATTTCTTAAAAAAGCACTGATTTGATTTTCACCTAACCTGATGCCATAGAAACCGGCTTCTTTGATTTTAAAAGTATCTTTAAAAACACCTTCTTTGTTTAATTTGATTTGCTTCATAAAACCTTGTCCTAAAATGGTCAAGGTAGAATCAGACGGTTTTAGACCATCTAATTTTACGTCTAATGTAACATAATCTTTTTGTTTGCAAGAAGTTACTGCAAAAGCTACTAAAAATATATAAATTAATTTTTTCATCTGTTTATAATTGTTTAATTCACTTTGTTATTATTTTTTTTAGCGGAGTTCATTGATTGCTTCGCAGTTGTTTTTTAATGGTTAGATGGAATTCGCATAATCATTTTCGGTTGGTAACAACTTTTTGTTATGCTCATTTCATTGGTTTAAATTATTATTGGTTTATTAATTTTAAAAGTAATTCTTTCGTTTTCGGATTAGAGGGTCGCGACGCATCGGGTTTTACGACATTTCCATTGGGGTCAATGATGATGAAACGCGGAATGCTCGATATTTTATAACCTCTGTCAAATGGCGTTTCTTCAGTAGCATTAGCAAAAAGCTGTATGCCTTTCATTCCCTTTTCTTGAATCATATTTTTCCAAGCTTCTTTAGAAGTGGGCTCATCTACTGATATGGAAACAAAATTGATTTTATCGCCTAACGCGGCTTCTAATTCTTTTAATGCCGGAATTTCAGCTACACAGGGTTTGCACCAAGTAGCCCAAACGTCTATATATGAATATTTTCCTTTTAAATCTTTTAAAGAAGTAGTACCGCCATTATAGTTTTCATAATTTTCAAAACTTGGAGATGGTTTTCCTATTAATTTATTGTTTTCAGCCGCTTTTAAGTACATTTCCTCGATATAACTAAGGAAACCTTTTGTGTCTGTACTATCTGCGGTGATAAAATCCTTGTCTTTATATTTTATTTTCTTTAACGCATCACTATATTCATTATCAATGCTCTTGAGTTTATTTTGAAATTCTTCAGCATTCAAAGTTAAAATCCCCTCTAAGTTGTCAACCAAGTCAGATTGCTTATTGTATTTTTCAGTTATATAGGTATTCACTTCATTACCGCTGCCTTCAAATTTTAAGGTTTTCTCTACCTCTTTCCCATCAAATGTAATTTGTAAATCAGTTCCGGGCGTGATATATAGCATAAAATTTTCACTACCATCATTGATAAAATACCTTCCTTTAGCCAACGTAATGGTGTCGGAAAAAGCGCCATCTTTACCTATTTCAAATTCTTTCACTACACTTCCATCTTGTAAATTGTGTAACGTTAAATGTTCTGAATTGGGTTGGGTAATTTTTCCCGAAAGCTTAACAAAAGTATTTTCTTTTTTACAGCTTATCGTTGCCAAGGCAACCAATAAAACGATTAAGAGTCTATTCATTTATGATTTATAGTATTAAAAAATTGGACTTGGCAAAAGTATCAAAAGATTTGTTAAATAAAAGAAAAAAAGCAACGTCAAATATTCAATATTTTAATTCGATCTATTCACTCCTCCTCTGCCCTCTTTATAATACTCTCCGGAAGTGATTTTTGGGTTTTGGCTCCCATTTGCTTGAGATTTTCTACTCTGTTGATGAGATTTCCTTTGCCTTCAACCAATTTATTCATCGCATTACCGTACTCTTTTTTAGCATCGTCCATACGTTTGCCAACTTGCATTAAATCTTCAATCAAATTGGTAAATTTATCATATAAAGCGCCTGCTTGCCTTGCAATTTCCATAGCGTTTTGTTGTTGCTTGGCGTTATTCCACATAGAATCTACCGTTTTGAGTGTAGCTAACAGCGTAGAGGGCGTTACGATGACAATATTTTTTTCAAATGCTTTGTTATACAATGCATTATCATTATTAATGGCTACGGCAAATGCCGGTTCTATCGGTACAAAAAGCAATACAAAATCGGGTGATTCTATTTGATAGAGTTCTTCGTATTTTTTAGCACTCAACTGTTCTACGTGACGATTTAAAGATTGAATGTGTTGTTTTAAAAAGCGTTCCTTTTCGTCATCCTCTTCTGCAGCAACAAATTGCTCATAATGGGTTAAGGACACTTTACTGTCTATAATCATTTTTTTTCCATCGGGAAGATGCACTATTACGTCCGGCCGTAAGCGTTGACGGGTTTCATCGTCCACGTCAAAGGATTTTTGCATTTCATATTCACGACCTTTTTCCAAACCGGATTTTTCTAAGACGCGTTCTAAGACCAATTCGCCCCAATTGCCTTGTGTTTTGCTATCGCCTTTGAGGGCTTTGGTCAGATTGAGCGTTTCTTTGCTCATCTGTTGGTTTAAATCCTGCAAGCCTTTGATTTGCTGACGTAGCGCAGCGTGATAATCAATGCTCTCTTTGTGGGTTTGCTCCACTTTTTGCTCAAAATGTTGGATTTTTTCGTTGAGCGGATTGAGTATTTGCTTTAGGTTTTCTTTGTTTTGCTCTGTAAATTTATTGGATTTTTCCTCTAGGATTTTATTCGCTAAATTTTCGAATTCTTTAGTAAATTTTTCTTGCAACTTTTCTACTTCCGATTTTTGTTCAGCTAATTTTGATTCTAAATTTTGAATCAAACTTCCTTTTTGTGTGTCGGCAACCATCAAGAATTCTCTCTTCTCCGTTTCGGATTTCAATTGTATTTTTACTTCTTGCACTTCATTTAATAACGAAGATTTTTCATTTTCCAGTACCTTAATTTGATTTTGATAGGCTGAAGTTTCGGTAATTAATTTGTTGTTAGATAATAATTTACCAATAAACCAGCCCAATGCTAAAAAGATAATTCCTGATAAAGCGATATAGAGAAAAAATTCATTCATAACTTGATGGTATTTGAGTTACGAAAATATTAAAAGTATCTTGAATAAAAAATTTATGTTAAAAAAAGGTTTGGTGTGATTTTTGTGCTTATTTTTGAAAAACATTAACACATTAAATTAAAAATTATGAAACCACTTTTGACATTTATTCTGATTTTATTTTTTCATTCCCAATTTGCACAACATACTCAGATAAAGGAAACTGATTTAGAAAAGGAAGCTATTTCTATCGCTGAACTTGAAAAAGTACCCGTATTTCTCGGATGTGTAGGAAATAATGAAGATTTAAATACTTGTTTTGATATAAGTATGAGAAATCATTTTGCCACAAATTTTAATATCGGTTTGACTGAAAAATTAAATTTGCCAAAAGGCATCACTAAATTATACATTGCTTTTATCATTGACAAAAACGGTGATGTTACCGAAATAAATGTAAGAGCACCACACGAAGTACTTGAAAAAGAAGCTGAAAGGGTTGCTAAATTGCTCCCTAAATTTATTCCGGGCGAACAAAATGGAATGCCTGTTTCAACCAATTATATGTTGCCATTAAATATTAATACTGAAATAGATAATACAGTAAGAGAACAGTAAATCACTTTTTCTTTTTATAATAATAAACCCTACAATTTCCTAAATACATTGTAGGGTTTATTCGTTTTATTCTGATCTTGATTTGTTTTCAGAAATAATCAGCTCCACTCTATTTTTCTCGAAGCATACATCACACCGGCTAAAATTGCAAACAATCCTATACTTCCTACCAAAAGTGCATAACTTTCTAATTGGATAATGACATAAATAAAAGCATAAAGTGCTGTTAACGCAATCAATACAAAAAGCGGAAACTTCCACGTTTTCATAATCGATTTTGAAAATAAAGTGATTAATACGATGGTGGCAAAGGCAGATACAATATATGCCGTAGAGAAATTGCTGTGTTCCGAAATGGAAAGCAATAAAGTGTAAAATATGACCAAAGCCAGACCTATCAACAAATATTGAAAAGGATGAATGTTGATTTTACTCAAAGTTTGAAATAGGAAAAACAATAAAAAGGTCAAACCAATCACCAAAAAACCGTATTTGGCAGAACGTTCGTTTTGTTGATAATTATCTACCGGAATCATTAAATCAACTCCGAAAGCATAATGCTCCAAATTGGGAATGGATTTGAATTGTTGGGAAAAAGGGCGGTTCATTTCCAAGACTTGCCAATGGGCATCAAACCCGTTTTTAGTCAATTTATCCGAATTTTGCGGTAGGTATTCCCCAAAGAAATTGGAATCTTTCCAAGCTGATTTCAAATGCATTTTCGTGGTTTTTCCTATCGGTATGATTTGAAAACTTTCACTTCCGTTGGCTTTAAAATCCATTGAGAAATTATACTTTTCTTTTCCACTATCAAAAGCAAAAATATCGGATGCAATGGTATATTTTTGTATAGTTGTACTATCTACATAAACCGGTTCATCCGCATTTTCGGTATCGAATAAAGTAGAAAAACTTAAATTTTTATCATCCAATTTTAGTTCCAATTGTGATGAAATCCCTTTGACATTGGTAGTTTGAAAGAGAATTTGAGCTTTACTCCAATCGACGGCATCTGAATCAATTTCTAATTTTTTAAAATCAGGTTTCTTAAAATTACCTTCCAATTTCATTTGCGTTTGATATACAGAAGTTTGATAAATGCCCCTTTTTTTGGGTTGCGCATCTAAAATCCCGTCAATGGTTAAATTCTCTGGAAAGAAATAAGCAAAGTAAGTGTCATTTTTACTTACCGTTACAGATTTTCCGGTTTCAACATCTGTTTCGGTAGATTGTACAGTTACGCGATAAGGCACTTTTAAAATAGGTCCGTATAACATAATTTTTTCTCCCCAATCCTTGTTAATTTCACTAACTGCTTTATCTTTGGTTCCTTCTCGTTCTCGAATTAAGTTTTGCACAAAAAACAGTGGAATCAAGAGAATAAGAACTAAAAATCCGACTATAAACATTCTAAATGTTGCGGAATTGAATAAATTACTCCAAAAAGAAGGAGTTGGGTTTGGGTTGTTGAATGGTTCTTGCATAATATAATTAAGTTTAAAGTTTAAGGTTTAAGGTTTAAGGTTTAAGGTTTGCAATGTTTTAAAGATTAAATTTCACTTTGAAATTCAAAGTAGAGATATAAAAAAATTTAGATGTTTTTAATCAACTGCTCCAATGCTTCCAAATGTTTTTTGAATGCTTCTTTGCCTGTTTTGCTTGCAAAATATTGTGTATTGGGTTTGTTGCCGATAAACTGTTTGTTGATATGGATAAACGCTTCGGCTTCCAATGCCTTGATATGGCTTGCCAAATTCCCGTCGGTTACCCCCAATAACTCTTTCAACCGATTAAAATCAGCCGAATCATTGACCATAAGTATGCTCATAATGCCCAATCGGATGCGATGGTCAAAGGTCTTGTTGATATTTTGGATGAGATTTTTAATGTGCTAATGTGTTAATGTGCTAATGTGCTAATTTGAAAATTTGCTAATTTGTTAATCTATTCAAACATAAAACTAGTGCTTCGGCTTCGCTAAGCAACCTTAAACCTTAAACCTTAAACTTTAAACTACTTTCTATTGCCTATTGCCTAAATTACCTCTCTTTAAAATGCATCACAGCGCCATAAATAATATGCAATACCCCAAATCCGAATGCCCAGAAATAGAGTCCGTAACCGATGAAATAGGCTGAAATAAGTCCAACAATAATTTCTGAAATTCCTAAATATTTTACTGTATCCAAGGTGTATTTGCTGGCGTTGAACAATGCTAATCCGTAAAATATTAAACTTACCGGCGCTATAACGCCAAAATGTTCGTGTTTGAGCAATATCAATCCAAAAATGGCTCCGGTAGAAAGTGGTATCAAAAAATGAATTAATAAATTTTGAGTTGTTTTGTCCCAAATTTTCTGATGGGTCTTTTTTGCTTTTTTGATGGTCAAGAATAAAGCAGTTACAATTGCCAAAACAGCTACCGAAAGGGCAACCAACAATAGTTTAAAAACCAATTGCATATTCTCAGCAGAGTAATTTCTTATATATAAAGTTTGATCTTTAAGCAGGTAAAAAGCAATATAGGAACCTATCAACGCATAAACTCCCGCCATTATACCACTTAAACCACTCAACGACAGAAATCGCGATGAACGATTCATCAATTGTTTGATGTCCTGAATGTCTTGCAAATATTTAGTATTATCCATCTTTAAAAGTACTTTGAGTTGCAAAGTAACAAAGATATTTTTACATAGCAAAATAATTTTGATAAAATTTTATTAATTTTGGGGAAAATTATTAATTAGCTAATTTGGAAATGTGCCAATGTGCCAATGTGCCAATGTGCTAATTTGCTAATTTGCTAATTTGCTAATTATGATTTAATTAATCAAATTTTTTTAACCTCAATACTCATATCTCAAATCTTAATACTAACAAAATGGATTCAACACTTCGACTTCGCTCAGCGCAAGAAACTATCATTTTAGATGCAATGAAAAAAGCAGGTATTCCCCTCAATGCAGGTAAAATAGTAGAACTTACCAATTTAGACCGCAAGGAAGTGGACAAGGCTATGAAAGAGCTCAAAAAAGACGGAAGCATCGAATCGCCTAAAAACTGTTTTTGGCAACCGAAGTAAGTTAAATTTTAATCGCAATTTTTTGATGTTGATTGAGTTGTCACGTAACAAACAGATTAGAATATAAATGAAAAAAGCCGTTTTTAATTGGAGTGGCGGAAAAGACTCTGCACTTGCACTTTACAAAACACTTCAAGAAAATAAATTTGATGTCGTGTCGCTTTTGACTACGATCAATGAAGAAACGCTCATCTCTTCTATTCACGCTATTCCGTTAGCTTTGTTGAAAAAACAAGCTGACAGTATTGGGATTCCGCTTTACACGGTTTCCCTTTCAAAAGACAAAAAGACTTATGAAGAAGGAATGACCGAAGCAGTTACTCATTTTAAAAACCAAGGGGTTCAACATTTTATTTTTGGCGATATTTTTTTAGCCGATGTTAAAGCTTACAGAGAAAGCAAACTCAATCCTTTGGATATAGAAGTCATTGAGCCGCTTTGGGGTAAGACTTCACAGGAAATAATGGACGACTTCCTAAAATCAGGAATTAAAACAAAAATTATTGTAACGCAAGCCGACAAATTAGACCAAACTTTTATTGGTAAAGAAATCAATACAGATTTTGCCGCTTCGTTACCTAATGGAATTGACCTCTGTGGCGAAAACGGGGAATTTCACACTTTTTCTTATGACGGTCCTCTTTTTAAAACCAAAATTGATTTTGAAATTACCAAACCGAACCTCATTACTTACGAATTTAAAATGGACACCGGAGCAATGAAAAAGTTTGAATATTGGCAAGCGGAAATAAAATTCTGATTTTACATTCTATGAAAACTAAACCTTTTTCTTTGCAAAACCGTTTTAAAAGTTTTGGTTATGCCTTCAATGGGTTACGCATTTTGCTGAGAGAAGAACCCAACGCAAGGATTCATTTGGTTGCCACTGTTGGGGTTTTAGTTTTGGGTTTTGTTTACAAAATATCCCTATTGGAATGGCTGGCACTTGTTTTTGCCATTGGGTTGGTGTGGAGTATGGAAATCATCAACACATCGATCGAAAACCTATCGGACTTCATCACGACTGAAAAAAACGAAAAAATAAAAAAAATCAAAGATTTGGCTGCTTCGGGGGTACTCGTAAGTGCATTGACCGCCTTGATGATCGGTTTATTGATTTTTGTGCCCAAAATATTCCGGTTGTAAATTTTATTATAAGAAGTCATTTAAACTTTTTCTTTTCCCTAAAAAATGATTAAAATTCGCTCATATTTCGTTACTTTTTTTATCCATAACAGCCATTATGAATTGCAAAAAGTGCCTTATCTGAACAAATTTTATTTCATTTAGTTCACATTATTATTATTTATATAAATGTGTTCACTGATTGCTTTGCAATTTCGGTCTAAAACTAAAAGTTTAAATGACTTCTAAATTTATTCTAAATTGATGACTACTTTTGTCTTCAATAAAAATGTTATCTAACTTATTTTCTTAAAGAAATAAGTTGGACGAATAAAATAGAAAAAAAATCAACAGGTTTAATAGTTAAAAAGCAGTTCCATACATCCGTGAAAATTTTATTAATAGAAGACGAAAAAAAATTGGCAGACAGCATTATAAGTTATCTGAATGACAATGCGGTGTCTTGTGAATGGGCAAGCGATTTACACGCGGCTTTGCTCAAAATTGGAGACCACGATTACGACTGTATTTTGCTTGACCTAATGCTACCTGACGGCGATGGTTTTGAAATTTTAAAAGAGTTGAAAAAACAAAACAAAACCGAAGGCGTTATCATTATTTCAGCCAAAGAAACACTTGAAACTCGAATTGAAGGGTTTAATTTAGGCGCTGATGATTACCTGACCAAACCCTTTCATCTCTCCGAATTATTAGTCAGAATACAAGCCCTTGTCCGACGAAAAAACTTCAACGGAAGTACTATTATTTCCTATAATGAAATAGATATTGATATACTTTCCAAAACGGTAAAAGTGAACAACAACCCCGTAGATATCACTAAAAAAGAATTTGATTTGCTTCTTTTTTTAACCGGTAATAAAAACAGAGTGCTTTCCAAAGGGGCTATTGCCGAACATCTTTCGGGCGATATGGCAGATATGCTTGACAATCACGATTTTGTTTATGCTCACGCCAAAAATTTAAAAAACAAACTTAAACAAGCCGGTGCCGGCGATTATATAAAAACAGTGTACGGATTAGGGTACAAATGGCAAAATGACTAAAAAATTACTTTACAAAACCTCCAAATTTTATCTAATTTTTATTGCGATTTTAATCGTTATTGCCATTCCTATTTCCTATTTTACCATCCAAAATTTATATGTAAATGAAGTGGACGAAACCTTAACACTTCGCAAAGACCAATTTTTTAAAGATTTCGGTAATCAATTTGATAATATTGACCTATCTCATTTTAACAAATATAATAAAGACATAAAGTTGCTTGAAAACCAAAATATAAAAAAAGACACTCTATTTTATAAAGACTATTTTGACATCCTAAACAATGAAATAGAGCCCTATCGAGAATTAAATGTGCCCGTAATAATTAAAAACAAACCTTATACTTTGTCTGTTCGCACCAATATGGTGGAGTCAGAAGATTTGATTATCAGCATTGTGGCTATTTTTGTGGTGCTCTTAGGTTTGTTAATGTTGGGTTTGTTTTTTATCAACAAAAGATTATCGGAGCGGTTGTGGAAACCTTTTTATCAAACATTGGATACAATAGAAAAATTTGAAATAGACAAAATCCATCAACCGGAAATGCCCCAAACACCAATCGAAGAATTCAACCGACTGAACACGAGTATTGAGAAACTAATCAAAAAAAACACTTCTATTTACAAGAGTCAACGTGAATTTATTGAAAATGCAGCACACGAATTACAAACCCCTTTGGCTGTTTTTCAAGCTAAAATCGATACGTTGATGCAAAATGAAACTTTGGGTAAAGAACAATCCAAAATCTTAATTTCACTCAATGAAAGTGTGGCTCAATTAAACCGATTAAACAAAAATTTGCTGCTGCTTTCAAAAGTTGATAATGAAATTTACAGCAATAAAGACCACTTTACTATCAATGAAATCATAGTGAAGCAACTTGATTTTTTTACAGTACAAGCTTCTTCAAAAGGAATCAAAATCATAACAGAAATAAAAACAAGTGTTGAAGTTGAAGCTAACCACACCTTAACGGAAATTCTCATCAGCAATCTTTTTATGAATGCCATTAGGCACAACCATAACAACGGTTTGATAATGATCATCTTAACCGAAGCGTCTATTACTTTTTTAAATACCGGAAGCGCCGAACCCTTAAAGGTCCAAAAATTATTTTCTCGTTTTTCAAAAACAAAACCTTCAAAACAAGGCAACGGACTGGGACTGGCTATTGTAAAAAAAATAGCGGACCTCAATCAGTGGCAAATCGATTATAATTTTACGGAAAACTTGCATTCTTTTAGTGTAAAATTTTAAACTTTTAATCTTGAAATCATTTTGTAATTCTCTCTTATTCTGATGCATTCAATTAAATTTATTCTCCTTTTATCCGTTTTTACAGGACTGCTTTTACCTCACAAAATAGAAGCACAAACTACTCAAACCACAAAACAAGACAGTACAAAATTTGTGTCAATTGCCAAGAAAAACATCGTTCCTGTTACCTTGATTGGGCTTGGCATCCTAACGAATAACACCGATTTTGAGAAACACTTACAAACAGACCTTCGCAACAAGGTTGGAAATGAATACGAACTTAAAATTGACAATTATCTGCAATATGTTCCGGCAATAGAATTAGTTACTGCTGATTTATTGGGTATCAAAGCAAAAAATCACTGGTTTGATCAAACCAAATATCTGCTGATTTCACAACTCATATCTTCGAGTATTACGCATAGTCTAAAAATGATTACAGACAAAGAACGTCCTAACGGATCTCCTTTTGCCTTTCCCTCCGGACACACTACCTTTGCATTTACCAACGCCGGAGTTCTCTATCGTGAGTTTGAAAAGTCTTCCCCTGTGTTGGCTTACAGTGGCTATGCTTTTGCCACTACTACGGGTGTTTTTAGGATGATAAACAACAAACATTGGGCATCCGATGTGCTCGTAGGCGCAGGAATTGGAATCATTACCACCGAATTAGTGTATCATTTTGAACCATTAAAAAATTTCAATCCTTTTGCAAAGAGTAAAAACCTAACCCTTTTCCCACAGGTAGGCAACGATTCTTTTAACATTTATTTTGCTTATCATTTCTGAAATTCTAAATTTCTTCTAAATCCGGTTCTACTTTTGTCTTATAATTTTAAATTAATACAAAATGAAAACATCCTTTTTTATCTTAACCGCATTTGCATTATCCGGTATTACTGCTTGCGCTCAAAAAACCACTGCTCCTGAAAACGTAAAAAAAGCCTTTGCCCAAAAATTTGCCGATGCAAAATCTGTGAAATGGGACAAAGAAAACGAAACTGAATGGGAAGCTGAGTTTAAATGGAAAGGCGAAGAATATTCTGCAAATTTCACATCAGATGGCACTTGGAATGAAACCGAATACGAAATTGAAGCTTCTGCTATTCCAGCCGTTGTAAAACAAAGTTTGGATGCAGAATTTGCCGGATACGAAATAGAAGAAGTAGAAATTTCTGAAACCGCACAAGGCAAAGTATATGAATTTGCATTGGAAAAAGGCGAATCAGAAATGGAAGTTGCCATCTCACCCGAAGGTAAAGTGGTTAAAAAAGAAGTGAAACAAGAAGAAAACAAAAAGAAACACTAATCCCCTTCCCCTTTTTGAAGTCGCAGCTGTTTTTGTCATAGCTGCGACTTTTTTAATTTTTCATTTATACGAACCAAAAACCAAATGCAATGTGTTTTGATAACAAATTACATCTAAACGAAAAAATTAAATTTTTCAAAATCAATTGCGACTTTAAAAATATTCCTATTAAATATTTTTTAATTGCATTATTTTTAATCAACACCGGACTAAAAGCACAACAAACGCTTGATTATTTTATATCAAAAGCGGTTCAGAACAGTCCGTTGCTCTACGAAAACAACAATTTAGGCAAAATCAATGCGTTAGAAATTCAACGTCTCAAATCGGTTTACACACAGCCCAAAGTAGATGTAACAGCTAACTATCTCTTTGCACCTATTCTCTCTACCGACCATAATAAAACTACTTTGCAAATTAATTCAAGTGGGGCTTCAAATTATTACGGCTATGATTTAGGAGCCACCAATGGGGGAGAATATCAAGCCCTGTTAAATGTCGCTCAACCCCTTTTTGGAAACGAAAAATTAAAAATTGCTTCCGAACAACTTCAAATTGCAAATCAAATCAATACAAATAACCAAAAATTGACCCAACACGATATTGAAAAAATCGTAACGGATCAATATTTACTATGCCTTCAAGATACCAAGCAAATCCAAAATTTAAAAAACACGATAAAACTGGTAGATGACCAACAAAAAATATTAAAAAAATTAGTGGAAAACAGCATTTACAATCAGTCCGACTTAATTTTGCTGAACATTGAATATCAAAATTACACTAATCTTTTAGCTTCAATGCAGGCTACTTATCGCAGTGATTTATTAGAACTCAACACCCTTTGCGGGATAGGGGATACCGATGTGATACAACTTCAAAACCAAGAACTTACCCTAAAAAGTAAAGTGGAAAATTCCGTTTTTTTAGAAAGCTATCGATTAGACAGTTTAAATATTACCGCTCTACAAAATACAGATGAATTGCAATACAAACCTCAAATCAATGCCTATGCCAACACAGGACTTTTTGCTTTAAATATCAAGGATATACCGCAACGTTTTGGATTGAGTGCCGGATTGAATCTGACTTGGAATTTATTTGATGGCAATCAAAAGAAAATTAATCAACAAAAAAACTTGCTTCTCAAAGAAAATATTACCTATCAAAAGCAGTATTTTGAACTTCAAAACAAAGTAACATTAGACAAAATTCTCAACGAAATTAAATCCATCGACGCCCAAATAACCTCTATTAACGCCCAACAAAGCAATTACGATATTTTGTTGGAAACTTATAAGAAAGAATTGGCATCCGGACAAATATCCATCCTCGATTTTGTAACTGTTTTAAAAAACAAAGTAAGTTTGAGCGGAGAATCCCATTTGCTTTTGACTCAAAAACAATCTCTAATAAATACGTATAACTATTGGAACTGGTAAATATTACACACAATGAAAAAAACTATCATACTCAATTTGCTTCTCTTACTTCTTTTGCAATCTTGTAAGTCTAAAACTGACCAAACCGCTACAACACCTCCGCCCTTGCCGGAAGTAACAGTTATTGACCCTAAAATAGGCGGAATTCAAGAATTTATGGAATTAAACGGACAAGTAGTCTATTTGAACCGTACGGAGATTACTGCTCCGATTTCGGGATATATTCAAGCTGTAAAACGCAAAATAGGTGATTATGTAAATAAAAACGATGTGTTGTTTATCATTCAAAGCAAAGAAAGTAAAGCCTTGCAAGGTAGTGACATCACTGATATTCCCAAAATAGGCCTCATCTCTGTTTTAAGTAGCGCATCGGGATACATCAGTGTTTTGAACACACCCGATACCGGCGGTTTTGTCAGCGAAGGGAGTCCATTGGCTACCGTGGTAAAAAATGACGATTTATTGATTCAGGTCAATGCCCCGTTTGAATACATAAATTTGCTAAAAAACAAAAAAAATGTACAAGTAATCCTAAGCGATGATAAAATCTTAACGGCTTCATTTTATAAGATGATACCGCAGGTAGATCCCGTATCACAAACGCAACAAGTCTATTTCAAATTATCGCAAAGAACTACTTTACCTGAAAATCTGAATGTCATTATAAAAACAGCAAAAGACGTAAAAAACAATGCACAAATAGTCCCAAAAGAAGCCGTATTGACCAATGAAACCCAAGACGAATTTTGGATTATGCGCGTATTAAGCGATTCAATAGCCGTTAAAATACCGGTTACAAAAGGGATTGAAGATAATGATAAAATAGAAATTATCAGTCCAAAATTCGATTTAAACGACCGCATCATTCTAACCGGAGCTTATGGCTTACCGGACAGCACAAAAGTAATAATCAAATAATTATGGATAATATTTTTTCAAAATACAGAAATCCGATTGCTGTAATTCTGCTGTTGATTTTAGTGAGTGGTTTATATACTTATACTAATCTTAATTCGTCACTTTTTCCCAATATTACATTTCCAAAAATAAAAATCATAGCCGATAACGGGGAACAACCGGTAGATAAGATGATGATTACGGTTACCAAACCATTGGAAAATGCCATTAAACAAGTAGAAAATCTCAATATGATTCGCAGCACCACCAGTATGGGAAGTTGCGAAATCTCTGCTTTTATGAATTGGGGTTCTGATATTTACGTAGATAAGCAACAAATAGAATCGCGAATTGCTCAAATCAAAAATAATCTACCTCTCGGAGTCCAAATCACGGTGGAGAAGATGAATCCTTCCATCCTTCCCGTTATGGGCTACTCATTACAATCCGATGTAAAAAATCAAGTAGAGCTGAAAATGATAGGCGAATACATCGTGAAACCTTATTTGTCGAGAATTGATGGCGTGGCAGCCGTAGAAGTAATAGGGGGCAAAACCAAAGAATATCAAGTCATTTTAGACCAAAAAAAATTACAACTTCTAAAACTCAATCCCGAAGAGGTAGTCAATGCCATCCAAATGACCGGCTTTATAGAGTCGGATGGATTGTTGGTAGATTATAAGCGCCTGTATCTCACGCTCATGGATGCCTCTATTAAAAACACCAAAGAATTGGAAAATTTGGTTGTGCAAAATGATGCTAAAAGAAAAATAACACTCCAAGATATAGCCCAAATAAAGGTCAGTGAAAGCGCCGAGTTTGTGAAAATAAAAGCAGATGGAAAAGATGTTCCGCTGATTGCCGTGCTGAAACAACCCGAAAGTAATTTAATCAATGTTGCCGATCAAGTAACCCAAAAAGTGGTAGAACTCAATAAAATTTTGCCAAAAGGCGTGCAACTCAAACTCTACTACGACCAATCTTCTTTTGTGGGCGACAGTATAAAAAGTATCATTGACGTGTTATGGATAGGATTGGCGCTGGCTATTGTAGTGGTAATGCTATTTTTGCGTTCGTTCAAAGCCAGTAGTGTATTGCTGGTTACCATTCCTATCACATTGGGACTTACTTTTGTATTAATGAAAGTGCTCGGCTATGATCTTAATATTATGACCATAGGTGCCATTGCGGCTGCCATAGGACTTATCATAGACGATGCCGTCATCGTAGTAGAACAAATTCACCGCACCCACGAAGAAAACCCCGACAAAAAACCCCAAGAATTGGTAGGAAATGCCATTCGGTTTTTATTTCCTGCCATGTTGAGTTCTTCATTGAGCACCATTGTTATTTTTCTTCCTTTTGTATTGATGACAGGGGTTGCCGGTGCGTATTTTAAGGTCTTAACCGAAACAATGATTATAACCCTTGTGGTTTCATTTTTGGTTACTTGGATAGGGCTACCGGTTATCTACTTACTCTTTTCAAAAAACAAATCCAAACCCGAGCAAAAACAGCAAGAACACGAGCAAAAATGGATGAACTATTTTATAGAAAAACCACTTTATTCCTTTATTTTTATTGCTTTTACGCTATTGAGCATCATGTTGATATTACCACGACTTCAATCGGGTTTTTTACCCGAAATGGATGAAGGTTCTATTGTGTTGGATTACAACAGTCCGCCGGGAACTTCCTTAGAAGAAACCAACCGAATGTTAAATGAAGTGGATAAAATTTTGGACAAAATTCCCGAAGTGAAAGCATACTCTCGCCGAACCGGGACGCAAATGGGCTTTTTTATCACCGAACCCAATCGGGGTGATTATTTAATAGAATTAGACAAAAAAAGAAACAGAACCACCGTAGATGTATCCGACGAAATAAGAAAAAAAGCAGAAGCGGCTGTTCCGGCGTTGACAGTAGATTTTGGTCAAGTCATTACGGATATGTTAGGCGATTTGATGAGTAGCGTGCAACCCATTGAAATCAAAATCTTTGGCACAGACCACGAAAAATTAAAAGAATTATCAGAAATTGTAGCCAAAGAAGTGGAAAAAGTGCAAGGAACTGCTGACGTTTTTGACGGAATTGTAATTGCCGGTCCTTTGGTAAAGATTTATCCTAAACAAGGTTTGCTCAAACAATACGGACTGACCGATACAGACCTACAAAATCAAGTAAGCTTGTATTTGCAAGGAACCGTAGCCGGCAGCATACAGGAACAAGAGCAACTCACCGGAATTAGAGTGATGCACAAAGACAATTTCAAAACACCGGTAGAAAAATTAAAAAATGCAAGTATTTTTACAAAAGACGGGACTTATCTTCCCTTATCTGCTTTGGCTGACGTAGTCTTAATTCCCGGTGTTGCAGAAATCAACAGAGAAAATCTGCAAACCATTGGCGTAGTTACTGCTCGTTTGAACAATAGAGATTTAGGAAGTGTAATGAAAGATATAAAAACAGCACTTGCCAAAGTGGTTCTTCCTCCTTCATATCAAATAGAATACGGCGGTTCTTATGCCGAACAACAAAAATCCTTTAACGAACTCCTTTCCATCTTAATCATCGGCGCTATTCTGGTCTTCATTATAGTACTCTTTATGTTTGGAGATATCAAGATGTCTTTTTTGGTATTGTTTGTGAGTATTTTGAGTACTTCCGGAAGTATAATTGCTTTGTATTTGACTAAAACACCGCTCAATGTGGGTAGCTATACGGGTTTGATTATGATCTTAGGAATCATAGGAGAAAATTCTATTTTTACGATACATCGGTATTTGTATTTTTTAAAGGAAAATACAGCATCGGATGCGATTAAACACGCAGTTTCAACCCGTTTGCGTCCTATTTTAATGACCGTTTTTTCGGCAGTTGTGGCATTGAGTCCGTTGGCATTGGGATTAGGAACCGGAGCGCAAATGCATCAGCCTTTGGCTATTGCCGTGATTGGCGGATTTTTAGTAGGTCTTCCGATGTTATTATTGATATTCCCCGGGTTATTGAGATTGATGTACAGTAAATCTCAAAAGTGATGAAGCAGTCCATCTTCTTTATTTTAGGATTATTTATCCCAAAGATTTTAATAGCCCAAACAGATTCATTACAGACTATAAGCACGTTTTGGGATAATAATTTTGTAACCGCTTCTTATCAAAATGGGTATGTAATTCCCACCAATGATTTTGTAAGGGGTAGCAATACAGAAAAGGAACAGATAAAAGCCTTTCAAACCTTTTCTGTCAAATTATCAAAACAAAGCTATGGTAAAAAATCATGGGAACAACTGTATAATTATCCTGAATGGGGCGTGGGCATATCAGTTTATGATTTTTACAACCCCGAAGAAATTGGCAATCCCATAGCCGTATATGGCTTTTTGAATGCCCCTTTTATAAGGAGAGAGCGATTCACATTCAACTACGAATTGGGTTTTGGAGCTACTTTTAATTGGAAACATTTTGACCCAATTAAAAACAGCAGCAATACTGCTATTGGCGCAGGGGAATCCTTTTATATTGATGCTGGATTGAATATACAGTATGTGTTAACAAAGCATTTGAATGTTGAAACAGGGTTTTCTCTATCTCACTTTTCCAATGGGGCTTTAAAAAAACCTAATTTAGGTTTAAATACAATTGCTCCAAAAATCAGCATTAAATATAACTTGGATGAACAACCCGAATTCATACCTCAAAAAATACCCGAATTTCATCCCCATAAAGAATGGCTTGTTTCAGCATTTTTTGCCGGAACAAATGTAGTTTTTGACTCTGTCAATGTTGATGTGCAAGAAAAATTTGAAGGAATAACTTTTACTGTTGCCGGTATAACCACCACCTTTAACCAACATTTCCGAAGAAAATCGAAAGTTGGCATAGGAGTAGCTTTTACTTATAATGGTTCAATAAATGCACAAGTTGCAGCGGATCATAATGAGTTAGAAGTTACAAAAGGAATGTTTATAGATAAAATTCAGGTTAGTATTTTTCCTTCTTATGAATTTGTTGTGAACCGCTTTTCTTTACTCCTACAACCTGCTTTTTATTTATATCGCAAAGAAATAGCCCATCAAACTCCGGTTTTTCATCAAAGAATTGGGGTAAAATATCATATTTCCGATGATTTTTTTACCGGCATTACGCTTAGAGATTATGATTTCCACGTCTCAGACTTTGTAGAATGGACTATTGGATACAGATTTAAGGTGGGTTCTATAAATTAGTTTTTTTGTAAATTTATTTTTTTTGCTAATGCTCATGCTTACAGCTTGATAAATCTTTTTGTTTTATTTCGGCATTTCGGCAGGCTCAATATACCACTTCGCTCAATACATCGCATCTTTTTCCCATCTTTTTGCTCAAACATGACCATATTTGAGTAAAAAGAAAGAAAAAATCTGCACAAAATAATTCCAAAAATAGCTATCAGCTAATTTATAGAACCCACCTTAATAGAAAACAAAATTAGCATTGAACTTTTAGTTAATAATACTTTGATTAACTTTGCATTTTTGCAAACAATGGGTAATAAGTCAATTTATTTATATTTTGAACGATAAAACACTTCATTGCATTTAATCCAAATATTACACTTTAAACCATACAATGCATAAATCCCA
>DYMN01000015.1:25389-56046 GCA_020740485.1 Polaribacter sp. | reverse complement strand
ATAAAAACCAATCCACCGAGTAACATATTTAAAGTTTTCATTTTGAATAATTTATTTCTACAAAGGAAAACTAAAAATTATTTACTTTTCAATGATATTAATCATTTTTTTCAAAAACGAATGTAATCAAACGAGGGACTGTTTTTTCATCTTCGTCGTGCCAAAATTCCTTTAATTCTCTGATTTTAAAACCATTTTGTAAAGCAGCATCCGTAAAATCAGAAATATGATGAACAAAAACTTCTAATTCTTCAATGCCCTTTTCGGTTTCGTAGCGTGCTTTAGTGCCTAAATATTGCTTAAACGGATGCAATTCGGAAACGAAAAAATATCCTTTATTTCCCAATTTTTGATAAGCTTGACGAAAAATAAAATCTAAATTTTCAATGTGTTCTAAAATTAAATTACAAGTAATCAAATCAAAT
The DNA here is from genome assembly GCA_020740485.1 of Polaribacter sp. Taxonomy (GTDB): domain Bacteria; phylum Bacteroidota; class Bacteroidia; order Flavobacteriales; family Flavobacteriaceae. Next base: position 55,621 of record DYMN01000015.1, on the reverse strand, counting down.
GTTTGGTCAGTGAAATCCCAATTTTTGGCAACGTCAGTTGGGATAAAAAGCACATGAGTTGCCTTAATTTTAGCTTTGGCAACGGCTAACATTCCTTGGGAAAAATCCACTGCTACTACTTGTGTTGCCTTTTGCACTAACCATTCTGTGTTTTTTCCGGTGCCACAACCCAATTCTAATACACTATCAAACGTAATTTTTGATAGCATATCTTTCGTTGCTTTTTGGTCTAAATCTCTGGTTTTATTCTTATTAGAATCATATATTTCGGACCAATTATCGTAGGCTTTTTGTATGATAGTCATTTATCTTTGAATAAATAGATCAATCTATAAAATTAAATACAATAAAAATGATTATTCCTAAAATTCCAATCAATGAAGCTATAAAAAAATAGTCAGCTAATTGTTCCAACTTATATTCTTTTTTAACGTTTTCCGTGCGAATAGAGGCAAAAGAAAGCAAGGATGAAATTATAAGGAATAATGCAACCACAGAGGTCAATTCATCTAATAAGTTGGATTCATTCTTATTGGTGATGTGTAGTGAAGTGATTACAATCAAGCAGAGCCCTAATAAATTAGTAGAAGTACCCAGAATGTGATTTGAAGTCTTGTTTGCCATAATTAGTTTGAATATTTTAAAATAAACATTCTACTATTTATCTTGCAACGCAAAAACCTTTTTCAACAAATCACTTTTACGGGCGTTGATATCCGTTCTTATTTTTAATTCTTCTACTGCTACCATTTTATATACACTCTTTAGTGTTTCATCGGTGGTGTAATGGGTTAAATCAGGGTTTACTTTATTTACCAATGGAATCGTGTTGTATTTGGTTATGATGTTATTCCACACTTTATCTGCTCCCACTTTAGCAAATGAATTCTGGATTATAGGTTGAAATTTAGCACGTAATGCATCAGTAGTAGTGCGATTCAAATATTGAGTAGCAGCATCTTTGTCCCCCAATAAGATATTTTTGGCATCGGTAAAAGTCATTTGCATAATAGCCTCTTTAAAAATGGGAATGGCTTCGTGTACGGCATCTTCCGCCGCACGATTGAGCATTTTCAAACCTTCGTCGGCTAAATTAGATAAGCCAATGTCACGCAAGGTTTTATCCACTTTTTGTAATTCCTGCGGATAGAGAATTTTAACCATTTCATTCTTAAAAAAACCATCGGTTATTGCCAGAGCAGTTACTTGATTACTGATGCCATTGGTCAAGGCTTCTTTGAGCCCTTGTCCAATCTGCTCTTGCGAAAGGATTTGACTGTTAGCGGCTTCTTCTAAAACTTGTTGCATTTCAGCACAACCCGAAAGGGTAAAAATGGTGATAATTAGGATGAGTTTTTTCATTGATGTGAATTGAATTGGATTATAATGATTCTTTTTAATCGCAAGGTAAACAAAGTTAAGCGCTAAGAGCACAAATTATAATAAAATTTTGAATTACTAAATCATATTAATCTTGATGTCAAAAATATGCATTTTATTCTTTGCAATACTTAATGCGGATTACGTAATTCGTAATTCGTAATTCGTAAATTTATAATGTACATCAAAATTAGTTTATTTTTTCTTTTTAAACGTCATTTCTTCTTAAGTTTTTGGGTTTTTTTATCAAATCCATACGGACAGTGCTTGCATCCGTTTTGGCAACAATAACCTCGTTTCAAGTGATATTTTTCAGTAAATACCTTAAATCCTTGCTCGTTAATATAGAAATCTTCGTCAGATTTTGTTGGTTCGTGATTCAAAATTAAAATTTATTTTGGTAAAAATAATAAAGTTATTCAATTGTCAGTTATACTTATATTTGCAAATCAAATTTTTAAACTTGAAAAAAATCCAAATGGTGGACCTGCAAGGTCAATATGCCAAAATCAAACCGGAAATTGATCAGAAAATGGATGAAATAATGGCATCTGCTGCTTTTATTAAAGGGCAAGACGTGGCGTTATTTGAAACAGAATTGGCTGAATACCTCAAGGTTAAACACGTGATTTCTTGCGCCAACGGAACCGACGCTTTGCAAATGGCACTCATGGCATTGGAATTAAAACCCGGCGACGAAGTGATTACGGTAGATTTTACTTTTGCAGCCACTGTGGAAGTTTTAGGATTGCTGGGCTTGACTCCAATTCTGATTGATGTCTATCCCGACACTATGACGATGAATATAGAGCAATTACGCAATGCGATTACGCCCAATACCAAAGCCATAGTTCCGGTACATTTGTTCGGCCAATGTGCTGATATGGAAAGTATTATGGGAATTGCTAAGGAATATAACCTCTATGTAATTGAAGACAATGCGCAAGCCATTGGGGCGGATTATACTTTTAAAAATGCTAAAAAGCAGAAGTCCGGAACAATAGGTCACTTGGGCACTACTTCCTTTTTTCCATCCAAAAATTTAGGTTGCTATGGCGACGGGGGCGCACTCTACACCAATGACGATTCTCTGGCACAAAAACTAAAAAGTATTGCCAATCACGGCATGTCGGTGCGCTATTATTATGACAGAATTGGGGTCAATTCGAGATTAGACACGTTGCAAGCAGGAATTTTACGCATCAAATTGCCACATTTGGATGAATATGCTGCTGCCAGACAAAAAGTGGCTGCTTATTATGATGCTGCATTCAAAGATTGTAAAAAAATCATCACACCCAAAAGATCCGAATATTCCACCCACGTATTTCATCAATATACTTTGCAATTGATGGATACAGATAGAGAGGCATTGCAAAAGCACTTGGCTCAATTTGATATTCCCAGTATGATTTATTATCCGGTACCTTTGCATACGCAAAAAGCCTATCAGGCATATAAGTTCAACAGTGAACAATTGAATGTAACCAAACAATTGTGTAATAAAGTTTTATCACTCCCAATTCATACCGAAATGAGTGAAGAACAGTTGCGGTTTATCACAGAAAAAGTGCTTTTATTTTTTAATAATTAGACATAGAAAATAGTTTTTAGATGAAAAAAATTCTCGTAACCGGTGGTTTAGGTTTTATAGGTTCACATACGGTAGTGGAACTACAAAATGAAGGTTTTGAAGTGGTTATCATAGATAATCTCTCCAACTCAAAAATTGAAGTTTTGCAGGGAATAACCAATATTACCGGTAAAAAACCCGAATTTCATCCATTTGATTTGTTGGAAAAAGATAAAGTCCAAGATTTTTTTAAATCCAACGAAATTGCCGGTGTCATTCATTTTGCTGCTTCCAAAGCGGTGGGCGAAAGTGTGGAAAAACCGTTAATGTACTATGAAAACAACTTAGGTTCGCTTATCAATATATTAAATGGGATGCAGGCGGGAAATTGCAATCCTATCATTTTTAGTTCTTCCTGCACGGTTTACGGACAAGCCGACGTGTTGCCCATCACGGAAGATGCTCCTTTGAAACTTGCAGAATCTCCTTACGGCAACACTAAAAAAATGAGTGAAGAAATCATCAACGACACTACCAAAGCATCGAATATTCAAGCCATTGCACTTCGTTATTTCAACCCGATTGGAGCACATCCTACGGCTGAAATCGGGGAATTACCTTTGGGTGTTCCTAACAATTTGATTCCGTTTGTTACCCAAACCGCAGCGGGCATTCGCCCACAATTATCCGTTTTCGGCGATGATTATCCCACACCCGACGGCACCGCCGTTCGCGATTACATTCACGTGGTGGATTTGGCAAAAGCCCATATTGCAGCCCTAAAAAGATTGTTGCACAATGAGAATAAAACGGCTATGGAGTTTTTCAACGTAGGAACCGGAATGGGAAGTTCGGTTTTGGAAGTAATTCACGCATTTGAAAATGCAACCCAACAAAAACTCAATTACAAAATTGTAGGACGCAGAGCCGGAGATATTACGGCTGCTTATGCAGATACAGCATTGGTTAACAAAGAATTGGGATGGAAAACCGAACTGAGTTTAGAAGATGCCTTGCGCGATGCTTGGCATTGGCAGTTGAAGCAGAAATAAAAAATGAGTTCGGTATAAAAAGGTGTCCTAATTTTTTATCTATTTTGGGCTAAAGTCCTGATTAATGCGAACATTAATTGCCCCGCCCTTAAGGGCGGGGCAACTGAAATATGCGGGTATAAAATTTAAACTATCTTTCTGAATAGTTTTTCTTTATCAAAAGTAAAAAAACCTTCAACAGATAAATCTTCTCCGATTTTTTCCCAGTGTATCCATGAGCCTTCCTCCCAAAGTTCAAATTCTTCCTTTTCTTTTTGGGTTTTATTAGTAAATGAAGGAAACCATTGTAATGGCATTTTGCCCATGAGATGATCCTCGGTTTCAACAAAAATAAAATCGTCATCAAACCAAACTCTTAATGCTTTCATGTGTTTATTTTTAATTGATTTTCGACTTATTTACTTAAACTAAACGATTAAATTTCCATTACTCATCCGATCAATAAATTGGTCGGATGAAGATAAATCATCCGACGAACTTGTTCATCGGATGAATAAATAAGTCGATTTTTTAATTCTATTAATTGTTATAAAAAAATTTATATTATTTTGTTATCTAATCTGTTGGAGTTAATTTTCTCTTATTTCACCCCAATCCTTTCATAAGTTACAAAACTAAAATCAAAAGCGTGCTTTTCATCTTTGGGGTGAAAGATTCTCGATGTTTCGCGCCAAACTTTTGGGTCTATTATTGGGAAAAAAACCGTTGCCTCAAAGGTGTGATGCACTAAGGTAATATCCAATTTATCAGCCCACTGCATGGCTTCTTCATAAATAATTCCTCCCCCGATGATGTACGGATTTTTATCGGTTCGTTTGGCTATTTGAATGGCTTTGCGCAGCGAATCAACCACCATTACACAACTACAAGGATAATTATGGGTTCGCGTTACTACTATATTGGTGCGTTGGGGCAGGGCTTTTTTGCCCATAGATTCAAACGTTTTTCGTCCCATGATGACGTGATGTCCAGTGGTAACTTCTTTAAAATGTTTGAAATCGTCCGGCAGGTGCCAAAGCATAAGGTTGTCTTTGCCCAAGGCGTTGTTTTCAGATATTGCGGCTATAATGGTCAAGGTGTTTGAGTTATTTAGTTAGGTTTTTGTAATCAGGTTACCACAATGATTGATTCATTATCTTTTAAAATTTGTTTTTTCATTTTCCATATTAGTTTTTTATTTTTTTACAAAATTACTGAATTAATATTGAAGTCATTTAAACTTTTTCTTCCCCCTAAAAAATGATCAAAATTCGTTCCTTTCAGATATTCCTGCCAAGCCATAGGTATGGTATCGGGATCGTTACTTTTTTTATCCATAAAAGCCATTATGAATTTCAAAAAGTGCCTTATCTGAACAAATTTAATTTCATTTTCGGTCGAAAACAAAAAGTTTAAATGACTTCATTTCTTATGTCCACCTAAAAACTTTAAATAATTAACATCAAAAAATAAATAAACAAATGTCGTATATTTGTGTTTTAAAGGATGAACCCGATAGATATAGGGTTCGAAGGATGAAGTTAGACGGATAAAATTTAATAATCCGGTGGTTTCGATACTCTCGATGGCTATCGGGATTGTTCGTTCCTCACAGATTTACTTAACCACCTTAGTCAACGTAATAGCTAATAAACTAATAATCCCAATCAACCATCCCGATAGCTATCGGGAAACCTAATTAACCCAATTAACTGTAAACCATGGAACAAAAACTAACCATAGATAATTATTTAGACAATCATTTCGTTCATAAAAGCAATTGGCTACGTGCTGCCGTTTTAGGTGCCAATGATGGCATTATTTCTGTTGCCAGCTTGGCAATTGGTGTTGCCGCAGCAAATGTTTCGAGAGAACATATTGTTCTTACAGCCGTTGCCGGATTGGTTGCAGGTGCAATGTCTATGGCAGCTGGTGAATATGTTTCTGTAAGTTCCCAAACCGATACTGAAAAAGCGGATATAGAGCGAGAAGCCAAAGAACTGGAAGAAATGCCGGAAGAAGAGTTAAAGATATTGGCTCAAATATATGAAAAACGTGGTTTGAAAAAAGAAACGGCGTTACAAGTTGCCATCGAACTCACCGAACATGATGTATTGGCTGCTCATGTTCGAGATGAATTAGGAATTAATGAAATTAGTCAAGCTAATCCCATACAAGCAGCGATGGCTTCTTTAGGTTCTTTTACTGTTGGAGGATTATTGCCTGTATTAGTTACTTTACTATTTCCAATTGAAAACATGGAAATTTATCTCTATGGGATAACCATTATTTCTTTAATTTTACTAGGAATTGTTTCAGCTAAAACAGGTGGTGCTGATATTAAAAAAGCTGCAATTCGTATTGCCGTTTGGGGAACAATAGCTATGGGTATTTCAGCTTTTGTAGGCTATTTGTTTGGGGTGAATGTTTAAGTAAAAAGTAAGATTAAACATCGTAGTAAGTTGGATTAACCTACCAAAACTGAGTTTGGTAAAGGATTGATATTTGCCCAATTAAAAATACAAAAAACTCTTGCTGACAACTTTATCTATTTTAACCAATGTCAATTACCGTTTATTTAATTGTTTGTAAAATAGCGATCAAAGCATAGTATAATATTACATTTCACTAATCATTATTTCCAAATTTATTTATATTTGCCATGTTCCTTTTAATAATATGATGAATTACTCTTTATATATTCATTAGTTTAATTTAGTTTTATAAACTTCAATTATAATTCAGTATGCAATTACCATTTATAGAAATCATTGAAAGCCTTACACCCGATCCCAATTACTTATTATGGAAATTTAAGGATGAGGACAAGGAAATAAAAAACGGTGCCAAACTCACTGTAAGAGAATCGCAAGTGGCGGTTTTTCTCAACGAAGGCAAATTGGCTGATGTGTTCCAACCCGGGTTACATACTTTGACCACCGAAAATATTCCTATTCTCAGCAGTCTGAAAGGTTGGAAATACGGTTTCAACAGTCCATTCAAAGCCGATGTTTATTTTATCAATACACGTCAGTTTGTGAATAACAAATGGGGAACACCTGCTCCTATCATGATGCGTGATCCTGAGTTTGGTCAAGTGAGGGTGCGTGCTTTTGGTTCATTCGACATACAAATCAAGGATTTTGAAACTTTTTTTAGACAATATGCCGGAACGTATCAAACCTTTACCATTTTTGAATTGCAACACGAATTAAGAGATTTTATCGCCCCAAAATTTGGAGAAGTTCTAGCCAATGAAAACATTTCGGTTAAAGATGTAGCCGGAAATGTAACAGAATTGGGAAAAAAGATAGCACCATTCTTAAAACTGTATTTTGTCCAATTTGGATTGGATTTGATCACTTTTACTATTACCAGTGTCACTTTGCCCGATGAAGTGGCTGCTCATTTTGACAAAATTACCAACATGAACATGGTCACAGATATGGACAAGTTTACCAAATTTCAAACCGCAGAAGCTATTGGACAACAAGGAACTGCTGTAAATGAAGGCATGATGATGGGTATGATGATGAATCAAATGCAAAATCAAGGTCAAAATCAAGCTACAAGTGACGATATTACCTCTAAATTGCAAAAACTGAAAACATTATTTGATAGTGGGCTGATAGACGAATCTGAATATAAAACTAAAAAAGCGGAACTCATCGATAAATTATAACGCATGGAAGACAATAAAAAGCCCCTTTCCATCTTAGAAAAGATGAAACAAAAAGCCCTTGACCAAAAAAATTATGGGGGGAAATTTGTGGAAGAAGCTGCAAAAGTCACTACGAGAACTTGTCCCAATTGTGGTGCCGGCAGAGCCAAGCAAGATGGATTGACTCATTGTGCATATTGTGGATTTGAGTTCCTTGCAGTGGATTTGACCGATGGAATTAATATAAAAAAAGAAGATAACTCCAAAAACCAATAAACTATGTTTGGATTTTCAAAAAAGGAAGACAATAACAATACATTGCTTACCCCTGAAATGTTGGAAATAAAAGATAGATTTTTTGCGTTTTTAGAAAAGTTAGAAGAAAAACTCAAAGAGTTTACCGAAGCCTCTGTACCTGAGCTCAAAGAACTCAACGATACAGACTCCGATGAGTTAAAACGCGGTTATCACAGAATGAAATCTGCGGTTTTAGGGCAGTTGGAAAGCATTAGAAAAAAAGCTTCGGATGTCAGAGAAGAAAAAATAACCGATTATCAAACCTCTGATAGCAAAGCTTACTTTGAATTCAGAACTGTTTGTTATGACCGTTTCAATGCATTTGAAGCTATTTACGACCAATGTAGAGGTGAAATTGAAGCTGCCTATTACGATGATTTCGAAAATCAATACCAAAAAATACTAGATGAACACGAAACTTTAAAAAACAAATTTCACTGCGTTCAATGCGGCAGTCCTATTACAATTGATCAAATTTATTTTACTACTACCTACATCACTTGTCCTGCTTGTCAAACGCGCAATACTTTTGAACCCAGCACGCAAGCTAAAATGTTAGAACATGTAGGGCGTAGTTTAGCAGAACAACGAACAGCCCATTTATTGAAAGAACATGATGCTATACAACCCAAAGCTCACGATTTATACTTACAAAGACATACTTTGGATTTGAGTTTAATTCACGAAAAAGACCGTCATGTTATCGAACAAACCAAAATCAAGATGCTCGAATTAGAAAATCAAAAGAAGGAATTGGAACAACAAGCCCCTATTTTATATCAAAAATATCTTAGAGCGATGTTTAATGAATGGAATGTTATAAATCCTGCTATGAGTGAATCACATGAAAAATTTTATCTAAGAATATTAAACGAGTATTTACAAACCAAAAAACCTTAAACAACATATTATTATGAGTAATCCACTATTAGAACCTATTCACGGAGTATCATTACAAGACTATGCAGCTGTAACAGCAAAAATGGCAGCCGGAATTGATGTAAAAGACATTTGTGCTAAATTGGGAATCGAACCAGCCGTTTTTGAAGAAGCGTCAACCCTTTGGGTCAATAGAATGCAAGAAGACACAACTTGGGAAGTAACAACGCTTTTCGGACAATATTTTGGAGAAGCCGACAGCCATCCAAAACTCAGCGAACTCAAAGCCGAAGTTAGTAGCCAAGGTCTTGAAAATTTTGAGAAGATGAAAACAGACCGTTATTTCTATGAAGAACTCAATGGTGCTCGTTTAGCTGCCTATAATTATGGATTGGACGGGGCACAATGGATATTAGATACTTTTGGAGTTAACCTTACCGATTTTCAAACTGCAGCTATGCAATGGACACAAGTAACCCAAGGAGAGGATTTTGAAACCATGAGAAATTATATGGATTTTATGGAAGCAAAACAAAGTGAATATGCCGCAAAATTTGCAGCCGACCAAGGTGGCAATATAGCGGATGATGTGGAGTTTTAGTCCCTTAAAATTATTTATCATTAAGACGTCAAAATTAAAATTTTGACGTCTTTTTTGTTATTTGCTTTGGAAAAAGATTCCACGAACGGGAGAGCATCGCATTATCACATTTCCAATCAGATAGCATCGGATTATCACACTTCGACTTCCGATAACTATCGGAATCGACTTCACTCAGCGCATGCATTCTCAACGCATCGCATTTCCAAATTATCTCATTTCCAATCCGATAGCTATCGGATTATCACACTTCGACTTCCGATAACTATCGGAATCGACTTCGCTCAGTGTAGGCTTGCTCTTTGCATCACATTAGCACATTGGCAAATTAGTACATTATCTCATTTCCAAATTATCTAATTTACAATCCGATAGCTATCGGATTAGCACACTTCGTCTTCGCTCAGTGCAGGCAAGCTCGGTGCATCGCATTGGCAAATTAACAAATTGGCACATTTGCACACTTCGACAGGCTCAGTGCATCGCATTGGCACATTATCGCATTAGCAAATTATTTAATCACTCCCAATTCTTTTCCAACCTTAGTAAAAGCAGTTATGGCTTTGTCTAAATGCTCTTGATGGTGCGCTGCCGAAACTTGCACTCTGATGCGGGCTTTGTCTTTAGGCACCACAGGAAAATAAAATCCGATGACGTAAATGCCTTCTTCCAATAGTTTATCCGCCATCACTTGCGAGAGTTTAGCATCGTATAACATTACAGGTACAATGGCAGAATCTCCTTTTACAATATCAAAACCGGCGGCTTCCATTCCTTTTTTGAAATAAGCCGTATTCCAAGCGAGTTTATCTCTCAGTGACGTGTCATTTGAAAGCATGTCAAAAACTTTCAGCGAAGCTCCGACAATAGCAGGCGCCAATGAATTGGAAAACAAATAAGGGCGCGAACGTTGGCGCAATAATTCAATGATTTCTTTGCGTCCTGTGGTGTAACCACCCATAGCCCCGCCTAATGCTTTTCCAAGGGTTCCGGTGATAATATCTACTCTTCCGAGTACGTTTTTCACTTCCGGCGTGCCACGACCTGTGGCTCCCAAAAATCCGGCAGCATGACATTCGTCCACCATGACCATAGCATCGTGTTTTTCGGCTAAATCACAAATTTTATCTAATTGGGCAACAATACCATCCATTGAAAAAACACCATCAGTAACAATCAATTTAAAGCGATGCCCTTTTGCATTGCAAGCAATCAATTGCGTTTCTAAATCTGCCATATCGTTATTGTTGTAGCGATAACGCGCTGCTTTACTCAATCGCACGCCGTCAATAATGGAAGCGTGGTTTAAACTGTCGGAAATAATGGCATCGTTTTCATCGTTTAATAAGGGTTCGAAAATCCCACCATTGGCATCAAAAGCAGCAGCATAGAGTATCGTATCTTCCGTACCGTAAAATTGGGCGATTCTGGCTTCCAATTCCTTGTGAATATCTTGTGTTCCGCAGATAAAACGCACAGAGGACATCCCAAAACCGTGCGTATCCATGGTGTCTTTGGCAGCTTGAATCACTTCGGGATGATTCGACAATCCCAAATAATTATTCGCACAAAAATTGATGACTTCTTGTCCTGTATTAATTTTGATGACTGCATCTTGACTTGTAATAATGATGCGTTCTTTTTTAAATAATCCGGCTTCTTGAATGGCTTGTAATTCGGCTTGAAGGTGGTTTTTTATGTTTCCGTACATGGTTTATTAATGTGATAATTTGTTAATGTGATAATTTGCTAATTTGGAAATGTGCTAATTTGCTAATTTGCTAATTTGCTAATCCATTGTACAAAAATACGGTTTTTAAAGGGAAAAGATGTAGTATTATATCAATAATTTTTCGATTTTTGCAATATGAAACCCATTCTACATTCCAAAATAGTAGGCAACGGAAATCCGCTTGTTATCTTGCACGGCTTGTTCGGGATGAGTGACAATTGGCTTACCTTAGGGCGAAAATTTTCCGAACATTTTGAAGTGCATCTCGTAGATTTACGCAATCACGGGAGAAGTTTTCACGATGATGTGATGGACTATGAAGGGTTGGTTCAAGATATTCTACAATATTTAGAATATCATAATTTGAATACCATCCATATATTAGGTCATTCTTTGGGGGGTAAAGTTGCCATGTTTTTTGCGGTTTTACATCCCGAAAAAGTGGAAAAACTCATCGTAGCTGATATTGCACCTAAAACCTATTCCAATCGGCATCAAACTATATTTGATGCGATGGATAAAGTGGATTTTAATTTGATTAAAACGCGTGAAGAGGTCGGAAAAATACTCAGTGAATCTATACCCAATCAAGGAATGGTGCAATTTTTATTAAAAAATGTGTATCACAAGACCTCTACCGAATTAGATTGGCGTTTCAATAAAATTGTTTTACAAAAAAATTATGAATTACTCAACGAGCCCTTACCTGTGTATAGCACTTTTGAAAAAGAAACCTTGTTTTTAAAAGGAGAAAATTCCGATTATATTTTACCAAAGGATGAAAGTTTGATTACAGCCCATTTTCCAAATGCTCAAATCAAAACCATTTCCAATGCAGGACATTGGTTACACGCGGAAAATCCGGATGAATTTTACCAAAAATGTCGGCTTAAGCTATAAGTGTGGCATTGGGTATAAATTGAAATTCCGTTGGCAATTCCTCAAATTCTTTTTGGTATTTATCAAAAAAATAATTTAAGGAATATACTTGTTGCATACTGACAATCAAAATATTTTTGCGGGGTAAAAAAAATATTTTTAAAAAATTGTAACCTTTTTGAGCTTACCTACGTATATATACCTGCAACAATTTAATAAACTACCTTACATCAATGAGACAGCTCAAAATCACTAAACAGGTTACAAACAGAGAGACCGCTTCTTTGGATAAATACCTTCAAGAAATAGGAAAAGTAGAATTAATCACAGCGGATGAAGAAGTAGAATTAGCCCAACGCATCAAAGCGGGAGACCAACGCGCTTTAGAAAAATTGACTAAAGCGAACTTGCGTTTTGTGGTTTCCGTAGCAAAACAATACCAAAACCAAGGCTTAACCTTACCGGATTTAATCAATGAAGGGAATTTAGGTTTGATTAAAGCGGCTCGCCGTTTCGATGAAACACGCGGATTTAAATTCATTTCTTATGCGGTGTGGTGGATTCGTCAATCCATTTTGCAAGCATTAGCAGAACAATCCAGAATCGTACGTTTGCCATTGAATAAAATCGGCTCTATCAATAAAATCAATAAAATGTACGCTTTCTTAGAACAAGAAAACGAACGCGAGCCTTCTCCTGAAGAAATTGCACAACGTTTGGATATGAGCGTGAATGAAGTGAAAGAATCACTTAAAAACTCAGGCCGTCACGTATCGATGGATGCACCGTTGGTTGAGGGGGAAGATTCAAACCTTTACGATGTATTGAGTCATGGTGAATCTCCAAATCCTGACAGAGCGTTAGTACAAGAATCATTGCGCATAGAAATAGAGCGCGCCTTAGAGACTTTAACTCCACGTGAAGCCGATGTTGTTCGTTTGTATTTTGGCTTAGGCGACTATCAACCGATGACTTTGGAAGAAATAGGGGAGACCTTTGATTTAACACGAGAACGTGTTCGTCAAATAAAGGAGAAAGCTATTCGTAGGCTAAAACACACTTCTAGAAGTAAAATTTTGATGACTTATTTAGGATAATCATACAAAACGCTCGATTTTTTTTCGAGCGGTTTTTTATTTTAGCATTTAAATTATTGCTATTTTTGTAAGAGATTGAGATAAATTTTAAACATGGAGAAAATTATTGCGCCTTCTTTGTTGTCATGTGACTTCGCCAATTTGCAAAGTGAAATAGAAATGATCAATAACAGTGAAGCGGATTGGTTTCATTTAGATGTCATGGATGGCGTTTTTGTTCCGAATATCACTTTTGGAATGCCCGTGATACAATACATAAAAAAATACGCTAAAAAACCTTTAGATGTTCATTTGATGATTGTGCAACCGGAACGTTATATTTCGGAATTTAAACGTGCGGGTGCTGATCTACTAACGGTGCATTATGAAGCTTGTACCCATTTACATCGCACTATTCAGGCAATTAAAGCAGAAGGAATGAAAGCGGGAGTGGTGCTTAATCCGCATACACCTGTTTCGGTTTTGGAAGACAGCATCAACGATGTGGATTTGGTATTAATTATGAGCGTAAATCCGGGTTTTGGAGGTCAAAGTTTTATAGAAAATACGTATAAAAAAGTGGAACAACTGAAAAGGTTGATTCAACATCATCAAGCGCAGGTAATCATCGAAGTAGATGGTGGTGTTTCCGATAAAAATATAGTAAAATTAGCCGAAAGTGGCGTAAATGCCTTTGTAGCGGGAAATTTTATTTTTAAAAGTGAAAATCCAGCTCAAACTATCTCTCATCTCAAGCAGCTTCTCAATTCATAATATTTCCGATTTGTAATAAATCGCCAATCACCTTGAATAATTCCGGATTTTTTTCTAAGAAAGAATAAGGCGATTCGTAAAAATGCTCCACGGCAATAGCAAAAAATTCAAATTTATTTTCAAAAGCATAAGATCTGAAATACTCACTTTGGATGAGTTTATTCTTTATGGATTCAGAATCCATTAAATTTATCATTTGGTCAAAATTATTTTGAAACTCATAGGCTTCTGTTGAGTTTTCACGCAGAAAACCAAAATGTAATGCATGTGCAAATTCGTGTAAACCTAAATGTAAATTATCGTCCTTTATTTTTAGACCTTCTTCAAAATCTTGCCAGGAAAAAGCCATAATGCCCATTCCCGGATTGGTTTCGCCTTTGTGTTGCAATTGGGTGAGTTGTGAATAATAATCTTCGGGATAGATTAAAATTTTGTCAAACATTTCAAATTTATAATTATCAAACCCAAAACTTAACATCACTGCGGTTCCGGCAATGAGTAATTTCATCGGTTCATCTATTATTAAACCTTCACGTCCGTAAAATTCTTTTGCTGCTATAAAATTTACAACTCTGTGATCGAATAATTTACGTTGGTGTTCGTTGCTTTTATGGTAGAAATTAAAATGTTCTTCCAAAAGATATTGGGCGTTTGGGTCTAATTTGTCATAAAATAGAGGATGGCGCAATTTTAAAGTATTAGATTTATAGAAATCCGTATAACATTTTGGTGAAAAAACTAAAGAATCAATAGTGACCGCAGGAGGATTCGAACCCCCAACCCTCAGAGCCGAAATCTGATATTCTATCCAGTTGAACTATGCGGCCTTTAAATATAAAAGGCAAAAGTAGTGTAAAGGCGAAAAATTTAAAAACAAACTACCAAACTTTTGTACTGTCTAGCCTACAAAATAGCCAATTTTTTAATTGCAATTTACGAATTATGAAATGCAATCCTTGTATATTGAGATGTAATTTAATAATTGATAACCAATTATCAGCTTAACTTAAAAGGGTTTTTACCACCCCTGATATGGTTTTTCCATCTGCTTTACCTGCCAATTCTTTGCTTACTGCTCCCATCAATTTACCCATATCTGCCATAGAAGTAGCGCCTATTTCTTTTGAAATTCTCACCACAATTTCTTTTATTTCATCTTCCGAAAGTTGTTTGGGAAGAAATGAACTAATCACTTCTGCTTGTGCCAATTCAGGTTCTGATAGATCCTTTCTTCCTTGAGTAGCATACGTTTCAGCACTTTCTTTTCGTTGCTTTACTAGTTTTTGCAAAAGTTTTATCTCTTGTTCTTCAGAAATTTCGGAGTAAGTTCCACTTGTTTCCAAAAGTAATAATTCGGATTTGATAGCTCTCAAAGACTCTAACGCCACTTGATTTTTTTCTTTCATGGCAGTTTTGATTTGCTCCATCACTTTGTCCTTTAAACTCATGTTTCTATATTTAAAAAAATTAATTGTATGTCTTTTGAAAATACAAAAATAGCCATTCTATTGAAAGAATGACTATTTTTTGGGCGTAATTTAAGATTGTTTTTCTTGGGTAAGAACAATTTTAAATACTTAGTCTACATTGTCGTGTAGAAATGAGTTATTGGTTCTGAGTTTAATCCCATTTTCATCGAAATCAACCGATGTTCTAGAACGTTGATTGTCTATGGCTGCTGAGACCTCGTTGATCTCAATATTCATTCTTTTGTAGGCAGGCTCATTTTCAAATTCATCTATATTTCCGTTGTTTTGTTGAAAATTGTAGTTGTGCTGCTTCATAAAGCTCTTTCTCATTTCCGTTGTTTTCTTAAATTCTTCTATGGATGCATTGAGTGGTGACAAACCATCTTCGTCATTAGTTTTTATCTTATTTTCAATTGGTTTTGAAAACAAATCAACTTGCGTTTTCAGTTCAAACTGCAATTCAATATCATCAATGATATGTTTTTTAGGATTTGAAACTGTTAGCGCTTGTTTAACCACGGGTTTTTCTTCAAAATCACTCAAATTATAAATCACTTCACTATGGTTTTCAAAATGGAATAATTCCGCATCTTTAACTGTAATCTCCTCGATTTCCTCTGAAGTGTAGAATATTTCTTCAGGTTTTGAAGGCAAATCAAAGTCTAATGACAATTGTTTACGAGCGTTGGTAATTTTGGAATCTTCTTCCATTAAATCGATAAAGTAATTGTCAATTTCTTCGTGTGAAGTATTTATAGTTTCTGATGCAATTGGCTTATTTTCAGTTTGTAATGAAAAAATGGTAAATTCATCAATTTTTGAAATTCCGATTTCATCGTACAATACTTCAATATTTTTTATTGCTTCTGTTGTTTTAGGCAAAAAATCTAGATTTGTTTCTTCTTCTAATTGAAATATGGTTTTTTCTGCTTCCGAGTCATCTAAATCATCATTTCTATCATCTTCTATGGTGAAATTTAATTCCTGTTTTGCAAAAGGTTTATCATCAAATTCAAATTGGATTTGTTGGTTGTCTTCCAAAGTATGTACTATTTTTTTTACTTCGGTATTCGTAATTTGATGTTGCTGACCGGTTGAAAATCCCGTTGCGATGATGGTTACTGCTATAGCTTCCCCTAAATTTTCATCATCTCCAACACCCAAAATGATATTGACGTCATTGCCTGCTTCTTCGCGAACGTGGTCATTAATTTCGCCAATCTCATCAATGGTAACTTCTTGATTCCCTGATACGATTAACATTAAAACGTTTTTGGCGCCGGTTATCTTATTGTCATTCAACAAGGGAGAATCTAAAGCAGCTTCGATTGCCGTTTTGGCTCTATCAGCACCCGTAGCCACAGCAGAACCCATAATGGCGGTTCCTGAATTGGACAATACAGTTTTGGCATCGTTCAAATCTATGTTGTGTTTGTAGTGATGTGTAATAACTTCGGCGATGCCTCTTGATGCAGTTGATAAAACTTCATCGGCTTTAGCAAATCCGGATTTATAACCCAAGTTACCATAAACTTCTCTAAGTTTATTATTGTTGATGATGATTAATGAATCAACGTGCTCTTTTAATTTTTCAATTCCTTTTTGGGCTTGCGAAATACGTTGTTTTCCTTCAAATTCAAAAGGCATTGTAACAATCCCAACGGTCAATAAAGAGAGTTCTTTGGCAATTTTAGCAATGATAGGAGCAGCCCCTGTACCGGTTCCACCACCCATCCCGGCAGTAATGAAAACCATCTTAGTACCTGTGGATAAAACTTCACGTAATTCATTGTAGGATTCTTGTGCTGCTTTGGCTCCAATTTCAGGATTAGCTCCAGCTCCCATCCCTTCAGTTAGGTCTGAACCTAATTGTATTTTATTGGGAATAGGCGAGTTTTCCAAAGCTTGGGCATCCGTATTGCAGATTACAAAATCTACGCCATTTATATCTTGCGAAAACATATAGTTTACGGCATTGCTGCCACCACCGCCCACACCAATTACTTTGATGGAACTAGATTGATTTTTAGGGAGTTCAAATAAAATCGGATTGAAAATAGATTCGCTCATATCATTGATATTTTTTCTTAATTCTTACTATGAATCGTTATAAATTGTTTATTCTGCATTTTCTAAAAAGTCCTTGAGTCTCTCTGTCCAACGGTCAAAAATTCCTTTGCGTTTTTCTTCTTCAACTTCTTTGCTTGTGTCAACTTTTACTTTTTCATCGGTTTTGGGTTCTTTATCAGACTCAGTTTCTTTTGCTACAAATTCCACTGGTTTGCTTTTATCAACTTTTTCAGTATGAAAAGTACTTTTGTTTTGTTTCTCTAAGGCTTCTATTCCACTCATTAACAAGCCTACAGAAGTTGCATAAATCGGGCTGGACAATTCTTCTTCCGAATCGTGTGCCAAATGTTCGTTAGGGTAACCAATACGGGTATCCATCCCGGTGATATACTCCACCAATTGTTTCAAATGCTTTATTTGAGCTCCGCCACCAGTAAGCACTATTCCGGCAATCAATCTACCTTGTTTGGTGTCGTGACCGTATTTTTTAATTTCCTGAAATACTTGTTCTACAATTTCGGTTATACGCGCGTGAATGATTTTAGAAAGATTTTTAAGCGTAATTTCCTTAGGTTCTCTACCGCGTAATCCGGGAATAGAAACAATCTCGCTGTCTTTGTTTTCGGCAGGCCAAGCTGATCCAAATTTAACTTTTAATAACTCGGCTTGTTTTTCAATGATAGCACATCCTTCCTTAATGTCATTGGTGATGACATTTCCCCCAAAAGGAATTACAGCGGTATGACGAATAATGCCGTCTTTGAAAATGGCTAAATCTGTTGTCCCACCCCCTATGTCAATTAAGGCTACTCCGGCTTCTTTCTCTTCTGCACTCAATACAGCATCTGCTGACGCCAAGGGCTCCAAAGTGATATTAGCCAATTTTAATCCTGAATTGGTGATGCAACTGCCTATGTTTTTAATGCTGGTAACCTGACCCACTACTACGTGAAAATTAGCTTCTAATCTACCACCATACATACCGATAGGTTCTGTAACATTAGGTTCGGCATCTACTTTAAATTCTTGTGGAATTACGTGGATAATCTCTTCACCCGGCATCATCCCTAACTTATAGACTTGTTGGGTTAACCTTTCTATGTCATCGATATTGATGACGCTTTCCGGATTATCGCGCGTGATGTAATCGCTGTGATGTAAACTGCGAATATGCTGTCCTGCAATACCTGCTGTAACATCTTTTATTTTTATGCCTGCATTGGCTTCGGCTTCTTCTACTGCTTGCTGAATAGATTGGATAGTTTGCATTATATTGGTCACCACACCACGTTTTACCCCTATACTTTTGGCGCGTCCGTGTCCTATGACTTCTATTTTGCCATATTCGTTTTTACGGCCTATTATAGCAACTATTTTTGTAGTTCCGATGTCTAAACCAACTGCTGTATTATTTTGTTCCATTTCTAAAACTATATCTTTTTAGATTTTGATTTTTGTATGTTTTAATTAGTAAGTGCAAACCACTTGGTCTTTGTATTTTAAATTGATTTCTCTGTATTTCAAAAGCAATGAGTCGCTCCACATTTTCTTGTAAAATACTTTTAACTTATCCATTTTTGTGTCAATATCATCCGCTGTTCCAAAAACAATGTCGTAATTTCCGGTTCTTGGTTGCAAGACAAAATCACCGTTTTGCATTCGTTTGACCCCTATTATTTGTTTTTTAAAAAGCGCATCTTTATGAAAAAAATCCATTAATATAAATATCTCATTTTCGTGTTCGCTATTGTTTATTCCGGTTGCCAATGCTACTCTTTCAGTGTATTTATCTGATAAAGGCATCGCTAAACCTTTGTCGTCCAAATAGTAAGATGTATTGGCTGTTATAATCCGAACGATTGGATTGCGTTCTTTAATTTTAATATGTAAATGACCTTCTGGATTGAGAAACGCTTCAACAGAATCTACCATCTTATTTTTTAATACATTTCTCTCAATTAAATGCAAATTTAAACTGGAATTCAGTTGATTTTTGGGGTTTCCCATATTTTGTATTAACAAGTTATTAACTATTTCATCATCTAAAAAACGCGGAGTATCTCCTTCAAAACTGAAGGACAAGTTTTTGATTCTTTGTGCATTATTTTTACTCACGGCAAAACCGTATAAGGCTGCCACGCCTGCAATAAACAAGAGAAATGCACTATAGGTTAACCATTTTTTAATCATAAAACTGCTCTGTTGATACTGTTGTTACTGTTCATACTATTGATGCTGCTTGCACTGAGCGAAGTCGAAGTGTTGATGCTATTGTTGTTATTGATACTATGGATACTATGGATACTATGGATACTATCGTTTTTTACTGATTTAGGTTATTTGATGTTTGTTAACTCATTAACAACTTCTGTGACCATTTCGCCGATGTTTCCTGCGCCGACCATTAATATGATTTTATTGTTGTTTTTCTTAATAGTTTCTATTGCCAAGTCATTATTTATGAAATGCGCATTTGAATTTATTTTTTGGATTTCGTTTGCCAAATTTTCAGATGTTATCCCATCTAATGGATGTTCGCGCGCAGCATAAATCGGAAGGAGATAAATTTCATCAAATTGGGCTAAACTACGTTTAAAACCTTCAAAAAAATCGCGTGTGCGTGTGAAGGTGTGCGGTTGAAAAACGATGGTCAATTTTTCATCGGGATATAATTCTCGTACTGCATTATACAAAGCATTAAGCTCGGTGGGATGATGCGCATAATCATCAATCAACACCTTGTTTTCCGATTTGATTCTGTAAGAAAACCTGCGTTCTACTCCTTTGAAACTTTCAATTGCATTGGAAATCTTTTCTAAATCCACTCCAATACTGTCCGCCAAAGCTAAAGCCGCCATAGCATTCAGCACATTATGTCTTCCAGGCATATTTAAGGTCACATTTTCGATGGCAGCAGTTGGTGTTTTTACATCAAACACAAAAGCTCCATTAATCACTCTGATATTTTTTGCTTGATAATCTGAATCTTCTTCTATTCCGAAAGTTTGACCTTTGAGATGTAAACCCTTTCTAACGATTACTTTCTGCGAAACTAATGCAGCAAATTCCTTGAACGTTTTTTCAAAATCACTCGCATCGCTATATATATCTAAATGATCCGCATCCGTTGCCGTAATGCAAGCATAATCCGGATTCAGATTCAAAAAGGATCGATCATATTCATCAGCTTCGACCACTGAATAAGTAGCACCCCCCACAATGAGATTGGTGTGATAATTCTCTGAAATACCACCTAAAAAGCTGGTTGCGGGAACATTAGCATCTTTTAGTATGTGTCCTAACAAAGTGCTAGTTGTGGTTTTTCCGTGCGTGCCGGCTACCGCCAAACAGATTGTGTCTTTGGTAACCAAGCCTAATAATTTGGAACGTTTTATTACTTGAAAACCATTTGTGATGAAATAGTCTAACTCTTTGTGCTCTTCTTGTTTTACGGCAGGTGTAAAGACGATTAAAGTTGTGTCTTTGTCAAAATTTTGCTGTAATACCCAATTCAAATCTATCGTATATCGAACAAAAATGCCTTCACTTTGTAGCGCATCAGTCAAAGGAGTTTCCGTTTTATCATAACCCAACACTTTTTTCCCGATAAGATGAAGATAACGCACCAAATTACTCATACCGATTCCACCGATTCCGATGAAATAGACTGTATTTATTTTGTTTAAATTCATTTTTTGGTTATGAGTTTTATGATTATTAAGAATATGGTTTTTTACTTGCTATTTACAATTCTCATCGCTTCATCTGCAATTTGTTTGGTAGCATTAGGCAGTGCTAATTTTTTAATATTTTGACTAAATAGTACTGATTTTGCGTCTGTTAATTCTTTAAAGATGTTTTGGAAATTATCTTTTTCCGATTCTTTCAACATCAAGGCGGCATCACTGTTTACAACGGCTTGCGCATTTTTGGTCTGGTGGTCTTCTGCCACATTAGGCGATGGAATAAATAAAACCGGCTTGCCCACAATGCACAATTCCGAAATACTTCCCGCACCGGAACGGCTGACAATAAAATCGGCTGCACTGTAAGCTAAATCCATCCTATTAATGAATGCGTGGGTTTGAACATCTGTTTTTGCTCCGTATTTTTGATATTCGTCAATGTATAATTTTCCCGTTTGCCAAATAATTTGAAAGTTTTGCTCAAGTAAAAAATCTAAATTTTCTTCTATGATTTTATTCATCATTCGGGCACCTAAACTTCCGCCTAAAACTAATACAGTTTTTTTATTCGGATTTAAATGATAAAAATCTTCGGCTTCCTTTCTTTTTGAATCCACTTCAATCAAATCTTGACGAACCGGATTTCCGGTTTTTATTATCTTCTCTTTAGGAAAAAATTGCTCCAAACCGTCATAAGCCACGCAAATGGATTTTACTCTTTTAGCCAAAAGTTTATTGGTAATTCCCGGGAATGAATTTTGTTCTTGAATCAAAGTCGGAATACCCATTAAGGAAGCCATATACAAGGTAGGTCCACTGGCAAAACCGCCGGTACCAATTACTATATCGGGTTTGAATTTTCGAATGATTTTAAAAGCATTCCACAAACTGCTCACTACTTTGAACGGAAACGATAGATTATCCACAGAGAGACTTCTTTGCAGTCCGCTGATCCACAAACCTTTGATGTCGTAGCCGGCTTGGGGCACTTTTTCCATTTCCATACGGTCTTTTGACCCGATGAATAGAAATTGCGCATCGGGAAACCGATGTTTGAGTTCATTGGCTATCGAAACCGCCGGATAAATATGACCGCCGGTGCCACCGCCGCTTAATATGATTTTAGTCAACTGCTTCATATAAAACATCTAAAGGATTTTCTTCACTTGGCGCTTGTGCTTTATCGCCTTCCGCATTGGCTACACTTACACTCAACACTATTCCTATGGCAAGACAAGTCATCCAAATGGACGTCCCGCCACTACTCAATAAAGGCAAAGTTTGTCCGGTAACCGGTAACAGATTGGTGGCTACCATCATATTGACAATAGCTTGAATAATCAATGGGAAACCGACTCCAATTACTAATAGGGTTGAGAAAATAGTAGTCGATTTTTTGGCTACAACCCAAATTCTAAACAATAAAAGGCTGTAAAGTAAAATAACCATCAAGCCACCTGCCATTCCCCATTCTTCAACAATAATGGCAAATATAAAATCGGAAGAAGATTGGGGTAAAAAGTTTTTTTGCACAGATTTTCCTGCTCCAAGCCCAAATGCTCCGCCGGTAGCAATAGCCATTTTAGCTTTTTCTATTTGGTAATCAGCTTCCGGATCCGGTTTATTAAAATTGACAATTCTATTTTTCCACGTTTCGGTCTTATTTTTCAATCCTGTCGAAAATTCACGACCTATAAAAATAAAAAGCGTAAGGGCTACAAGAGCAAACCCGAATATTTTAAGTAAATACTTAAAGGGATAGCCCACTAATATACTCACTAAGACCACAGTCATAAATAGCAAAGCTGTAGTTGAAAAATTGGAAGGCAAAATAGGCGCTAAAATTAACCCTACCGGTGCCCACAAATAAATTAGACTGTGTTTAAAATCAAATTCCTTGTCTTTTATTTTTGAAAAATAACGCGCCACGTAAATCATAAGGACAACTCCTGCAAAGGTTGATGTTTGAAAACTGATGCCCACAATTGGAATGGTAATCCAACGTGCTGCTGTCGCACCGGCAATGGTTGTTCCTTGGGTCATTGTATAAATTAATAATCCAAATGCAAAAGGCATCAAAAAAACAGATCCCCCGCTGAAATAACGATAAGGTATCTTATGTGTAAAATACAAAATAATAAATCCTAAAATAAGGATCAGCAAATGCTTGAAAAAATAACCGGAAGTAGTTCCTTTGTCTAATACATAAGCCAAATTGGTACTGGCGCTATACATTGGCAAAAAAGAAATAACTGCCAAGAGTAGGAATGCTACCCAAATGCCTTTATCTCCTTTTATGTCGTTTAAAAATTCTTTCACTTTTAGATGCTGTTGATGCTGTTGATACTGCTTGCACTGAGCGTAGTCGAAGTGTTGATGCTATTGATACTATTGATTACTTGCACTGAGCGTAGTCGAAGTGTTGATACTGTTACTGTTTTGCTTTTTATAATTTTAAAACTGCTTCTTTAAATTGATTGCCACGGTCTTCGTAGTTTTTGAATAAATCAAAGCTGGCACACGCCGGAGATAACAATACTACATCTCCTTTTTCCGCTAATTTAAAAGCTACTTTTACAGCTTCTTCAGCGCCTTGTGTTTCTACGATTACAGGCATTACATTTTGATAGGTTTCAATGATTTTTCTGTTATCTAAGCCAAGACAAACAATTGCTTTGACTTTTTCGCGCACCAAGGGCATCAATTCCATATAATCATTGCCCTTGTCTTCACCCCCTACAATCCATACAGTAGGTTGCGTCATAGAATCTAAAGCATAATACACCGAATTAATGTTGGTGGCTTTGGAATCGTTGATAAATTGAACCCCGCGAATGCTCAACACTTTCTCCAATCTATGTGGCGCTCCTTCAAAATCTTCCATACTCTCGCGAATGGTTTCTTTTCTTACTCTTAATAAAGTTGCAGCTAACGATGCAGCCATTGTGTTTTTAACATTGTGGTTTCCTTGAACGGCAAATGATGCTATACTCATTGTAAATGTATTGTTGTCTGTTATAATTTTTACTTCGTTGTTTTCTTTAAATGCGCCATATTCCAATTTTTTCTTAATCGAAAAAGGCACTAATCTCGCTCTGGTTTTATTTTTGTTTAACCAATCTGTAATCACTTCATCATCTGCATCATAAATCAAATAATCTGATTCGGTTTGATTTAAGGTGATTCTAAATTTCGAAGCGATATAATTCTCAAATTTATATTCGTATCTATCTAAATGATCAGGCGTGATGTTCGTAATAATGCCGATGTACGGTGCAAATTTTACGATGCCATCCAACTGAAAACTACTCAATTCTAATACGTAATAATCGGGTTGGTTTTGAGCCACTAATCCGGCAAAACTCTCTCCGATATTTCCCCCTTCTGCCACGTTCAATCCTGCTTTTTTCAGAATGTGATACAATAGCATCGTAGTAGTAGTCTTCCCATTAGAACCGGTAATACCTATTAGATTTGCTTGCGTGTACGGAAAAGCAAATTCTATTTCGGAAACCACAGGGATTCCTTTTTCTCTTAATTTTTTTATCAATAGCGCTTTGTCAGGAATACCGGGACTTTTCATCACTACATCGGCATTGAGAATTCTAACTTCATCGTGCTGACCTTCTTCGAAATCTACTTGATTTTCAATGAGTTTTTGCTTGTACTTGTCTTTAATAACCGATTGATCGGAAACAAATACTTCAAACCCTTTTTGCAAACCCAAAATAGCAGTGCCCACCCCGCTTTCGCCGGCTCCCAAAATCACTAATTTCGGTTTAGATGCTATGTTTAAATTTTTTTCCAATTTACTTATCTGACTTTTAAAGTAACTATGGTCAATACTGCCAACAGAATTCCTATAATCCAAAAACGGGTGACAATTTTACTTTCGTGGTATCCGACTTTTTGATAATGATGATGTAAGGGCGACATTTTGAAAATACGTCTTCCTTCTCCAAATCTTTTTTTAGTGTATTTAAAGTAACTCACTTGTATGATCACAGATAAATTTTCGATTACAAATACACCTGCCAAAATGGGAATCAACAGTTCTTTGCGCACTGCAATTGCCAATACGGCTATGATGCCGCCTATGGTCAAACTTCCGGTATCGCCCATAAATACTTGCGCCGGATACGTGTTGTACCACAAAAAACCTATCAATGCTCCTGCAAATGCACTTACATACACCGTCATCTCACCTGAATTGGGGATGTACATCACATCGAGATAATCCGCAAAAATGATATTACCGGATATCCAAGTAAAAATTCCCAGCGCAGTTACAATAATCGCCGATGAACCCGCAGCCAAACCGTCAATTCCGTCTGTGAGATTAGCTCCATTCGATACAGCGGTAATAATGAAAATAACAATAGGAATAAAAATCAACCAAGCGTATTTTTGATAATCGTCGCCTATAAATTTGATGAAATAGGCATAGTCTAACTGATTGCCTTTCATAAAAGGAACCGTCGTTTTCACTGATTTTTCAGCAGGACCGAACACCTGTGTGTTGGAATGAGTATTTTCAATTTGTACTTTTTGAACCGAAAGTTCTTGTTTCATCGTTACTTCCGGATTAAAATAAAGCAACAAACCCACAATGAGCCCCAAGCCGACTTGCCCCATTATTTTAAAGCGTCCTTTTAGCCCTTCTTTATCTTTTTTGTATATTTTAATGTAATCATCTGCAAATCCGATTAATCCCATCCAAAGGGTGGTGATGATGAGAATAATGATGTATATATTGTCCAATTTGGCAAACAATAACACCGGTATAAGCGTAGCCATAATAATGATAATTCCACCCATAGTGGGCGTTCCGGCTTTTTCAATTTGTCCTTGTAATCCTAAATCACGCACCGATTCACCAATTTGTTTGCGACGTAACATTTTGATGATTCTCTTTCCGTAAAAGGTTGATAACAATAAGGATATGATAAAAGCAATAGCAGAACGGAAGGTGATAAATTGAAACAATCCGGCTCCGGCTACGTCAAAATTTTTGTCTAAATAATCAAATAAGTAATACAACATCTTTATTTACGATTTTTGATATTTTTAGTAATTGAATAATTCCTTTGCGATTTTTAAATCGTCAAAGTCGTATTTCACCCCTTTTATCTCTTGATAAGTTTCGTGTCCTTTGCCTGCTATCAAAACAATATCTCCTTTTTTGGATAGTTTTGACGCCGTTTTAATGGCTTCTTTTCGCTCTAAAATGGAAAGCGTTTTGCGTGTATATTCAGCAGATACCCCTTTTTCCATTTCTTCAATGATGACTTGCGGATCTTCGCTTCGCGGATTATCCGATGTGAAAACAGCGGTAGAACTCAATTGAGCTGCGATTTGTCCCATTTTGGGTCGTTTGGTCTTATCTCTGTCGCCACCGCAACCTACCACGGTTATCAAATTTTCATTACCTGTTCTGATTTCGTTAATGGTTTGAAGTACATTTATCAAAGCGTCCGGCGTATGTGCATAATCCACAATGGTCGTTACGCCTTGGTTAGATATAAAGTACTGAAAACGACCGTTTACGCTTTCTAACTCGCTTAAATACATCAAGGTTTCCATTTTGTCTAACCCCAATTCACGAGCAGTGGCATAAATAGCTAAAAGATTGTAAGCGTTGAAATTACCTATCAATTTTGCATAAACATCGCTACCGTCTATTTGAAGGTAAAGTCCTTCTAACCTGTTTTCTAATACTTTAGCTTTGTAATCAGCCATTGTTTTTAAGGCATACGTTTTTTTGGTGGCTAATGTGTTTTGCAACATTATTTTGCCGTTTTTATCATCTAAATTGGTGATGGCAAATGCCGTCTTGGGCAAAAGGTCGAAAAATGATTTTTTCACATCGCGGTATTCTGCAAAAGTGGAATGATAGTCTAAATGGTCGTGTGTCAAATTGGTAAAGACACCGCCGGCAAAGAGTAAAGAAGCAGTGCGTTTTTGATGAATACCGTGTGAACTCACTTCCATAAAACAATGGCTCACGCCTTCGGCTACCATTTGAGCCAAATAGCGATTGATGGTAATGCTGTCCGGCGTAGTATGCGAAGTGGGATATTCTTTGTTTCCCACTTTGATAACCACCGTTGAAATCAAACCGCAATGAAATCCTGCCTTTTGAAACAAAGCGTGCGACAGGGTGGCTAATGTGGTTTTGCCATTAGTTCCCGTAATGCCAACCAATTTTAAATGATGAGATGGGTTATCGTAAAAATTCGCTGCTATATAAGAAAGCGCTTCGTTAGCATCGGCTACTTGAAGGTAGGTTACATCGGGCTTTAAAGTACTTGGTAAGTTTTCGCAAATAATGGAAGTAGCCCCAAGTTCTACGGCTTTGTCAATATACAAATGACCATCTGTCAGTGTTCCTTTTTGGGCTATGAACAGCGTGTTTACTTCCACTTTTCGAGAGTCGAAAGTGATAGAACGCACCGATTGTTCCATTGAACCAATGGCGTGAAGCACTTTTACATTGAATAATATGTCAACTAATTTTTTCAATTCAATCGGATTATTTGTTGGTCAGATAAACTGCATTTCCTTTTTTAATAGGCGTACCTGCATTAATGGATTGAGCCAAGACTTTACCCGAGCCTTGATATTGCACTTTTAAGCCCATATTTTCTAATAAGGTAACGGCATCCATTCCCGGCATACCTTTTACATTGGGCATTACATTTGATTTTTTCTTTATTTCATCAAATTTGCTGTATTTGTTTTCCAATGATTTGTAGGTGTATTCTCCTTTTTTTACCTTGCTTACGGTGGAAGTGGTAGCGTAAATTTTTTGGGCTATACGCTGAAAAACAGGACCCGCTACCACACTTCCATAATGCGAAGTTTGATAGGGAATGTGTACGACTACAATGCAAGAATATTTAGGGTTTTCGTAAGGGAAAAATCCGGTAAATGATGATACAAACGAAGGGTTGGAAGTCCAATAATTGGCTTTGCTCGTTCCTGTTTTTCCTGCTAAAGAGTAATCCGGTGAATAGATATTTTTAGCGGTTCCTTTTTTGACCACATTTTTCAGCATATTCTTTATTTGTGCCAAGGTTTCGTCCGATGCTATTTTGGGATTAATTATTTCTGTAGGATAAACAATAGCATTTTTTTTATTGTTTTGATAAGAAACTTCTTTGACAAACTTGGGTCTAACCATCACGCCATTATTGGCTATGGCATTGTAAAAAGTCAGCATTTGTAGTGGTGTAACGTGAATTCCGTATCCAAATGACATCCAAGCCAATGAAGTACCACTCCAATTTTTAGTTCCCGGTTCAGGAAAGTAAGGGGCTCCTTCTCCTTTGATTGGGACGTCTAATTTTTGGTCTAATCCTATGCGTTTGATTCCGGCTAAAAATTTCTTAGGGTTTTGGGAATAATTATTGTAAATCATCTTTGCAAATCCTACGTTTGAAGATAATTCCAACGCTCTTGCATAAGAAATAGTTCCATAGTTATGCCCATCGGAATCTCGAACGAATTTGCTTCCTACATTCCAATAGCCGGGTGCTGTATCCACCGTTTGAGCTGTATCTATCACTTTGTCTTCTAAGGCAATCAACATACTCACCGTTTTGAATGTGGAACCCGGTTCATAAGCTTCGTACACAGCGTAATTTCTATCTTCATAATAGGTGCTGTCTTTGGTCTTTCCTAAATTTACAATGGCTTTTACTTCACCGGTTTCCACTTCCATTACTACGGCGGTACCGTGTTGCGCATTATAGGTCAACAGTTGCTTTAACAAAGCGTGATGTACGATGTCCTGCATATTCACATCTATGGTAGTAATGATGTCTTTACCGTCTTGGGGTTCAATTTCATTAAAATCACTAATGGGTTTCCACTGTCCTTTGGCTATTTTTTGTTTGAGCCGCATTCCGTTTTTGCCACGCAACTCTGCCGCATAAGCTCCTTCAATTCCCGGAGCGCCCCTATAATCATCGTAACCAATGGTACGTTGGGCAATTTTGCCGAATGGATGTTCTCTCACCGTATTTTGAATGGTAATAAAACCGCCTTTATTTGCCCCTTGATTAAAGATAGGAAATGACCTTATCATTTGATAATCAGGATAATTTAAATTTCTTGCAATAAATAAATACCTGTTTTTCTCTGCTTGCGCTTGTTTGATTTTTTTCTTAAAATAGTCAGGAGTTTCACCGAAAAATTGAGCTAATTTTTTGCTTAAAGCAGACAAACTATCTCTCAATAAATTATCATCTACTGTAGCAACGTCCATTCTGATTTCATAGCGAAACATAGAAGTGGCTAATAAACTGCCATCTGCGGAATATACATTGCCTTTATTGGCATAAATTGTGTCTAATTTTTGGGCTATATCATCAGCCATTTGTTGGTATTTTTTCCCGTCTTTGATTTGGATATACGATATGCGGAATGCTATAATTACTAAAAGTAATATCAGAAAAACGGTTAATAGACCGGTTTTTTTAATGATATTTTCTTGGTTTATAGACATTTGATGATATGTTGTTTAAGATGTAAAGTTTAAAGTTAATGCGTGTAGCCTAAGTAAATAATATAAGTTGTGTTGTTATTCATCTTTTTGTTTTACAAGTTCTTCTCTTATAATTTTAGCAGGTTTTTCTGCGGGATGCAAGCCGTGATCTTTTACGGCTTCCATTACGGTTGTTTCCATTTTGAGTCGCATTGTTTTACTGCGCAAAGCGATATATTCTGCTCTCAATTCATTTTCCTGTTTTTTGAGTTTGGCAATTTTCATTACTAACTCATCGGTTCTGTGCGCTGCTCTAATCATATAAAGCAATAATGCAATTACAAACAAAATCATCTTCCAATGCTTGAAAGCCGCTTCATTGAGAAGCGCTTCGCCTTTAATGAATTGAAGTAGGTTTTGTTTTATGGACATTTGTGTTGATGCTATTGATTCTATTGATACTATTGATACTATTGATACTGCTTGCACTGAGCGAAGTCGAAGTGTTGATACTATTGTTACTATTGATACTGCTTGCACTGAGCGAAGTCGAAGTGTTGATGCTATTGATACTATTGATACTATTGATGCTATTGATGCTATTGATGCTATTGATGCTATTGATGCTATTGATGC
>DYMN01000015.1:0-25289 GCA_020740485.1 Polaribacter sp. | reverse complement strand
TGCTATTGATGCTATTGATGCTATTGATGCTATTGATGCTATTGATGCTATTGATGCTATTGATACTATTGATACTATTGATACTGCTTGCACTGAGCGAAGTCGAAGTGTTGATACTATTGATGCTGTTGTTTGCTTGCACTGAGCGTTCTCGATACCACGCTCACGCTAAAACGTTATTTTCAACTTGCGTGGCAGGTCTATCGGGAGAAGTGTTGATACTATTGATACCTTGTTTGCAGTTGACTTATTTATCTTCTCAGCTCCTTCATTCGTTAAATCTTCTCGGCTATTCTCAATTTGGCACTTCTGGCTCTGTTGTTTTGTTTAATTTCAGCGTCTGTCGGTACGATGTGATTTCCGATTTTCTTCATTGGCACTTGAAAGTTTCCAAACATATCCCGTTCCGGCTCCCCTTCAAACATCCCATTTCGAATAAAACGCTTGACTAATCTATCTTCTAAAGAATGATAACTTATAACACTCAATCTTCCGTCCTTATTCAATAATTCAGGGGTTTGCATCAAAAATTCCTTTAACACATCCATTTCCTGATTCACTTCTATTCGGATGGCTTGAAATATTTGCGCTATTATTTTATTTTCTCTCCCTTTTGGCATAAAGCGACTTAAAACCATTTTCAAATCGTTGGTGGAATCAATGGGCTTAACTGTCCTGCTTGTCAAAATGGTTTTAGCCATCTCTTTAGCTTGATTGAGTTCTCCGTAGTCAGCTAATAGGTTAGTCAAATCCTTTTCAGCATAAGTGTTGATTACTTCCCAAGCTGATAAAGTTGCGTTTTGATTCATTCGCATATCTAATTTGCCTTCAAAACGGGTGGAAAATCCGCGATGGGCATCATCAAATTGATGGGATGAAACCCCTAAATCAGCTAAAATGCCATCTACTTTTTGTATGCCGTACAGTCTTAAAAACCTTTTTATAAACCTAAAGTTTTCAGGAATTAAGGTAAATCTGTCGTCTTCAATACAGTTTTGCAAAGCGTCAGCATCTGTGTCAAAAGCAAAGAGTTTCCCTTGGGCGGAAAGACGAGAAAGAATCTCGCGCGAGTGACCGCCGCCGCCGAAAGTAACGTCTACATAAACACCTTCGGGATTGATATGCAATCCGTCTACACTCTGATGTAAAAGAACTGGATTATGATAGGTCATCGGTTGCATCGTCTTGATTTCCCATCACTTCTTCTGCCAAGTCGGCAAAATCGTCTAATGCACTATTTACAGCTTCTTCGTATTTGGTTTTATCCCAAATCTCGATGATATTCACAGCAGAAGCCAAAACTAAATCCTTGCCTATTCCGGCATAACTCATCAAATCTTTGGGGATCAAAATACGTCCGTTAGCATCTATTTCTATTTCTTTAACTCCAGCGGTGAAAAGTCGGATGAAGTCATTGTTTTTCTTTTTAAACCGGTTGAGTTTATTGACTTTTTGCATCATCACATTCCATTCGGCTTTAGGATAGAGCTCCAAGCACTTTTGAAAAACAGAACGTTTTAAAAAAAACCCTTCGGTCAATACGGGTGTCAACTGCTTCTTCAGTTGCGCAGCTACCATCAAACGACCTTTGTCGTCTGCTTTGCACTCGTATGTTCCGATTAGATTTATCATTTATAAGTTACAGGTTGTAATTCAAATTATTAAACTTAAAACCTTTACAAATCCTTTTTTGATTTGATTAGGCAAATTTATAAAATTTTTTCCCACAATTTACCATTTTTTCCCACATTGTTAATAACTTTTTCCATTTTTCACTTTTTTTACAGGTTTTAGTTGTTTTTGGTCAAATGGAAACAATTAATTTTTTATTCCAATAAATTGAGTATTTTTGCTCAATAATCAGATATTACAACATGCGACCAATTTTAAAGACGGAAGGTATTTACAGTTATTGGGAACAAGGAGAAGGTCAACCTATCATTGTTTTGCACGGGTTAATGGGTGACCTAAGTAATTTTGATGTGCTTTTTAATTATTTTTCATCTAATGGTTATAAAGTAATAATTCCACAATTACCTTTATTTACATTACCAATCTTAAAAACCAACGTCAGAGCAATTGCAAAATTTTTAAGAGAATTTATCGACTTTAAAAAATTAAATGATGTTGTTTTATTAGGAAATTCTCTGGGCGGACACGTTGCATTGGTTTTTAGTAAATTTTCAGGAAAATACGTTAAAGCGATGGTTTTGACCGGAAGTTCCGGTTTATATGAAAAATCTTTGGGAAGTACCTATCCTAAAAGGGGTGACAGAGAATATATTCGCACTAAAGTGGCTGAAGTTTTTTATGATCCCGCTGTTGCCACTGATGAATTAGTGGATAACGTGATGGATACCGTAAGTGACAGAATGAAAGTAATTAAAATTTTAGCATTGGCTAAAAGTGCTATTCGTCATAATATGGCTGCTGATTTACCTAAATTAAATCATCCCACTTGTATCATTTGGGGAAAAAATGATATGGTAACTCCTCCGGAAGTTGCGGATGAATTTAATAGATTGTTACCGGATTCTGATCTTTTTTGGGTTGACAAATGCGGACATGCCCCAATGATGGAACATCCTGATACTTTCAACCGCTTGTTGCACGATTGGTTTAAATCACGTGGAATTTGAGTTCATTACCTAAACTCATTTCTTATCCTTAATCATAATTTTTCTTAACTCATTAATTGTTCTAAAAGAAACATAATTATTATGATTATCAAATCAGCTGTTTTTGAAATTAGCAATACTAATGTGGATAAGTGCCCCAAGGGTTCCCGTGCTGAATTTGCATTTATAGGGCGTTCTAATGTAGGGAAATCTTCGCTAATCAACAAATTATTACAAAGAAAAACGCTGGCAAAAACATCGGGGAAACCCGGTAAAACCCAACTCATCAATCATTTTTTGGTAAACGAAAAATGGTATTTGGTAGATTTGCCCGGCTATGGATATGCCAAAGTTTCAAAAACCCAGAAGGAAAAATTTCAAGGTTTTATCACGGATTATTTTATCAAAAGAGAACAGCTTACTTGTGCTTTTGTGTTGATTGACATTCGCTTGGAGCCTCAAAAAATAGATTTAGACTTTATGGCATTTATGGCAGAAAACGGCATTCCGTTTGCGATGATATTTACCAAAGCAGACAAAATTACTCTGAATAAGGTCAATCAAAATATATCTTATTATCACAAGGTGATGGAACAATATTGGGAAGAAATGCCCTATCACTTTGTAACTTCGGCAGAAACGGGTTTGGGAAGAGAAGAACTGTTGAATTATCTTGATGACCTTGCAAAAGAAAATCTTTAACTAACCGAGATTTAAATGTCCTAAATTCTTAAAAAATTGTCCTTATTATTCGATATATTATTTGAAGACAATCACCTGATTATAGTCAACAAACCGGCAGGAATGCCGGTACAAAGCGATATTTCGGGAGATAAACCCTTACGAGATTACGTGATGGATTATATCAAAGAAAAATATGAAAAACAAGGAAATGTATTTGTGGGTTTGGTGCACAGATTGGACAGACCAACCTCCGGTGTGGTAATTTTTACTAAAACCTCAAAAGCCCTCTCTCGGCTCAATGAAAATTTTAGAAATAAAGATTTACAGAAAACCTATTGGGCTATTGTGAAAAGTCCGCTTCCCCATTCCGAAGGGACTTTGACTCATTATTTGGTGCGCTATCCGTCAAAAAACATAAGCAAAGCGTATGATAAAGAAGTAAAAAACAGTAAAAAAGCCATTTTACATTACAAAACACTTCAAAGTTTTGACCACTATAGTTTAGTTGAAATTGACTTAGAAACCGGACGACATCACCAGATAAGAGCACAGTTTACTGCCATAGGTTGCCCTATCCGTGGTGATCTAAAATACGGAAGTAAAAGACCTAACGATGACGGCAATATTAATCTGCACGCGCGCAAAATAAAAATAAAGCATCCTGTAAAAGATGATATTCTCGAAATAATCGCTCCATTGCCAGATGAAGTGATGTGGGGGAAAGTTGAGATTTGAAAATAGTCTAATTTCCAATAGATTATTATTAATGCAATGAGATATTTATATTGTTATGTGACAACTTAAGAGACGATAAATCAGAAAACTAATAAACAGAAAAGTTGAAAATCTGTGAACACCTG
Source organism: Polaribacter sp. (assembly GCA_020740485.1). Lineage (GTDB taxonomy): Bacteria > Bacteroidota > Bacteroidia > Flavobacteriales > Flavobacteriaceae. The sequence continues at coordinate 21,127 of DYMN01000015.1, read as the reverse complement.
TCAAATCTGCGTTTTCTGTGTGCAATTAAAAAAGTTCAGGACGTCGGATCATTCCACCTAAATGAGCAGTATAAATCAATATTAACACCGAAATCAAGTTGATTATCAATAGGATGAGTGGTAGTTTTGGTGAAGGTTTTTCATCTTGATACAAGGATGAAAGTCCCATAATGCTGACCAATCCTGAAAAAACTTGCAAAATAAATGCAATGCGTCCCCACAAAGCGTGGTTTTCTACCAAATGCTGAGGATAGTTTTGCACAACATTTTTGATGTGATCTGCTGTGGCGGGTCCAGTGAAATAGGAAATCGAGGTAATGAGGGTCAACAACAATGAGACTCCAAAAATACGCTTCCAAGTTTTTTCAGCATGATTTTTTAGGTTGGAATAAATCCACAACACCAACACCGGTGTAAGAATTACCGGTAAATGAACGGAAATGATATGAAGATAGGGACTGTTCATTAATATTGGTTATAAGACTTCAAGACTATAAGACTTCAGGGAAAAATATATTGATATTATCACAAATATACTATTACAATCAAATTAGAAATTAAAATCAGCGAAAATCTGCAATAGCTGCGTCATCGGCGTTCTATTCCTTCCCGGTTTGTATCGCTTCACTTGGATGTATTCCTTGATCTACCTTACTGTAATCTAAGGAAGAACCACCCATACTGTGTGGGATGAGATATACCGCAGTCATGACCACGGTAGCAATGATTACGACAGCACGATTGAGCATTTCATTTTTCTTGGGTTTTAACCCAATAGCTGCTAAGGCAATTACCCAAACTAACCACATGATCAGTGTTTTATTATCGGTAAAATCACCACCATAAGGGAAACCGGTCCAATATTCGCCAAAAGCGTGTTTTTGTACCATAGGACCGAGAATCATGCCACCTATTGTCATCCCGATGAGAGCCACCATCACCCAACGACGCATCGTATTGACATCCGCCAAAGCACTCAATCCGGCTCTCAAACCAAATAAAACGGCAAAAAACATAAAGAAAATATGGGGTATTAACACGCCACCCGGAACAGGATCTTTATAACGCAAAACGATGCTTTCGGTTTCATTATCAGGAATTTGAAATACCTTTCCATTAATGGAACCGGTGATAAAATATTCCATTTTTCCGGCAGCGGGTTGTTTAGGTAGATGTGCCGTAAATTTACCTTCTTTGGCTATTTTAAAACGAGTTGTAGTAAGGGCATCCATTGTTCCGTAGCGTTTATAATGCAAATTGGCTTCATAAGTAACGCCATCTATCACAGGCAATTCTATTCTGGCGCTATCAGTTGTTTCTTGTGAACGAAGCAATTTATATTTATATTCTTTGCCATTGGCTTCTAATTTTCCTTTTTTTGGATAAGTAGGGCCAGTGCTGCGTTGGTAGATAACGGAGGCAGCCATCAAAATAACAGCAAGTGTCCAAAGAAGAAATTGTTTCATTTTTATGTGTTATTTAATAGTTTTTACGAAAAATGTTTGAAAATAAGTTGATTACCATTAGTGTAATTGTGAAATTGAATAAGTAATAATCAATAACTAAATAATCAACGTTTTCGGCTTCATTTCGGCTACGCTCAATGACCACGCTTAACGACCGATAATCAATAACAAAATAATCAATAACTAAATAATCAATAATCTAATGGAACAAAAGTAACAGAAATGAGAAAATAAAAAGTAACGCTATAGGAATTCTTTTTGAAAGTCAGATTTTGTTAAGTTTTCAGCATTGAAAATGGAGTAATTATCCATGTTAAAATGGGTAATGAGGTCTTCCAAAAATTTTTCTCTTACAACCAACAAAATAGGTTGTTTTGGATTTTTGAGTAAATTTTCTAATGCTTTTGCCCAACCTTTTCCTTTCAATTCCCATTTACCTATTTCATCGATAATGATTAATTCAACCGAAGTAGAAATCTCATTTAACCATTGATAACCCATGTTTAATGTGTTAGAATCAATTTTAAATCGAGATGAATTTGGGTCTGATAAATCTGATTTTAAAATTAAAAATTCATGTTTTGTACCATCTAAAATATGAACCAAATTATAACCGGAGAATGTATTGTCAAGGAATTTTTTTTCCGCGTAAAATCCATCTATCGTAATTCCTTTTTCCATCAATTGCTCAATGATATTTTTTAAAAAGGTGGTTTTTCCACTGTCTCTTTCGCCGGTAAGAAGGTATATTTTAGGTTGTTTGTTCATTTCTCAAGGCATTAAATTTCTGTTCGGCTTGAAAGACCATAGCATGCATGATGCCAATCGGATTTTTAAATACACTTTTGATGTCAGGCAAATTTTTAACTACATCAGGAAGTGAATCGAAAGCAAATTCCAAAGCAATGGGTAATTGTTTCATAGCCGTTTTTGAAAAATAATTTCTGATTTGTGGATTGTAAAGTTCTTGACCAATCACTGAAAATCCGACAATGACAATGGCGGCTCTAAAGTTCATTTGCAAACCGATAATTAAACCGGAAATCCATCTGTTTTGCCCATTTTGTATTCCGGTGATTAGAAACGCTGTCAATAAAGTGATGATGATAAAAAAAGTCCAAAATTTAGGTTTTGATAATTGCCTTAATGCTCTTTTATATCTTGTAATCCAGATGGTTGTAACTATTATTGTGGCAATTGTCCAAATGTAAATAGGACTAAAATTAATGACAAACAACATTCCAATCAAAGCCAAAAAATTAAAAAACAACCATTGAATTTGGTAAGGGAAATTGTCTGTTTTTTTAGGGAAAAAATCAAATGTTTTTTCGGTATTATTTTCGAGAATTGGACTGGAAACATCCAATAATTTTTTTCCGATTTTCATTCCAAAATACACAGAAATTAGTCCGAAAACTATATATAATCCTAATAATATTATTAATGGTAGTTCTACCAAATCAAAATTGGTTTTCAATTGACGTTCGGCAAATTTCATTAATTCTGTATAAACATCAATGATGTCATTGCCATAAAAAAGCAACATATTGATGATTTTCTGAACTAAAATCCAAGACATTGCTAAAGCAGCACCGATGATATAACCCAATCCATTTTTGCCGAGTAATCTAACGGAAACTTCGAGTAGCACGGCTTCCATAAAAATGGCAATCATAGGCCCAAAAATAATGGCGCTCGGCGATAGGGTTTTCATCAAAGCACAAATTAGTCCGGTGCGCCAAAAAAGACCTTTGTCTTTCCATTTATAACTTGCCGCAATCATCAACATCAAACCGATTGCGGTGAGAATATTTCCATTAAAAGGGACTCGTAAATTATTGAGAAAACTGCCCAAAATAATCTCGGACACTGCCCAAGTGGAGCCAAGAATTGAGGCTTTAAGCCACACATCGGATAGTTGAGCGGTTTTTTGCATTTTATTTAAACCATTTAAAATCGTAATACAAACTCGCATAGACGTTTCGTCCCATTTCAGGAAAACCGTCTGTAACGTAATAATTTTGGTCAAAAATATTATTTATTCCGAGTTCTATACTAATATCACGGCGAATTTGATAAGAAGTTTGAAAATTCATCAACCAATAGGCAGGTGTGGTGACACCGTAACTCGTGCTAAAGCGCATTGAACTGTATTCCACATTCAAATTGGTTCTCAAAGTTGAAAATGGTTTCCATTGTATATTACTAAACAAATGATATTCAGGAACATCTGTAAATAAAAGTTCGGGGTTTGTAAGGTTCTTACGTTTGATAAATGTGTAATTAAAGTTGAAATCTAATGTTTTTATCACTTGGAAATCTACAGTTAAATCTAATCCGTAAAATTCTGATTTTCCGGTGTTTTGCACTTGAGACAACCCATTTTGCACATTGTTAATCAATTGGATAGTATTGAATATTTTAGAATAAAAAATTTCAGGATTTATTGTGATTTTCTCATTCAAAGTATAATTGAAACCCAATTCGGTATTCAATGCTTTTTCAGAACTCAAATCGGGATTGGCAATGCTCACCCCGTTTCTGTAAGAATAACGGTCTTTCATAGTGGCAAAGCGGGATTTTAAGGAAAACGTTCCATTTATTTCCAATGAATTATTGAGTTTGTATTCGCCAAATAATTGCGTGTTGATGGCAGTATTTTCATTTTTTGCAAATTGCACAAAACTACCATCTGCGTTCACGATATTGGCGTTGTCTGCTTGTAAACCTTTTCTTAAATTGTAACTGGTTCCCGCAATTAATTTTAATTTCTCAACTCCCGAAAATACGTTTTCAATTCCCACGGAATAAAGTGCATCATCTGTGTTTTCAGGGTTTTTTCCCAAATTATGTTGCGAATGTTTGTCGAATTTGTAATGCATTGCTATTTTTAAATCATTGTTTTTCAAATTCATTCCCAACTCTAAATTTGCTCCTAAAGTTTTATCTGAATAAAAACTGGTAAAGGAAGAAGGTTTGGTTTGTGTGTCATAATTTGCATTGTCAAATGCTTTCAATTCATTGTCAAATCGGTCTATAAAAAGACGTGATTTGATGTGAAAAAGATTAGAAATTTTATTTTTGGAGATAAAATACAAACTTTCTTTGTCCCAATAGGGCCATTGCCAATAACGTACTCTTGTATTAGGATCATCGCCCAAATAAACAGGATTTCCCTTTTCACTATTTTGATTGATGTAATTAAAAGTCAATTCGTTATCATCATTAGGTGCGTACCATATTTTTGCTGAAAACTTTCGATCTTTATTATAAGAATTTTCGCGTTTGTTGTCATTTTGTAGTGCAGTAGTTTCAAAATCAGCCGAGAGCGGAATGTACTCTCTGTCAAATTGCGAAAAAATGCCTTGAAAATAAAATTTATTGAGTTTACTTCCTATCGAAACGTAATTATTAAAACCATTTCCACTCATTAAACCGGTTTTAGCATTTAATTCAAAGGGGAACTGCGGTTTTTTACTTATGAGATTGATAGTGCCACCTAGAGCATTCGGACCATATAAAATGGAAGAATAGCCCTTTGAAATTTCAATTTTGGATAAATCGGCGGTAGTAAAACGGGCTAAATCTACATAGCCGTCATAAGGAACGTAAATCGGAATTCCATCCGCGTAAATCGGGACACTTCGGATGTCAAATCCGCGTAAATACACGGCAGATTCATTACGCGAACCGGTGTGGTTGAGCACCATAGAGGGGAAGGTGTTGAGTGCCTGCGCCACATCGGTCTTATTTAATTGCGTAATTTTATGGGAAGAAATTTGTTGTTTAATGCGGTTTCCGTGAATAAAAACTTCACCCAATTCGAAGACTTTAGTTTCTGAAATGGAATCATTTGATTGTTGACCAAATGCGGATTGATTGTATATTAACAATACTATTAAAGTTATTTTAAAAAAATTCATTGTGTTGTAAAGTAAATTGTTTTCGTTATTACATAAAAGGAATAACGGTGGCAAATGTAAAAGAATAATTGAATTATAAAAAATGATTTTAATCAGTATTTTGATTTTTATTGAAGTAATTGCAATTTTATTTTTTGGAATTCTATATTGAGTTGAAGTTGAATTAATTGGTATTGCATTGCTAATAAATTATTTTTTACCATTGCGAAAATTTGAGTATCTACAATTCCGTTTTGAAATTTTGATTGCGTAGTGTTGTAACTATTATTGGCAATAATAAGGGTACTTAAATGATTTTCAAGTTCAATTTCCAATTGTTTTAAAACCAATTTTTCTCTTTCTATTTCCTGTTGATGTCTTAATTTTTCATTTTCTAATTCTAATTGGGATTGTTCGTTTTCTATTTTTGTTGCAGCAATTTTGTTGTAAAGGGTCGAACCGTTGAAAATGGGTATATTAAGACTAAATCCCACTTGGTTTTCTTTATTGTCGAGAAGTTGGTTTTTAAAATTGGACGTGTTGATAGGATTAGTATTGAGCGATTGAAAATAGAATGAAGATAAATTATGATAAGCAGTGAGTTTTGGAAAGTTAATAGACTTCAACGATTCAATATTTTTTTTTGTTTTCAAGACTTCTAATTCTGCTTTTTTAATCGATGGTGTAGTAGCTATTTTCTCTGGAAGAAGCTGAAAATATTGAAAACTGGCATCTAAATTTATTATTTCACTATTAAAATTTTGTATATTTAAAAAATTGAACAAAGATGAAATTTCAGTTTGAAAAAGATGTTTGGTAGCGGTAATTTTGTTTTCTTCCGTTGATTTTAAAAGTTGAATATCGAACAAATCACTAGTTGGCTTATTTCCCAACGCTACTTCTTTACTAATTCTATCAAAATTGAATTCTGTATTTTCAAACTGTTTGTATTGTATTTTTAAGAGCTCTTGTGTAGAAAGGGTTTTAAAATACATTTCCGTTATTTCAAGTTGATACATTAATTTATTGATTTCAAAATCATTACCGGCTATTTCTGCATTCAATTTTAAAAGTTGATTTTCTCGGATAGACTGCAAATCGAATATTTCAAAACGGGAATTAATATTTATATTATCATATTGAATATTAGAGCTCACTCTTGAATTGGTAGCCGGATCTATGGTGGAACCGAAATTGTAAGAATGATTGAAATTGGATTGTATTACCGGTACAATTGAACTTAAATAGCTATGGCGCTGTTTTTTCAATTTTTCAACTTCTAATAGTTTGATTTTGATATCATAGTTGTTTTCAACGCCTATTTGAAGACATTGCTCTAATGTCCATATCTGTTTTTGAGCCAAAATCGGAATTGTGAATACTAAGGCGATGATAAACGTTATTAATGTTTTATTCATATTTTATATAGTTGAGAACTTCTATTTGAGTTGCTTTATATGCTTTTAATAACACAATGGCAAGCGTCAAGAAAACTAATATTAAATAGCTGATTAAAAAAGGAACGAAATTGATTTGAATTCGATAGGCAAAATTATCGAGCCATTTTTGGGTAAAATATAAAATCGGAAATAGGGTAATTACAAACCCGATGGTGCTGAAATATAAATACTGTTTTGTCAATATTTTGAGCATTTCCGGTGTTTCTGCACCCAATGTTTTGCGTATGGCTATTTCTTTCATTCGTCTTTGGATAGAATAGGAAGCCAAAGCAAATAAACCGAACAAAGCAATCAATATGACCATTGAAGTTAGAATAAAAAACAGATTTTTTTGTTTGACAAAATTTTCATAGGTTTTGGAAAAACTTTTATCTACAAACTCATATTCAAAATCTCCTTTGGTTTTTGCCATATTTTTCATCCAATATTTTTCAATTTCATTAATGGTTTTATCCATATTTTCCGGTTCAATTTTTATATATATTTTTCTGCTGTTCAAAATCATCCAATTTACTGTTTTCAGATGAAAAAAGACCATTGGCTCTATTTTGTCTTGTAAACCCGTAAGGTGAAAATCTTGCACTACTCCAATTAAGGTTAACTTTTGATCCTGCCATTGGATTGTTTTCCCTATGGCATTTTTTTCTTTCATCATCTTTAATGCAGTTTCGTTGACAATCAATGAACTTATTGAGTCCGATGCCAATTTGGGATCGAAAAACCTACCTTCTTTTAGTTTGACTTGCAACATCTCTAACATCCCGAAATCCACACCCATATTTCTTGCAATAATATCTTCGCCGTTGTGAAAAAAATCAGAAGTGGATCCCTCTCCGCTACCCATTCTAAAAGCACCGGTGGCAACTTGCTTTACGCCTTTTATTTTTGATAGTTCTTGCTTGTAGGTATTATAAGTATTGTAGTATTCATTAACTTTATTATCAAAATCGTTTTTAATTTCGATAAAATCATAATTAAAATTCAAAGGTATAGTGATAATCTGTTCTCCTTTGAAACCTAAATCTTTATTTATCATATAGTTTACTTGTTGATATACTATTATGCTCCCAACGATAAAAAAGCTTGCGATACTGAATTGTAGCATCAACATCGCATTTCTTAACCAAATTCCTTTTTTACTGCGTGAAAAATTCCCTTTTAGAACTTCAATAGTTTGAAATTGGGATAGATAAAAAGCAGGCAAAATTCCAGCAGAGAAAAGAACAATTAAAAAAATAAGGAAAATTTGACGGATAAATAAACTTCCTTGCAACTCCATCTCTTTATTTAAGAATTCATTGTAATAGGGCAATATAATTTCTACCAAAGCCAATGCCAACAATAGCGCAACGGAAGTAACAACAAAAGTTTCAAATAAAAATTGCAAGATAATATTCCATTTTGAAGCACCTGTTATTTTCCGGACACCCATTTCTTTGGCTCGCATCAACGCATCTGCATTGGCAAGGTTCATATAATTTACAATAGATAAAATAATGATTAACAGGGAAAGCCCCATCATAATAATTAAAAACTGTTTATTGCCTTTTCCTTCCGGTGTTTCTCCGTATAAAGTATTTAATCTCGCTTCGGAAAGAGATTGTAAAATCACATTTTTCTTTCCGTATTTTTTTACATAGTCTTCAAGACTCATCCCTTCTCTTAAAGCATCTTTTTTAGTCCTGTTTTCAAAATATAGGTTTTCAATTTGATGTATTACTTTCTCTTTATCATCAGCATTTTTCAGTTTAAGCAGAAGTCCGAAACTGAAATTTCCCCAATGTGATCGGCTTTCATCCATATTTCTTTTTTGTTGATTTACAACAATTTCCGGTGCATAGGATGATTTAGTGTCATTTTTAAAAACACCTTTGACAATCAATGATGCGTTTCTGAACAAAAGAGTTTTATTCATCGGGTTTTCCGTACCGAATATACGCTCTGCCGTCTTTTTTTCTAAAACGATAGCAGTGGCGTCTGTAAGAGCTGTTTTGGGATTTCCGTATATAAATTGATAAGGGAAAAAATCAAAATATTCGGATTGAGAGTTTAGTGTTTTTTTTATGTTGTGATCTTTTCCATTAAACGTTATATACTCAGGATTGTAATAAGTGTCTAAGTAACAGTAATTTTCTATTGCTGGGATGGTTTTAAGGTGTTCTTCCAAAGCGGATGGATTAGTAGCCCAATAAGTATTTTCTCCCATATCATTGATCACCTGAAAGACTTTGTTTTTATATGGATTCCAAGCATCGTAGGAATGTTCGTCATTCCAATACAAAATGGCAAAAATCAATCCGGCAAAACCAATACTTATCCCGAATAGGTTTAGCAACACATAAGTTTTGTTCATTTTAAACCGAAAGAAAAAAACGCTGAGCCAATTGTTGAGCATAAGATTATAGAATTAAATGTTATTTTTTATTACAAGAAGATGATTTGAATAGTGCAGTTTTTAGAGTGAGTAATCAGTGTAAGCCATCAAATAAATTTGAAAGCTTAAATGACTTCACCGTATTAAATTCACTATTGAATTAAAACATCAATTTTTTTATGATTTGATTTTTCTGATAGAATCAACCCGTCTTTCATCAAAATGGTTTTTTCTGAAAAAGAAGCATCGTATTCAGAGTGTGTAACCATAAGAATAGTTGTACCGTTGGCGTGTAAATCCGTTAGAAGTTCCATTACTTCATTTCCGTTTTTGCTGTCTAAATTTCCGGTAGGCTCATCCGCTAAAATTATTTTAGGTTCGTTTACCAAAGCTCTTGCTACTGCCACGCGCTGTTGTTGACCGCCGGAAAGTTGTTGCGGATAATGTTTCAACCGATGTATAATGTTGAGACGTTCTGCAATCTTTTCTATTTTTTGTTTTCTTTCGACACGGTTGATTCCTTTGTAAATCATTGGTAATTCAATGTTTTGAAACACCGTAAGTTCATCAATCAAATTAAAATTTTGAAATATAAAACCGATATTTTCTTTTCTGATTTTCGATTTTTCACGTTCTTTTAAATTGTAAATTTCAGTTGTATCAAACTGATAACTCCCTGAATCAAATCGGTCTAATAGTCCTATAATGTGTAATAAAGTTGATTTTCCACATCCCGAAGGACCCATAATACTGATAAATTCATTTTCTTTAATAGTGAGATTTACAGCATTTAAAGCAAGGGTTTCAACTTCTTCTGTCCTGAATGTTTTGGTGAGATTTTCTATGTGTATCATACTATTTAATGTGTTTTATTAATTTGTTATTTTTTACAGAGTTTTTGGTTGCTGAGCACAGTCGAAGCATTGGTCGTTAGTCTTTGGTCTTGTTGTCAAAATTTGAATTTGAAAATTGGTTGAACGTATCAAAGTGATGAACTATTTTAAAAGTAATTTGTCGGTATTTGTATAATCAGTATAGTTGGAAGTGATCACCATTTCGCCTTCGTTTAGTCCGCTTTTTACTTCATAAAACAATGGATTTTCTCTTCCTAAAATTATATTTCGCCTGTTCGCCGTATTTCCGTTTAATACAAAAATCCAATCTCCTTTTGTTTCATTATAAAAACTTCCTTTTGGCAATAGAATTGTTTTTTGTTTTTCAGAAAGGGTTAATTTAACTCCAAAAGTAAGACCGGTTCTCAAATTTAAATTATCGGATAATACAAATTGCAATTCCACTTTAAAAACTCCATTTTTTATTTCCGGTATTATTTTACTGACGATTACACTTATCTCCTTTCCTTGATGCGTTATGCTTCCTTTTTGACCGATTTGAATGCGTTCCAAGTAAAATTCATCTACTGTGGCAACTAATTTGTAGCCGTCCATTTTATCAATTTTACCAATACTTTCACCTTGATTGTAGTTTTTGCCGACAATGGGCTCAAACGATGAAAGTCTGCCTGATGCAGGCGCAAGGATTAAAAAGTTTTGTTTGTTTTTAGTTAAAATATCTCTACTTTTTCGCATAAAAGCAATAGATTGATTGATTTGTCTGATTTGAATTTGATTGGTTTGTTTTTCTTTTTGAATGCTTTCTTGGATGTTTTTTTTGCGTTCTACTTGAAAACGAAATAATTCTTGGGTGTTATTCCATTCATTGAATGATAAAATATCTTGCTCGTATAATTTTTTGTGCAAATCAAATTGATTTTTTGCATTATTGTAGTCGTGTTCTATACTTATAAGGTCCTTTTCTAAATTCAATTCTTGATTTCTCAAATCTAATTTTGCTTTTTCCATATTGTTGATTTGCTCTGTGATACTCGTTTCCTGCGATACGTAATTGAGTTCTGTCGAAGGGTTGTACAGTTTTACCAATGCCTGATTTTTTTGTACAGAATCTCCGTTTGCAGCGAATATTTCCGTTACAGCCCCGTTTTCAACAACATTTATTAAAATAGCATTACTCGGTTCAACCGTCGCTTGAAATGTCAGAAAATCTTCAAAATAACCAAATTCTATTTTCTTAATACTTACTTTGTCTTTTTCAATGTTTAATGTCTTCTTTTTGAATAAGTTTACGTATATAATTAAACCTAATATCAAAATAATTGGGGAGATATATTTCCAATGTATTTTTTTGTTATTTTTACTTTTTATAATGGTGTCCATTCTGTATAATTTACTCATTATAAATAAAATAACGTGCCAATTTTTTTAAAATAATTAAATAATTGATTTATAGCGTTATTGTTTTTTGTTATTTTAATTTAAGTGTCCGAAATTGGACATCAAGTTTGAAAAGTGAACGATCAATGAAAAAAAGTTCTGCAACCATTTTGGTAATAGATGATAGAGAAGACATCCTTTTTAGTGCGAAAGTGCTATTAAAGCAGCATTTTGATAATGTCATAATCTCTCAAAATCCAAGAAAATTTATTGACATTTTATCTCAAAACGAAGTTGATGTAGTGCTTTTAGATATGAATTTCAAGTTAGGTCATCAGGATGGAAGAGAAGGATTGTATTATCTAAAAGAAATTTTAACACTTTCGCCTTCTGTGCAAGTCATTTTGATGACGGCATACGGAAACGTAGAAAGTGCAGTGGAAAGTTTGAAACAAGGGGCTTACGATTATGTATTAAAACCTTGGGACAATTCAGTTTTAATTGAAAAAATTAAAAAAGCGGTTTTGTTGAGCAGACAAAAGAAAAAAAAGGAAATCATTCCCATATTTGAGAATAAACCTTTCGTAGGGAAAGCCCCAAACATTATCAAAGCATTTACTCTTGCCGAGAAAGTGGCTACAACAGATGTAAATGTTTTAATATTAGGCGAAAACGGAACCGGAAAATCTATGTTGGCTCAATATATTCACGAAAATTCTAACAGGAAAAATAATTCTTTTATTCAAGTAGATTTAGGGTCACTGAATGAGAATTTATTTGAAAGTGAATTGTTTGGAAATGCAAAAGGGGCTTTTACAGATGCGTATAGTGAGAAAATGGGAAAATTTGAAGCCGCCCAAGATGGTACTATTTTTTTAGATGAAATTGGGAATCTTCCCTTACACTTGCAATCCAAATTATTACACGTTATTCAAAATAAAATAGTTTTTAGGTTAGGTTCAGTAAAGCCAATCCCTTTGAATGTGCGCATTATTTGTGCTACAAATCAAAATATAAAAGCGATGGTACAAAACCACACTTTCAGAGAAGATCTCTATTACAGAATTAACACCATCGAGATTTCCTTGCCTTCCCTAAGAGATAGGAAAGAAGATATTGTGGAAATGGCTCATTATTTATTGGATAAACTCTTACATAAGTATGATAAAGAAAGCATCACTTTTCATCCTGAAACTCTTGTAAAAATAAAAAAATACGCTTGGAAAGGGAACATTAGAGAATTGGAAAACAGATTAGAAAGAGCAGTTATTTTATGCGATAATGCTGTTATTTGTGAAAAGGATTTAGACCTTGATGAATTTGATAATGCAGATTTACTACAAAATAATAAAGCGTTATCCGATATAGAAAAAAACACGATTTTGCAGGTATTGAATCACAACAAATACAATATAAGCAAATCAGCGGAAGAACTCGGATTGTCAAGGGGGGCATTGTATAGACGTATTCAAAAATATGGAATTAACTTATTAAGTGAATGAAGTATAATTTTAACATTTACCACAAACTTTTCATCAGATTTTTTTTAATCGTTGGTGTGGTCAGCGGATTTGCCTTTCTCATTGTTAAAGGATTTAACTTTACCGCAGCAATTGTAGCGGTATTGGGGCTTATTTTATTTTTTGATACCTATCAGTTTATAAAAAATGCTTTTTTGCTCTTTGATAAGACAATTTTGAGTATTTTGTACAATGATTTTTCCGCAGATTTTTCAAATTTAAAAAAAAATAAAAATTATGAAAATCTCTACAAATTATATCAACAACTAAAATCAAAAAAACACGACCAAGAACTTAAAGATTGGATTTATGCTACCATTGTAAACAGTATGGAATCAGGGATTCTCATATTAAGAAAAGAAAAAAATGAATGGTTGGTCTTTATGATGAATGATTATTTTTCTTCCAAATTTGAAATGCCAAAGGTTACAAAATGGCAATATTTAAAAAATAAAATGCAATCATTTACTGAAATTATTGAACGGAATGAATTTCAGGATTTAAAACTTACTTTGGATATAAGAATTAACGAAGAAGAGAATCAAGCATTTATTTTACAAGGGAATAGAAGTAAGGTTTATGAAAATGAATATTACATCGTTCTCTTAGAATCCGTACAAAATGTGGTTGAAAAAAAGGAAAAAGAAACTTGGATCAATTTGATGAGAGTCATATCGCACGAACTGTTAAATTCCTTAACACCTATACGTTCTCTCTCTCAAAGTTTGGATTATTTGATGCGTCAAGATAATTTGAACAAATCCGATTTGGATGAAATGCAACTGATTACGCAGACCATACTCAATAGAACCGATCATTTGCAAAATTTTGTTGAAAATTACCGAATTTTGTCAACATTGCCTTTGCCCCGAAAAAAAAATATTGAAATTAGTGATTTGATAAATAATGTTTTAAATTTAATGTCGTCTGTTTTTGAAACCGAAAAAATCAAAGTAACAAATGAAATAGAAAGTAAATATAGGATTGATATAGATGCTGAACAAATGGAACAAGTATTTATTAATTTGTTTACAAACAGTGTTTATGCGTTAGACGGTTTTGAAGAAAAAAATATAGAAATAAAGAGTGAATTGAGAAATAAGAGAATATTAATTTCTATTACTGATAATGGGAAAGGGATAGAAGAAGAAATTAAAGACAAAATATTTTTACCTTTTTTTACTACACGTGAAAATGGGGCGGGTATAGGTTTAACCCTGTCGCGAAATATAGTAGAAGCGCACGGTGGCTATTTATTTTACAACTATACTGAAACGCAAACAAGGTTTGTTATTAGTTTGGCAGTTTAATCAGTATTTTGATTTTTTAGAAATTCTTCAAAGGCTGTTTTTTGTTTTTTGAAGTCAGAGAGAAGTGCTTTTCCATATGCTGTCAATTCTGCTTTTCCACCGTCTTTGCCGCCACGCGTTAGCGTAACCACAGATTCTTTTGCGGTTTTATTGATTTGATTGACGCTAAACCACGCCTTGCGGTAGGACATTTGCATCGTTTCGGCGGCTTTGGTGAGCGAACCTAATTTTTCAATATTTTCAAGCAAGCAAATTTTTCCTTCGCCCAAAACCGTTTCCTTGTTTAAGGTAAGCCAAATTCTCCCGGTGAGTTGGTAGTCTTTCATTATTTTCTCCTTTCTTTCCAAATTTTTGGATTTCTGCTTGCGTGAAAAATTGCCATTATGTTGATAGTGTGTATATTCTCATCAATAAAATAATGAATTAAAAATGGGAATTTTTTAACTTGAACACACCTTACATTATTATAACGGATTTCAAGAATATAAGGGTTGTTTTTAAGATTGTCAATTTGGGTTGCGGTTTGTTTTTCAAATCTTTTTCCTAAACCTATGCTTTTGGATTCATACCATTTTTTTGCAGATTGTATGTCGCTTAATGCATCTTTACTAATTAAAATTTTAAAATCCATTCAAGTGTTTTAAAACATTTTTTTCTTTACCAATTCCCAATCCAACATTTTTTTTGGATCATTTTTCATTTCTTCAATTCTTTGATTTACAATTTTTTGATGTTCTATTGGGATAGTAATTTCTTCCCAAATTAGATCATTTAATATCAACTTTTCTTCAGATGTTAACAACTCAACTTGTTTTAGTAAATCCTGAAATTCAATTTTTTTTGACATAAATTTTCTATTAATTGTTTATACAAAAATATAAAAGTTTACCAAACTAATTAATTATTTGGTAAACTTTATATTTAGCCTGAGGATGAGTAGAGATTGGCTAAGAATTAAATCTTAACTTTTACGAAAACAATTTCGCCAATCGTTCTACCGCTACTTCGATTTGTTCCACATTTACCGCAGAAAAGGATAATCTGGCATAACCTTCAAAATAACCTTGTTTGGTAAAAGCGGAACCGGGCACCACGATGACCCCGTTTTCTATCAACACATCTAAAAGTTGGTGGGGTTGTAAGCCTTTGTTTCTCAGTGCTACCGAGAAATCAGGATACATATAAAAAGCGCCTTCGGGTTTATTGACTTTGATAGACTCAATTTTTTGCAATCCGTTGTACAATGCATCTCTTCTGGCTTGAAATTCCGCAATAAATCCGGATAAATCTACGTCATAAGCATTGACCAAACCTAACTGAACGGCAGTAGGAGCTCCGGCAGCGTGTGTATATTGGGCTGCACCTATCAACGAAATGGCTTTCTTGTTTTTACTCACTGCATAACCCACTCTGATGCCCGTGGCGGCAAAACTTTTGGAATAGGTATAAGTCGTAATCACATTGGTAAAGCCTTTTTCAGCGGCAACCGATGCGGCAGAAGTAAAGGTTTTTCCGTCAAAAATAATGTGTTCATAAGCTTCATCAGAAATTAAAAACACATTGTGATATTTACATAAATCCACCACGCGTTCTATTTCTTCTTTTGAAAAAACTTTTCCTGACGGATTTTGCGGATTGTTTAAATAAAAGAAATCAATGCGATTGAATACGCTTTCCAAAGATTCATAGTCAATGCTAAAATCTTTGTTTAAAGGCACTTCTAAAAAAGTAATGTTGCTGTAAGGAAAGAAATTTTCTATCGCCACGCTCCAAATGGGTGAAAAACCGGCTCCCACTTTGTTGGCAAATAATTGAAAAGATAAATTTAAAGCTTCTTGACCGCCCAAGGTTATTACAATGTCTTCGGCTTCGATATCGGGAATCTGATTTTGGGTACGCAATTTTTCTGCAATACGTTTTTTGAGTTCCAATTCACCACCCGATTTTGGATATTTGGTTTTCCCTTCCAAAAACTTTTGATTGATGGCGTCTATAATTTCTTTGGGTGTGTTCAAATCAATTTCCCCCCGTTCTAAATGTATGAATTTTGAGCCGTGTTTGGCTTCATACTCGGGTTCTAATTGTCGTGCCATTTCAGCTATTTTTACGATGGGCGACATTTTGATATTTAACAAGGGTTGAAAAAAAGTGGTTTCTTTTTTAATGGAAATTTCGTTCTCGGACATAAGTTTAAATTTATCGGTTTATTACATTGCAAAATTACATATTAACTGTTAAATAACAATAATAAATAATAGTTGTTAGTAAATAAATATATTATATGATAATATGACATATATTAATTATATATTTGCAAAAAATATCATTTAATACAATTAAAAATGGAAGAAAATTTACAAATTGACAGTTTAGATAAAAAGATATTAGAACTTTTGATGCAGAATGCCAGAATTTCTTATTTAGAAATTGCTCGCGCTACGCAAGTTGCAGGTGCTACCATACATTTGCGAATGAATAAATTGGAACAATCCGGCATCATAAAAGGGAATAAATTATTGGTAAATCCTGATAAATTGGGTTTAAAAATTGGAGCCTTTATTTGTATTAATTTACAAGAAGGAGGAATGTACGATCACGCTGCGGAAGTGTTAAAGGAGGTAAAGGAAGTAACGGAATGTTGCTATGTTACCGGTTCTTATTCTATGTTTATCAAAATTTATTGTCGCGATACTACGCATTTGCGAGAAGTGCTCACTTCAAAAATTCAAAAAGTCCCGGGCGTGAAAAGCACGGAAACATTCATTATTATGGAACAATCTATTGATAGACAAGTGCAAATTTAGATTGTTATAAAACTACCTTTTTGAAAACCATAAAATTCCTTTCAATTCTTTTAGATTAGAAATTATTGAAACCTTAATTTGAGATTATAGAGTTTAGAAATTGTATTTATTATCAAAAACGTGAAACTCGTAGCGAAGCGAAGATCACGCCAAAGGCGTGAATGGAACTTGAAACAAATAACGTATTAACACCTGTTGAAAACTATTTATGATATTTCCAAATTGTTAACTTGTAAATACAAAATTTAGGATAATTTTGCCACTTAACCACAGACGTATGCAGAAAAAAAGCGGAGTTGATATAGAACTCGGTAACCAATCTTCTGAAATTGCCTACGGGTATGCCATTAAAACTTTCCCTAACCGCCAAGGAAAGCAAGGAGCCATCGGCTCAAAAACCAACGGCGGATTCTCAAATCTCTTACATTTCGGAAATCAACGCATCGGAATAGGTTCTGATGGAATTGGTACCAAAGCCGAAATTGCTGAACGCACCGGAATTTATCACACTTTGGGATTTGATTTGGTGGCAATGGTAGCAGATGATTTAGTAGCTGTTGGGTTTGAACCCACTAACTTATCGAATGTTATTGATGTAGATTTTCTAAATCCAACCATCATTGAAGCTTTGATGCAAGGACTTCACAAGGCTTGTAACATTGCAGGCATTACCATTACGGGAGGTGAAATCGCTGAATTAGGCAACAGAGTGGGAGGTTATGGCGATGATATGCACTTTAATTGGAGTGCTACGGCTATTGGGGTATTGCCTGATATACTCAAAGAAAGTATTGATGGAAGCAATGTCAAACCGGGGCAGAAGGTGTTTACGCTTAGAACAAGAGGATTTAGAAGCAATGGTTTTTCATCCGTTCGACGTATTTTACAAGAAAATTTTGGTGATTTATGGCACAATGAACCTTATGACGAATACCACACTTGGGGTGAGATTGTACTCAATCCTTCTTTGATTTATTCGCCTATTATTAATGAGTTAATCCAATCCGGAATAGAACTGACCGGTATAGCACATATCACTGGTGGCGGTATTTTTGATAATTTCCGCAGAGTATTGAAAGTGAATAATGTAGGTGCTACATTAGATAATCTTTACGAGCCATTACCTTTTATGAAAAAGGTGCAGGAAATAGGCAATGTTTCCAATGAAGATGCCTACTTATGGTGGAATATGGGCAATGGTATGTTGTTTATTGCCGATGAAAAATACGAAAAGGATATTTTAGAACGAGCCAAACAAATGCTTTACGAATGTCGGGTTGCGGGAGTTATAACACGTGAAAATACAATCGAAATCAATTTCCCGACTTTTCAATTGAACAAAAATTATTAAAAAAGTCTGTCTGTACGACAGGCTTTTTTTTTACTGATAAGTCCATTAACTAAGGAATTGTAAAGAAATAAAGTATACAGAATTGGCGTAGTAATTTTGTTCTTTTTCAAGGCACAAATTGTAGCTAATAGCTTGCGTCTCTTAGCAAAATTTGAAACGCAGAAAAAGGGCAAAAGGACAAGCCAAAATGGATAGGTTATTTCTTTACAGTTCCTAATTTCTAAATTAACACATTTTCAAATTAAATATGTTAAACTCAATTCAAACTTTTCCTAAATCTCATCTAAAAGATGCTAAATCTTTGAGTATTCAAAACAAGTGTCAAAAGCAATTGAATATTGAAACAGGTAAAGTTTTTGTCACAAAATGGTATGATGTAGATTATGAGATGTCAACTGAAACTTTGGTTCGATTTGCAGACAATTGTTTACGAAATGAAATTAGCAAGGAAGTTCTGACTAATGATTTGTTTGACGCTTCTCAATACAAAAGTTTGATTGCCGTGGCACAACTTCCCGGCGTAACCGATGACGAAGGAACTTCTGCTCAAATGGCGTTGGCGGATTATTTGAATGAAAATTTAGATTTGAAGGTGCAACATATTTACAGTCAGTCTATTTACTATTTTGAAAATGAACTTTCCCTTCGAGAAATGCAGTTGATAGCTCACAATTTTTTGGGAAATCCACTCATTCATCATTTTCAATATTTGAATAAAACAGATGGAAAATTCCATTTTGATTCTTATGTGCCCAAAGTGAATATGCACACAGATAATACGGTGGAAATTATCGATATGAATTTGTCGGATGCAGCATTCGAAAAGTTATCAAATGAAAAAGTTTTAGCGTTGAATTTAGATGAAATGCACGCCATTCGCAATTATTTTCATCGAGATGATATTAGTAAAAAAAGAAATGAATTAGGTTTGAGTATGCAACCTACCGATATTGAATTGGAAGTATTTGCCCAAACTTGGTCTGAACATTGTAAACATAAGGAATTCAATGCTTTAATTGAATACAAAAATAAGGAAACCGGAGAAACGAAAACGATTAATTCGCTTTTCAAAACGCATATCAAAGGTTCTACTGATGTGGTAAAAAGTCACTTGGAGCAAAATCAAAATGATTGGTTGGTCAAGGTGTTTTCTGACAATGCAGGAATGGTGAAAGTGAATGACAATCAGTTGTTTGCTTGGAAAGTGGAGACCCATAATTCGCCTTCTGCGTTAGACCCTTATGGTGGAGCGATTACCGGAATTTTAGGTGTCAATCGCGATATTATGGGAACCGGAATTGGGGGAGCGGAAATGCTATTCAATACCAATGTGTTATGTTTTGGTCCGCCCAATTATGAAAAACCTTTATTAAAAGGGCAACTGCATCCGCGCCGCATTATGGAAGGCGTGGTAGAAGGCATAGAAGATGGGGGCAACAAATCGGGTATTCCTACGGTAAATGGTTCTATGGTCTTTGATGATCGCTTTGCCGGTAAACCTTTGGTTTTTTGTGGGACAGGGGGCATTTTACCAATGCAATACAATGGAAAAAATGCGTGGGAAAAACCCATTGACAAAGGCGATCGCATCATTATGGCAGGCGGACGCGTAGGCAAAGACGGCATTCACGGAGCAACCTTTTCGTCTGTTGAAATCAACGAAAATTCCCCGATGTCCGCTGTGCAAATCGGAAGTCCGATTACGCAGAAAAAACTATCCGATTTTATGATGGTTGCCACGCGTCAAGGATTAGTAAAATCGAGTACCGACAATGGGGCGGGCGGATTGTCGTCTTCCATTGGCGAATTAGCCGAAATTACCAATGGCGCTTTGGTGCATTTAGATAAGGTTCCTTTGAAATACGCCGGACTCAAACCTTGGGAAATATTTGTTTCTGAGTCGCAAGAGCGTATGACCATCGTGGTCGAAATTCAAAATATAGATGCTTTTATGGCATTGGCGCAACACTACGAAGTGGAATGTACGGATATTGGTGAATTTACAGATTCAGGTTATTTAGATGTTCGATATAATAATAAGATAATCAATTATATAGAATTAGATTTTCTGCACAATGGCGTACCGCAACGCATTATGCCTGCGGAGTGGACCAAACCGGTTTTGCAGGAACCTGAAACAATTCAAATAAATGATTATGCGCTGATAATTAAACAGTTATTACAATCCTTAAACATCAGTTCAAGAGAAAATATCATCCGTAAATATGACCACGAAGTCAAAGGCAAAAGCATCATCAAACCGCTGATGGGTGCAAAAGGTATAGCCCCACAAGATGCCGCTGTGATGCAAATCAATCCGGATTCGTATGAAGGTTTGGCTATTTCAAACGGAATTATGCCTAAATTTGGCGATATTGATGCTTATGAAATGTCGTGTGGTGCTTTTGACGAAGCCGTACGTCAGATTATTGCCATAGGCGGAAAATTGCCTAATACGCAAACCAATGACGGCATATTTTGGACTGTGAATGATAATTTTTGTGTTCCGGATTCCTATTATCATCCTGAAAAAAATCCGGATGGCAAGGAAAAATTAGCAAAATTGGTGCAAATGTGTGATGCGCTGTACGATATGACCACGTTTTTTGATATTCCGATGACGTCGGGGAAAGACAGTATGAAAAACGATTTTCAGGCGGAAGGCGTGAAAATATCTGTGCCACCCACCATTTTGTATTCAATGGTTTC
>DYMN01000014.1:18573-58642 GCA_020740485.1 Polaribacter sp. | reverse complement strand
CTAATTCCAAATTTCAATTTTCAATTTTTTATATATTTAAAATATAGTCTTTAAATTGTTAATAATGATTAACTGACAACTATTTCAAATTACTAATTCCCAAATTCTTTGGAGGGATGATCACGCTTTTAGCGTGACGACCCCTTGCACCCCATGCAAGTACGCTATCGGACTGCGCTACATCCTGAGAAAAAAATTACAATTTCCTAATTCCAAATTTCAATTTTCAATTTTTTTATATTTAAAATATAGTCTTTAAACTGTTAATAATGATTAACTGACAACTATTTCAAATTTCTAAATTAGTAGTCGGGATGACAGGATTCGAACCTGCGGCCTCGTCGTCCCGAACGACACGCGCTACCGGGCTGCGCTACATCCCGAAAATAGTTTCACTTTTTCTTTTATAAAAACAATCTTATGAAAGATTGAGATTACACTTTTTACAATAATTTTAATAAACAATATTCCCAACTTAGAAGTCGGATTGATCACGCTTGCAGCGTGACGGCCTCGTCGTCCCGAACGACGCGCGCTACCGGGCTGCGCTACATCCCGAAACCATAAATCCAACTTTTTATCTTCAATTTCAACAATCAAGGTAAAAAATTGGAGTGCAAAGTTAAGAATATAATTAGTATTCTAAAATTTTTTATAAAAAAAAGCACCTGAAAATATCAGATGCTTTTTTATAAGTTTAATAAAACTATTTTTTAGTTTTTTTTGCCTTTTTGGTTGCTGAATTTGGTTGGTCAACTGCTTTATCGTGTCGTACGATAGTGAGTTCATCAATCAAATTTTGAGCTCCGCCCAATTTATCGATGATAAAGAGCACATAACGCGCATCTACCATAATACTCATACAAGTTTCCGGACGATAGAATATATCTGCCATAGTGCCTTCCCACACACCGTCGAATGCCAAACCTACTAAATTTCCATTGGCATCTATAACAGGACTTCCTGAATTTCCACCGGTAATATGATTTGTAGCCAAAAAGTTAACCGGCATTTTTCCATTTTCACCATACACCCCATAATCTTTTTTATTGTAAAGATCAATTAATTTTTCTGAAACATCAAATTCATAATCGCCGGGTTTGTATTTTTCCATTACTCCATCAAGATAAGTAAAAGGAGTGTAAGTAACGCCATCTCTGGGCTCGTAACCGTTCACTTTGCCATAGGAAACTCTCAATGTAGAATTCGCATCCGGGAAAAATTTCTTTTCAGGAAAAACTTTCATCTGCGCTTCCATATATTGACGCATTAAATTTTGAATTTCAGCATCTTTTATATTGTAGTCTTTACTCACATTTTCATCGATTAATTGCTTTTGAGCCAGTGTCATTTGATACAATTTATCTCCATCTAATGCAGCTTGCAAATCTTTAAAATCTCCATTCAATAAAGCTGTAATTTTATTTTCATCTTTCAAAATAGTATTGCTATATAATTCTTTGGCAAAATCTTTACCGGTTTTCCCTTGCATTCCAACTTGAATAGGGTTGCTCACATATTTATTATCTATATTTTTAGTGTATAAATCCATCAGTACTCCAAAAACTTCTTCATCTACCTGGGCATCAAAATCTTTGTAAATTCCGGCTAAATAATCAGCATAACGAGATTTGTATTGGTTGTAAGCCGCTTCACCATTGTTGTTATAGACATTGACTAATTGGTTTAAAATTCCGGCAATGGTCGTAAGTTCAACATTGTTATTAAATATTTCACCATTATAGTCCTTTACAACACCAATAGGTTCTATTTCAGCATATAATACTTTTAATTTTGGCAATAATTCGTCGTATTTTACTTTTAATTCCGGATTATCATTGATGCGTTTTGTGAATTCAGCTTCGTATTTTTCTTTTTCGCCTACCGCATTAAATTTATCTAATCCTTTGCTTTCTCCTATCCAATATTTCCAATAGTTGGCAATACTGGCAAATTTGGAAGCGTATTTCAATCTGGTTGCTTCATCTTTACGCATTTTAGCATCCATCACGGCTAAAGCAGCTTCACGAACTTTTACTCTGGCAGGATTGCGTGCATCTTTTTTAGATTCAACAGCATAAGAAGTCAAGTATTCATCGGTTCGTCCGGGAAAACCCATCACCAAGGTAAAATCTCCCGATTTCACACCATCTAAAGAAACGGGTAAAAAATGTTTTGGCTTGTAGGGCTTGTTATTTGATGAATAATCAGCCGGCAAATTATTGGCGTCGGCATACACACGGAAAATAGAGAAATCTCCAGTATGACGTGGCCACATCCAATTATCTGTATCTGCTCCAAATTTTCCGATACTTTGCGGCGGTGTTCCTGCTAAACGCACATCGCGATAGGTCGTTTGAACGAATAAAAAGTATTGATTTCCTTTAAAGAAAGGAGCAACACGCAACGTTTGATAAGTTTCTTTTTGGGCATTTTCTTGCACTTTTTTAATGTTCTTATCAATAACTGATTGGCGTTCCGTAGCAGACATATTGTCATTGACTCCTTCAGTAACTTGTGGCGTTACGTCTATTATTTTATCAATGAAAGTAACGGTAAGCCCATCTACGGGCAATTCTTCAGCATAAGATTTTGCCCAAAAACCATCTTGTAAGTAATTGTGATCTAAAGTAGAAAGCGATTGAATGGCATCAAATCCACAATGGTGATTGGTAAATAGCAACCCATTGGGCGAAACCATTTCTGAAGTACAACCACGACCAAAAATAGCGATGGCATCTTTAATTCCGGAATGATTAGCGCTATAAAGTTGTTCTGCAGTGATTTTCATACCCATTGCCTGCATATCTGCTTCATTTTGAGACAGAAAATTGGGCATCCACATACCTTCTTGTGCTAAAAGAGATTGCACAAAAAAGAAAAGTACAAAAGTTAGTTTTATAATTCTCATTGTTTAAAATATAGTTTAATTAAATATAAATTTATTTTAAAATCATTTGTCTTTAAAAACAGCCGATTGTTACATAATTATTTAGAATATTGTCCGGTACCTAACAAAACTAAAGTACAAGCAATTTCAACATATATATCGTTTTTTTCTAATAAGTCTATAAATTCATCATTTTCAGTTCCCGGATTAAAAATCACTCTTTTTGGATGCAAGGAAAGTATGTAATTGTAAAATTCTTTTTGTCTTTGCGGATTTAGATACAGCGTAACCGTATGTATATCATTATACGACATTAAAGTTGTGTCAATCGTTACATCGGCAATTGTACCGGATTTAAGACCAAAAGCAAGTGTAGGAATGTTATTTTCGCGTAAGCGATTCACAGCGAGAAATGAATATCTTTCAGGATGGAGAGAAGCTCCCATTACTAATGTCAACATAAAAATATTAGAAAAATTAGGATGCTAATGTACAAATTTTTATACAGTAAGATGTATTTGTTAACTAAAAGTTGCCGTTAAAATTTTAATAAAAAAAAACGTCTTGTACAATTACAAGACGTTTTCTGTATTTTAATTTTATAAAAAAACAAGCGATTAAGCTACTTTTTTAGGTCTGAATTCTGAGGAAACTGATAATTTCTTACGTCCTTTTGCACGTCTTCTTGCTATCACTTTTCTTCCGTCAGCGGTAGCCATACGCTCTCTAAAACCGTGTTTGTTTCTTCTTTTTCTTACTGATGGTTGAAATGTTCTTTTCATTTTATAATATTATGTAAAATAGTATTTTCTTGACGTTTAAATAAACTAAATTCAGTTTTCTTAACGGGTTGCAAAGATACAATATGTTTTATTTTATCCAAATTTTTATACAATAATTTTTCAAATTAAATCCGGTCTGATCGCTTTGGTTCTAATTTCAGCCATTTCTTGTCGCCATTCTTCAATTTTTGGGGTGTTGCCTGATAATAAAATCTCCGGTACTTTTATTCCTTTATACTCAGCGGGTCGAGTATAAACCGGTGGTGATAGCAATCCGTCTTGAAATGAATCCGTAAGGGCAGATTGTTCGTCGCCCAGAACACCGGGAATCAATCTTACAATACTGTCAACTACTACCGCAGCTGCCAGTTCTCCCCCACTCAACACATAATCGCCAATGGAAATTTCCATTGTTATAAATTTATCTCTCACCCTTTGATCAACGCCTTTGTAATGACCTGTGAGAATAATGATATTCTCTTTTAGCGAAAGCGTGTTTGCTGTTTTTTGATTTAACACTTGTGCATCCGGCGTAACGTAAATGATTTCATCATAATTGCGTTGCTCCATTAATTGAGAAATACATTTATCTATCGGTTCTATCATCAAGACCATTCCTGCACCGCCACCAAATTGGTAATCATCAATTTGCCCGTATTTATTGAGTGCAAAATCGCGTAAATTATGCACAATTATTTCTGCAAATCCTTTTTCTTGAGCTCTTTTGACAATAGAAAACTCAAACGGACTTTGTAGTAATTCGGGAACGGCTGTAATGATGTCTATTCGCATAGGGCAAAGATAAAAAATATATTTTGCCACGCCCTTTAGGGCGTGGCAAAATATAAAATTTACAATATCAAATTTCCAAATTTGATTCCAAAATAGAGCATTCTGGGGGTTCCGGGTCCGTAAATATAGCCGGGATCTCTTGCGACTCCTTTATCAAAATCGGATTGGTAGGCATTGAATATGTTTTTAACTCCACTGTAAATTTGAATGGCATTTGAATCAAATAATGGAATATCATATTGAGCTTTAAGTCCGAAATCATAAAAATCCGGAGAAGTTTTCAGCTCTCCTTCTTCAGGGTTTGCAGCTAATTCACCAAAATAAGGCACTAACATTTTACCGGTGTAATTTAAATTGGAATTGATAGAAAATCGTTTATCTAACTTCCAATCAGCTAACAAAAAACCGTAAGAATTAGGTGTTCTGAAAAAAGAAGTTTCATTAAATTCAATCGCTTCTTCGTATTGACTTTTTTGAATGGTAAAGCCCATTTTCAGCGTTAATTTATCATTGGGGACTAAAGTACTTTCCAAATTTACGCCTTGCACTTTGGCTCCTTTTTCGGCATTGGTACGCGTGTAAACTACTACGCCATTAGCATCGGGTTCGCCATATAGATTCACAAAAGCATTGTTGAGACGGGTATAAAATCCTTCTACCAAGATATTAAAATACACCTGTTCCCATTGTTTATTAAAATCAAATGACATCATATAAGAATTACTGCTCTCTTGTTTTAAATTAGGGTCATTTTGGTGTATCACTTGGCGTGCTCCTGAAGTTTCAATATGTAAATCTTCATCAAATATTTGCGGCGCTCTATAGCCTTGCGAATAACTTAAACGACTTTGCAAATGTTCCGTAATATCGTATTTTAAAGATAATCGCGGACTCAACACGTTGCCGTCTTTAACACTATTCAATGACTTGTCTTTTATAGCATAATGATCGAAACGCAAACCTGTAGAAAATTTGAATTTGCCTAAATTTTGCTCATATTGTGCAAAAATACCGGTAGTTTGAACTGCTTGATTACTTATCGTTCTGGTTTCCACATAAGGAATTTCCCATTCGCTACCATTGAAAGTTGCATTTTCAAAATCAGGGTAACCCAATTTGTTGTCTTTCATTTGAGAAGCAATATTTTCTAATCCAGTTACCAAAGTGGCTTTTTCAAAGTTATAATTATACTGTGTACCAACGGTATAAGAAAAATCTTTTGTTTTTCCGTAATCCGCTAAAGACTGTTCTGCTCCATAATAAGAATCTCTGTCAACCCCTTGACCAGATGCGTATAAAGACCATTTAGCATTGTTCATCAAAGTTTCAAAATTCATTGAGCCATTGATAATCAAATGATCTACTGCTTCACTGATATCTGCCAAGTGGCTGGGATCGTCGAATTTGTTACCCCCACGTCGATTTTCTTTGATGGCGAAAAAATCAGTATTCAAAGTACTTTTATCAGTCAATTTGAAATTCATATGATTACCTAATGTGAAATTTTTAATTTTAGATAATTCAGAAAAAGTATCTTGATTGGCATCAAAAGCTTGTCTGTCTCTGTAAAAACCATATAATGCAAATCCAATTTTATTGTTATTACTCACTAAAGAAGTGTTAAAATTGACGTTTTGATCTGCTGCAGCTTCTGTATCTTTTATCGCAAAGCCGTTTAATCCGGATTGCAAACCTATTTCATAAGTATCAAAAGTAGGTTCTTTTAAGATAATATTTATAGTTCCCGCTATCGCATTACTTCCGTATAAGGCTGAACCACCGCCACGGATAACTTCCACTTTTTTAATCATATTAGCCGGAATAAGTTCTAAACCATAAACCCCTGCTAATCCGCTAAAAATAGGACGACCATTGATTACGATTTGAGAATAAGGTCCTTCCATTCCATTCATACGCACTTGGTTAAATCCACAATTTTGACAATCGTTTTCGGTACGTAAACCGGAACAAAAATTCAAACCTTCACTCAAACTTACCGATTGAGTTTGAGAAAATAGTTTATAGGGCAAAGTGTTGACAATAGTAGTAGACTCTTTTCGTGGCACACCGGTTTTGTTCCCGGTAATAACCACTTCATCTAATCCGAGTGCATCTTCGTCTAAGGCTACTTTTACTTCTAAAGTTTTATCTTTTTCGGTGGTAACTTCTACTTCTTTTGTTTTAAAACCATTGTACTGAAATTGTAAGATATAATTCCCAACAGGTAGATTTATCAATTGATAATGTCCGGAATCATCCGTTACTGTTCCGATGTTGGTGTTTTTGATAATTACTTCTGCATGAGATAAATGATTGCCTTTTGCATCCGTAACGTGACCGATAATATTGGCATCGGTTTGTTCTTTTTGAGCAATAAGCGTAAATGAGAACAACAAGGCAATGCTTGTTGCCATAATTTTTAAAGTATTCATATTGAATTTAAAAGTTAATTATTGTATTAATTATAAATAAATTAGACTAAATAAATTCAATAGTTGGAGGAGATTTATTGTTTAGTAAATAGAAATAGCCAGAAGAAAAGAATTCTTTTACATAAAAAAATATTTCAGTAAAAACCGGTAAATAAATGGGGGTTTTAAATTCAATTTGATTCAAAGAAATATAGGAATCTAAAGCCCCGATTGAAAGATATTCATAACCGGAATGATGATGGTGTTGGTTTTCGGGAAGATGATCTTCTGATTTATCGTAGGGATGCGCGTGTATTACATAAGTACCATCCGCCAATCTATGTGTATGGGTAAAAACAGCTTTGTTGCTAATGATATAGAACATCAACAAAGTGAAGAATACGACAATAGGGTTATGGAATTTTTTTACAAACACAAAAGTTAATTTAATCTTTGCTGCAAATTTAAGATGAAAAAACGGAATATACAATTTATTTAGAACTATTCTAAATAAATTATTTCACAGCCACAATAAATCGATCTTTACCAAGAAAATCATTTTTCAGCAGCACTTTTGAAAATCCGATATTTAAGAGAATGTCTTTAGTTTTTTCGCCTAAATATTGATTAATTTCAAAATAGAGTTTACCATTTGTATTCAATTGTTTGTAGGCTAATTGAGCAATTTTATCATAGAAAATGAAGGGATTCTCATCCGTTACAAAAAGGGCTAAGTGAGGTTCGTGGTTTAAAACATTGGGTTGCATTTCCGCTTTTTCAAGATTTCGCACATAGGGCGGATTACTGACAATGATGTCGTAATTAGCGGGTAAATTGTTCGTATTTAAAATATCATTTTGATAAAATTGAATTGTAACTTTATTGTTAGTTGCATTATTTTTAGCTACTTGGAGCGCTGCATCCGAAACATCGATAGCAGCTACCTTAGCATTTTTTAAAAATTTAGCCAAACTTACGGCAATACAACCGCTTCCGGTACCAATATCCAGCACTTTTAAGCTTGAATTAGGATTTTCTTTGATGATTATATCTACTAATTCTTCAGTTTCCGGTCTTGGAATGAGTACGTTTGAATTGACATTGAGTTTTAGACCGTAAAAATCAGTTAGACCATATATATATTGTATAGGTTCAAAATTTTTAAGTTGGTCAATTAACTTATCGAGTTTCGCTATTTGGTCATCATTGATTATCAAATTATAATTTAAAGCCACTTCGGACGAATTTAAACTTAAGATATGATCGCAAAAATGCATAAAAAGAACGTTTAACTCCACTTTTTGGTAATATGGAGCCAATTCGGAAATAAAACGGTTTTTTATATCTCTTAAAGAATTTGACATT
Organism: Polaribacter sp.; assembly: GCA_020740485.1. Lineage (GTDB taxonomy): Bacteria > Bacteroidota > Bacteroidia > Flavobacteriales > Flavobacteriaceae. Next base: position 50,402 of record DYMN01000014.1, on the reverse strand, counting down.
GTCATTTATTTGTAATATTTTTGTATAACTTATGAATTTTTGGCAAAGGTATATGTACTTTGTTTAAATTCATGGGTATTTGTTTGTATAAAAAAAGAAAAGACTTATGACCCAAAAATTTAAAATTTCTATTGGTGTAATTACGCCTATTGTTATTATTCTATTATCAATTTATGTTTTTAATTATATTCTAGGTTTTAACCCAAAGGTGAGTAGCTTTTATTTTGAATTTGTACTTTTGATAACTTCATTATTATTAATATACTTTTTTACAAAGCGTAAAATTATATATTTTAATTTATCTAAAATTGAATTAAATGATTTCTTTAAAATTGCAATTGTTTCCTATACAATGGCAATATTATTGCAATTCATTTCAGGTTTAACTTATCTCATTTTTCAAAAACCATTACATGATAAAATTGATAAACAATGTATGATTGAGCTATTATTCTTTTTATTTATTTTTCCGCTAAGTAATGAACTGATGTTTAGGGGGTTTTCATTAAATATGCTTGAATCATTAAAAAAATACACCATTAGAATCACCAAAAACATAGAATTAACATATTCTACCTTGATTAGTGGTATCATCTCAGGCGGTATTATTCTCCTATATCTAATATTTAATCAATATCATCTGATAATAATCTTTATTACCATTTCTGTAATTGTTATGGGAGTTTTTGCAGGTTATTTTCAAGAAAAGTACAATAATTTTGCAGCTGCCCTACTAGTAAATTACAGTTATACTTTAGTGAGTGCATTAGGCATAATAATCTCAATTATAATTAATTAAAGTGTCCGACTTTTTTAAAACCATATCAAAAGCTTCTTCCGAATCTTTGTATAAAGAAAAAGGTAGTAAGTTTTTAGGCTATGCTTTCCCAGTAAAAAATGAAGAAGAAATACAGCCATTTATCGAAAAATTAAAATCAGAACATCACAAAGCCCGACATTGGTGTTATGCTTGGCGAATTGGTACCCTATCTGAACAGAAATATAGAATAAACGACGATGGTGAACCTTCCGGAACTGCAGGATTACCAATATATGGTCAAATATTAAGTAAAGAATTAACTGATATTCTTGTAGTGGTAGTAAGATATTTTGGTGGAACAAAGTTAGGGGTGAGCGGATTAGTTGCTGCCTATAAAATTGCTGCTCAAATGGTATTGGAACAAGCTGAAATCATTACTAAGACCATAGATAATGTTTATGAAATTAGTTTTTCGTACGCCGATCAAAACAAAGTTTTAAGGGTGCTAAAAACAAACACAGTTGAAATTATATCACAGAAAATGGAATTGGATTGTATCTATCATATTAGTATCAGAAAATCAGAAAGCGAACGTGTAATACAAGCTATTTCAGAATTGAGATGTGTGAAAATTGTTAATAAGTAACTTGAAACTTTGTTGGCTAAAGCACGGAAGCTTTTAGTACTTTATTTACAATTTCCTGAGGGCATCTCATCGGTTTTCCGGTAGAAATATTAACAAAAATCAAGGTTGTTTCGGCGGTAGTCAACAATTCATTTAATGAATTAAATATCTTGTACTCAAAAGTAATTCTAACAGAAGGAAGTTCTTTTAAATTGGTTTCAATAGTTAGAATATCATCGTAGAAAGCAGGCTTTATATATCTGATATTGAGAGAATAAACAGGCAACATAATCCCGTTTTTTTCCATTTCTTTATAGGATAATCCTAAGCTTTTCAACCAACTAAGCCGCCCTAATTCTATATATTGCGCATAGTTTCCGTGGTACACATAACCCATTTGATCGGTCTCTCCGTAGCGTACTTGAACAGTGGTTAAATTTTTATACATTTGAAAATGATATTTATCACATAAAATATCGGCCAATTATAATGAAATAATTTTTAATAAACAATAGCATTTCCATTTTTTTATTAGATAATTTATTTACATCTTTGTTTTTCAATTAACGGGAAGTTCTCGAAGAGAGAAAAAAATTTAAAACTCAAAAAAATTTACTAATTCAATGGCAAATACTGCGGATTCAGTATGGAATTCTTGTCTTAATTTCATTAAGGATAACATAAAACCACAAGCGTTCAAAACTTGGTTTGAACCTATTATTCCTATCAGTTTGAAAGGAGAAGCTTTGACAATTCAAGTACCTAGTAAATTTTTTTATGAATGGTTAGAAGAGCATTACATTAAATTGTTAAGAACTACATTAACCAAAGAATTAGGAATTGATGCTAAATTGATTTACGATGTGAAAATGGAAAATTCTTATAGTAACACCCATTCTCAAACTGTAAAATTTCCAAGCTCCAATAGAAATCCTATAAACACACAAGGGGTAACAATTCCGATAGAGGTTGACAAGAGACAATTAAAAAATCCTTTTATAATTCCCGGAATTCAAAAAGTAAAAATAGAATCTCAACTGAATCCCAACTACAATTTTGATAACTTCGTAGAGGGAGACTCCAATAGATTGGCACGTTCAGCAGGAATAGCAGTTTCTAATAAGCCCGGCGGAACTTCATTTAATCCCTTATTAATATATGGTGGTGTAGGATTAGGGAAAACCCATTTGGCTCATGCCATTGGGGTAGAGATAAAAGATAAATATCCTGAAAAAACTGTTTTGTACATATCATCAGAAAAATTCACTCAACAATTTATTGAAGCAGTGAAAAACAATGATAGAAATGATTTTATTCACTTTTATCAGATGATTGATGTTCTCTTAATTGACGATATTCAGTTTCTATCGGGCAAATCAGGAACACAAGATGTTTTCTTCCATATTTTCAATCACTTGCATCAAAATGGAAAACAAGTAGTCTTGACTTCGGATAAAGCACCGGTTGACATGCAAGACATAGAACAACGCTTGTTATCTCGGTTCAAATGGGGTTTATCTGCTGAATTACAGTCCCCTGATTTTGAAACACGCGTGTCCATTCTTGAAAAAAAGATATTCAGAGATGGGGTAGAAATGCCAAAGGAAATTATAGAGTATATTGCTAAAAACATAAAATCAAACGTCCGAGAATTAGAAGGAGTATTAGTATCATTAATAGCTCAGGCTTCCTTCAATAAAAAAGAGTTTACATTGGCTCTAACCCGTCAAATCGTTGATAAATTTGTAAAAAACTCAAAAAAGGAAGTATCTATCGAAATAATCCAAAAAGTGGTTTCAAAATATTTCGACATAGATGTTCCTACACTTCAATCCACAACCAGAAAAAGACATGTAGTGCAAGCACGACAATTGGCAATGTATTTTTCAAAAAGATTGACCAAAGCATCATTAGCCTCAATTGGTTCTCAAATAGGTAAACGAGATCACGCTACAGTTTTACACGCTTGTAAAACAGTTGATAATTTGACTGAAACTGATAAACAATTCAGAAAATTTGTTGAAGAACTAAACGACAAATTAACCTCCCAATAATTCTTTATATTAGAATGACTAAGATTTTAATGGTCTGCCTTGGAAATATATGCAGATCTCCTTTAGCAGAAGGCATATTAAAAGATAAATTAAACAATTCCGAAGAATTCATAATAGATTCTGCAGGTATGGGTAATTCACATATTGGTGAATTACCAGACAAACGCTCGATTCTTGTTGCCAATGAAAATAAACTAGATATTACTTATCAACGCGCACGACTGTTTACAATGGATGATTTCGATAATTTTGATATCATATACGCCATGGATCATTTCAATTACAAAGCACTTATAAAGTTGGCAGCAACTGAAGAACATAAAGCAAAAGTAAAAATTATATTGAACGAAGTTTTCCCCAACGAAAATTTAGATGTTCCAGACCCTTTTTATAGTTCCACTTTTGCTTTCAGAAATGTTTATAAAATGTTAGACGAAGCTTGCGATGTAATAGCAGACAAACTATTAAAAAAGTGAAATTAGGAAATATATATTTAATACCCAATCCTTTAGGAGATAACAATCCATTTGAAGTATTGCCTTCTAATATAAAAAGCATCATTGAAGCATTGAACTATTTTATTGTCGAAAACGAAAAAACAGCTCGACATTTTATTAAAAAAATAGCACCTGAGAAAAAACAATCTGAATTACATTTTATGTTAATAGACAAGCATACATCCGATGCTGAAACTATTGATTATCTCAATTTATGCAAAAAAGGGTTTGACATAGGCATTATGTCTGAAGCCGGATTGCCCGCTATTGCCGATCCAGGGGCATTTGTAGTAAAAATGGCACACCAACTCGAAATTAGAGTTATTCCTATTGTAGGCCCTTCATCCATTTTTTTAGCAATGATGTCCAGCGGATTTAACGGACAAAATTTTGCATTTAACGGTTATTTGCCAATAGATGATTATGAAAGGAAAAATCAAATCAAATTATTAGAAAAAAAATCAGGAGAACTTCTTCAAAGTCAGATTTTTATAGAAACCCCTTACAGAAATAATAAACTTCTAGACAGTTTGACGCAAACACTACATCCTGACACAAAACTTTGCATAGCTGCTGACATTACACTACCTACCGAATTTATTAAAACCAAAAGTATTCAACAGTGGAAAAAAGAAAAACCGGAGCTTCATAAGCGTCCGGCAATATTTATAATTCAAAAATAATGTTTTTAATGTTTTGGATTTTGTTCTGCTGAAATGTGTGAGAGATCATAATGTGCAAAATCACGCATATAATATTCAATCCTTGTTCCAAAGGCGTCTTTAGCTCTTTTTTTCCCGTTAGAATACAAAAATTTCTTTACATTCCCCACTCCTGCTAAGTGAGCAGCCGCTAATACTCCTGATTCAGTAATTTCTACGCCATTTATTATTTTCCCTGAGAATAAGTCGATTTCTTTTTGTAAAAACCATTTATTTCTGGCTAAAGATGCTCGGAAAACACTTTCTTGAATCTTAGGACTATTCATAAATTGGGCAGAATCATTTACTTTTAATGTAGCTAAAGTACTCGCCCCAAATTGATATTTTCCCATGTAACCCAATTCATTTATTACATGATATTTTCCTTGCGACTCTTTAAATGCTAGATTTTCTTTGAATCCAATATAGGATTTACCATAGCCCGGAATAAAATAGGAATCATCAATAGTGGGAGATACGGTAGCAATTTGAGGTTCTGTTTGGGTTTCTGTTTTCTTGTCAATCGCAAATTTTGGAAAAAGTACTACGGTACTTAACAAAATCAAAAATAAGGTTACTCTGCAATATTTATTCAAATTTATAAAATTTCTGTTTAGCGGAGGTAAAACTAAACTATTTTTTAGTTTTAGTAATAAACATAGGATAACTTTGAATTGTTTTTAGAAAAACTTAACATTACAAACGGTTTATTACTGATAATTCAATAATAAACCGTTTATTACTTAACAAATTAATCCTTAGCTATTTAAAATAATATTTAACCCGTTTTTATCAGATTAAATTTTTGTTAATAACTTTTTTATTTTTCGATGATAAACTTTGCTGTTTTTAACCCATTTTCATTTGAAATGATTAGAAAATAAATTCCATTATTCAAATCATTTAAATTGATTTTATTAGAATGTAACTTAGCTTGGATAACAATATTTCCCAATACATCAAGAACAACATAGCTACTTTCAAATTCATTACTATCGATATTGATAATTCCTTTACTTGGATTTGGATAAACTGAAAAATACGTTATACTTAACTCATTTCCATTAGTTAGCGTGGAATGATTCCCTAATCCATCAAAAGTATTTGAAGGAAAAGAATCCCACTCTGCTGCCAAATTAAAAGTTGTATTTGGGCTAACAATACTCTGTTTTCTTCTTATGGTTACATCTTTTGCAAAATCAGTTGCACCACCATCTAAAACTCCTATGATATCAATTAAAACTCCATTTTTAAACAATCCAACCGGGTCGTTACCATTGTAGGAAGTAATGTTATCTGAAGTGAAGTCCTTTTGGGCTAAAATTGCTGCATCAGCTTGACTATGGGCTATTACAAATACATCCCCATTTGTTATACTACCGGACAAAGTGTACGAAGTATCCCAACCTCCTGCACCATTTACATTTCTTGCTATTGAATAAGAGGATAAATCGACTGAAGAACCTGTTTTATTTGCAATTTCTAATGCTTTGTTGTAGGAAGAGCCCTCAACATACTCTGAAAAGAACAATTCATTTGACGATGAAGCCGGCACATCAGTAGTGGTAGCTTGCACTGAATTGCTTGCATTTGAAACATTACCGGCAGCATCTTTGGCTTTTACATAAAAAGTATAGGTGGTTAACGGAGATAGTCCGTTAACTAGGTATGAATTTGTAGAACTACTAGCCAATAATACAGCATCCTTATAAATATCGTATCCTGAAACGCCTGCATTATCAGTAGATGCCGTCCAAGAAAGTGTAATTGTATTAGCGGTTTCATTACTTGCATCTAAATTAGTTGGAACGCTGGGGACTTCTGTGTCAGTGGATGGATTCCAAATAACATTCACCCATTCCGGATGACTGATAAATGGATTTGCATTTCCTTGAAAATTATAAGCGGCATTGTTTCGGTCAATTTCTCTTTGTGTAACGGGATCATTATTATGCCACTCAATCAACATATTCAGTGCCCAATCTGTAAAAACTTGATTTTCAGTATCATTAAACATGGGAAATGACCAACTGTCCACTTGTGTTTCATAACGTGTAGCAAAATAAAACAGCATTCTCGCTACATCTCCTTTAAATTCATCAATAGGTTCAAAAGAAGTACCACTATAACCTGGAAATGTACAACTACCTAACTTAGAACCATTAGTAGAAGTCCAAGTTGGATTTGAAACAACTCCAAAAGGATGATTACTTCTTTTACCATTTACATAACCATCCGAAGGCACAACAGAATGAATATCAGAAACCATAGGTGAAGCTTCACTAAAAACGCTTTGAGGAATGATATGCTCTCTATTGTAGCAATCGGCTTCAGTATTGTACTGCCCACATCGGTCAGAACCGCTTGTGTGACTATAATTGTAGGCATCTACACCTGAAGGTTTTTCAGAATAGATATCGAGAACTGTTCCATCATTTTCGTAATAATGATCGGTGTCAGTAGTTTTATATCCCTCGTACAATGCATCATAACCTCGATTGTTGTGACCATTGGTGATGATGGTTTTTAATTGCGATTTAAGGGCATAGCCAGAAAGTCCGTTGGCTGAATTATAATAAGTTGATGGAATTTGAGAAAAAAGAAGGTTTGTTAGAAAAATAAAAACAAGAGCCAATAAGTTTTTCATTTTGGGTAATGGAATTGGTTATTAATTTAAAATTTTTTAAATTAGTTGTGTATATAAACGTAAATAATAAAAAAGGATTAATCTGATATCACTATTTTTTTGGTAATAGAATGGTTATCATTGGATAAATTTAAGAAATACATTCCACTTTCTATCACATCAACTTGAATTTGATTATTCATAATTGTTCCATCTTGTACTTTTTTTCCTGTTATGTCAAATATAGTATAATCATTTATTAATTCATCCGATTCAATGTAAATAATATCATTAGAAGGATTTGGGTATATTTTTAAACTTAAATACATTTCATCCTCAGTTCCTGCAACAGTTCCCCATATAGACGCTACATATTCCGGATGATCTATGTAAGGATTTCTATTTCCTTGAAAATTGTAATAAATTTCATTATTCTTTCCAATTTCATAAGAACTTACCGGATCTAATTGATGCCATGCTAATAAAATGTTTTTGAAAGTATTAGCATATACTTGCGTATTAGTACCATCCACCATAGGCCAACTATCCCAAGACGTAATGACATCTTGATATCTAGTTGCAACATAAAACATAGCTCGAGCCACATCTCCTTTAAACTCGTCAATAGGTTCAAATACAGTACCGGTATATCCGGAGGAATAATCTGAATCGAGATTAGAACCTAATTTTGAACCATTGGTAGAAGTCGAAGAAGCACTACCAACCTTACCAAAAGGATAATTACTTCTTATCCCGTTTACTTTTCCATCACTGGGAACTACAAAGTGTGCATCACTTTTCATTGGTAAAGCTTCATTGAAAAATCCTTGCGGAAACAAGTGTTCTCTATTGTAGCAATCTCCTTCAGCTCCATAGCTTCCACACTGATCGTCGGTAGAAGTATATTCATAACTATCTGTACCCGTTGGTTTCTCGGAATACAAATCCAATAAGCTATTATCATTTTCATACCAATGATCACGAAAAGCACTTGTGGTATATAAGCTCCACAAATCACTATAACTTTGGCTATTATGGTTGTCTATAATGCTGAACAATTGCGTTTTCAAGGTATATCCCGTTCCAGTTGCTGAATCGTAATATCCTGCCGGAATTTGAGAAAATCCTTTAATCGTGAATATAATGATAAAAAATAGTTTGAATAATATCTTCATTTTAATATATTTTGGGCTGCAAATTTAATTAATTTTTTCCAACAAAGCCATATAAAATCCATCAAATCCTGATTGTGCCGGTGAAATTTTACGTTCGCTTAACAATTTGAACTCGTTGTGGTTTTCTAAGAACTTTTCTACTTGTTTTTCATTTTCTTTAGGCAGAATAGAGCAAGTGGCATATACCATCTTCCCTCCTATTTTCAGCATTTGAGAATACTGATCCAAAATTTGAGCTTGGGTTTCTTGAAGTTTTTCAATATCGTCCGGCTTCAATTTCCATTTTGAATCGGGATTGCGTCTTATGACTCCTAACCCGCTACAAGGCGCATCAATAAGTATTCTATCTACCGTTTCTTTTAGTTTTTTTATGGTTTTAGCTGAAGTTATTGGACGTGTATCGATATTGTGAACCCCATTTCTTCGGGCTCGTTTTTTGAGTTCCTCTAATTTATTTTCATAAATATCTAAGGCTATTAACTGTCCTTTATTTTCCATCAAGGAAGCCAAATGCAAGGTCTTTCCTCCTGCTCCTGCGCACGCATCTACTACGCGCATGCTTGGTTCTACTTCAAGAAACCGAGATACTAATTGGGAGCTGGCATCTTGCATTTCAAAGAACCCTGCTTTAAACGCCTGTGTTTGAAATACGTTAGCTCTGTTCGTCAGTCGTAAAGCATCAGGATATTCTTCTAATATTTCAGTTTCAATACCCTCTTTAGCCAATTGTTCTTTTAAATCTTCTCTACTTATTTTCAAGGTGTTAACGCGCAAAATAACATCAGCTTTTTGATTTAAAGCATGTATTTCATTTTCCCAATTTTCACCGATTTCATTATAACCTAATTCATCTAACCAATCCGGTATAGATTCAAAAACAGCTCTTTGCGATTTCAATTGTTCGAATTTATTTTGAAGATCCTCTTTGGATATAAAATTTTTAAATTCTTCCCAATCCGGTATTTTGTATTCTTGCAATGTAGCATAGACCCCAAAGAGTTTCCAGATGTTTTCAATATTTAAATCCTCTTTAATTGCAGCAATTTCAGCATATAATCTCTTCCAACGCACACATTCATAGATACTTTCCGCCACAAAACGCCTGTCGCGTGCACCCATGCGTTTATCACTTTTCAAGGCTTTTTCTACTATTTTATCCGCATAAATTTGTTGATTAAAAATAGCATCCAATGCCGTAACAACGGTTTCACTTAAAGCCCTATGTAATATTTGATGTTCCATTTGGCAAATATCTAATTTTTATACCATTTCAACGAAAAAAACCACGAATACAACAAAAATATTGCATTCGTGGTTTTAATTTATTTAAAACCAAATATTATTTTTTTAATACTTGTTGCACTTTATCAGCTGCTTCTTGGAATTCAGTTGCCGGAATTACATTTAAACCTTGAGTTTGCTCAATGAGTTCTTTTGCTTCTTTTGAATTAGTTCCTTCTAAGCGTAAAATGATTGGCACTTTTATCGCATCGCCCATATTTTTATATGCATCCACTACCCCTTGGGCAACCCGATCGCAACGGACAATACCACCAAAGATATTCACTAAAATGCATTCTACTTTTTCATCTTTTAAAATAATTCTAAATGCTTTTTCTACCCTTTCGGCATCAGCTGTTCCTCCTACGTCTAAAAAGTTAGCAGGTTCTCCTCCGGCTTGTTTGATTAAGTCCATAGTACTCATTGCTAATCCGGCACCATTTACCATACAACCTACATTTCCATCTAAATTGACATAATTCAAGCCGGCTGCTTTGGCTTCTACTTCAATCGGATTTTCTTCTCGAATGTCGCGCATTGCCAAATAATCAGGATGACGGAACAACGCATTGTCATCTATAACTACTTTAGCATCTACTGCTAAAATCATATCGTCGGATGTTTTCAAAACCGGATTAATCTCAAATAAGGATGCGTCTGCTTTGATATAGGCAGTATATAAAGCCGTTACAAATTTTACCATTTCTTTAAATGCATTACCTGAAAGGCCTAAATTAAAGGCTACTTTCCTAGCTTGAAAAGGCATTAAACCCAGCATCGAGTCGATTTCTTCAGTAAAGATCAAATGCGGTGTATGTGCTGCAACAGACTCTATATCCATTCCTCCTTCGGTAGAATACATAATCATATTTTTACCGGTAGCCCTGTTTAAAAGCACTGACATATAAAACTCCGAGGTTTCTGAAGCGCCCGGATAATACACATCTTCGGCGATCAACACTTGGTTTACTTTCTTCCCTTGTGGTGGGGTTTGTGGTGTAATGAGCATCATTCCGATGATGTTTGAGGCTTTCTCCTTAACTTCCTCTAATGATTTGGCTAATTTCACCCCACCACCTTTGCCACGTCCGCCAGCATGTATTTGAGCTTTTACCACCCAAAACTTAGTCCCGGTTTGTTCAGACAACAATTTTGCCGCTTCTACCGCTTTTTCGGCTGAATCTGCAACTATACCTCTTTGGGTGCGCACCCCAAAACTGCTTAATATTTCTTTACCTTGAAATTCGTGTAAGTTCATATAATAGTGTTTATAAAAAATCTTTTATTTTAACTTCTTAGATTGCAAATTTAAAAGTAATTTTGATAAAAAAATGTTTTTTTTGAATAATTTTTTATGATTTTAGTTAATCTTTAAATTTAATGCAACGCTTAAGCATCCTCTATGTTATAATATTACATTTAAAAAATTTACTCAGTTACATATTTCCGTAATTTTTTTATAAATTTTGTAACAAACGCATTTTTTAAGTGTTATATAATTGTAAATCGAAATTTTGGTAAACACGGATTCGCATATCAATTTAATTATTGAAAGTTGTTTGAAAAAGCAACATTCAGGATATAACGAATTGTACGTTCTTTTTTATAAAACGATATACAACAGTTGTTTGCGAATTCTGAAAAACACAATGGATGCTGAGGACACGATGCAGGAAACTTTCATTACTTCATTTGAAAAACTCCATCTTTTTGTCCAATCAGCTGATGAAACCGATAAGCAAATTCAATTAATAAAATGGTTGAAACGCATTGCCATAAACAAGTCTATCAATCTGTTGAGAAAAAACAATCGGTTTGTTTTACAAGATTTGGAAAAGACAGAAATCTCTGAGGATAACAACGCTATTGACTGGGAAGAAATTCAAAAAAGCGAAGTTCAACCCATTCTGCAAGCCATTGCATCACTAAAGCCAAAATACAGGGTAGCCATCAGTTTGCATTTGATTGAAGGTTATGATTATGAAGAGATGTCGGAAATCATGCAATTGAGCTATCCAAATGTAAGAACCATTGTTTCAAGGGCGAAAAGTCTGGTAGTGGAAATTGTAAAATCTAATCGTGCAATAGGCAATCTATCTATTTAACAAATAAATTCATTCGAACAATTATGTCAAATCAAATTTACGATATATATGAACCGGAAGATGGTCATTTTGAAAGATTTCAATCAAAATTAAATCCCAAAACTACAAAGTATTTTATCAGCAAATATATAAAATACGGTATCGTTGCCAGTTTGGCACTTTTTTTAGGAATTTCACTGCGTTTATTTTTCAAAACTGAAGCGGACTTAGCAACAGTTTCTCCAGAACTTAAACATACACAGGACTTTTTTGAAGGTAGTATTTACGAAGAAATTACAGCGATTCAAAAGATGGAAACCCCTGAAAATAAATTGATTATTGATGACGGTCTTTCTGAAATTTCAGAAATAGAAAATGACTACGAAAAATTAAGAGACGAATTGAATCGCAATGGTTACAACAAAAGTATCATTAATGCTATGATCATGAATTATCAACAACGTATGGAAGTACTCCAAAGTATTATTGAGAACATTGAAATGAACAACAATTTAAAACAACATAAAAATGAAACCAATTCTATTTAGCTTGGCTTTGCTATTCAATTACCTATGGGTTTTTGCCGAAATCCATCCTTTGGAAGTCAAAATAGAAAAGAAAAAAACGTATAAAAAAGAATTTAACGTTAGCGATAATAACACATTACATATTGATAATGAATATGGCAATATCAATATTACGACTTGGAACGAAAACCGAATTTATATTGAAGTTATCGTAACAGCTTCGGCAAAGGAAGAAAAATGGGTGGATTCCAAATTGGATGAAATTAAAATTTTTATGTCCCAAACCGGAAATTCGGTAAGTGCAAGAACTGAAATTTCAGATGACAATTGGAATTGGGGATTTTCGAGCAAAAAAATTCAATTTAAAATTGATTATTTCATCAAAATGCCTATAAAAAACAATGTAATACTGAACAATGATTACGGACGCATCAATTTATCCGAATTGGAGGGTGAGTGTAAAATCAGTTGTGATTATGGTGGCATTACCATCGGTGAATTAAAAAACAGCAACAATCATTTGGATTTGGAATACTGTAATAATTCCACTATAGAATACGCCAAAAACATAAGCATTGAGGCGGATTATTCTTCACTACAACTTACAAAAATGGACAATATAACCCTTTCAGCAGATTATTGTAATACAAAAATTGCATCGGTTGGAGCTTTGAATTATGAAGTGGATTACGGAAATCTTAAAATCGGCAATGCCAACATAGTAAAAGGGAATAATGATTATCTCAATCTGACGATAGATCAAATCAACAAACGCTTGGATATATCTTGCGATTACGGAAACTTAAAAATCAACAGTATTTCCAAAAATTTTGAAAGCATCGACATTGACTCGAATTATCTGAGCATTAAACTTGGTTTAGACCCTGCAACCGAATTTAAATTTGATTTGAGCAATGACTACGCTCAAATATCATTTGATGGTTTTACCCCAACCTACACCTATAAAGCTATAGAATCATTTGAAAAAACTTACAGAGGTTATGTAGGTTCGCAAAATGCAGGAACAATACGTATTCAGTCATCTTATGGTAGTATTAACCTATATTCATTAAAATAATTTTTTTATATCATTAACCTAATTAGGGCTTGCTGAAAAAGTAATTTTTACCGCAAAGAAACGCAAAGAAAATAACGCAAAGTACCGCTGAGATCGGACTATTTTTTAAAACATGTTCCTAATCTTCCACAAAAAATCTACTATAGCCTAATTTTTAAATATCATTAACCTAATTAACCTAATTAACTCAATAACCTTATAACTTAATAATCCCGCTTTGTGGGACTTCACTTCGTTCAGCCTAATAATCAATTAACTTAATAATCAATAACCTAACAACCCAACAATCATGAAAAATCTATTTTTAATTCTATTAAGCTTAACTTTGACACAATGCGCTAATGGTCAATTTTACAGATAAAACATCAAAGGAAATGGAAAAACTGCTTAACACATGCTCAATATATTACATAAACAAAATCAAATATATGAAATTAAAATTTATCCTATTTGGATTGCTTGCTGCGATATTTAATACTTCAAAAGCTCAAGACAACTTAAATGTAAAAGTTGACCAAAGAATGGAAGCATTGAGCATTTTTTATACATTGTCAACTGTTGATACACTTGATATTAAACCAACACCATCAACTTATTACAAAGATTTCAAAACATACTTTGAGCCTTGCAAAAACCATAAATCATTAAATTGGTATAGAAATTTAGAATCTTGGGATGCATATGATATTGCTTCAATAGGTCTTTTCTTATCTAGAAATCATCCGTTTGAAATAAAAATAAAACCTGAAGGTAACTACATAAGGAGTTCTTCCAATGACACTTTCTTGTATCATTTCAATGAATTTTACAAAGACTGTAAAGTAAAAAAGTTTATTAAAAAGCATAAAAAACTATACAAATCTGTTTGCAAAACTGCAAAAGACTCTGTTAAAGACGCTGGAATTTTGGAAGAAATTCAGAAATTTTATGGGAAATCCGCTGATGGAGAATTTGTAATGTATATTGATTTGCTTAATAATATAGGAAACAATGCAATTCCTTCGAGTGATGTTAACTTTAAAGACGATAGAATGTTCCTACTAGCGTATTTAAAAGACGAGAGTAAAAACCTAACTGATGAAAGTCCTGTTGTTTTTACACCATATTTGAATGTAATAACTCACGAAATAAGTCATCTTTTTGTTCGAGATTTTTTACAAATTTACAAAAGAGACTTATCCAAAATAAAGAACCTCTTTCTGACAACGAGTAAAGGAGAAAAACTTGATGAATCAGAATGGGAAAATGAATTAGACGAACTGATAGTACGTGTTTGTACAGCAAAAATTTTAGAGCATAAATTCGGAAAAGATGTTGGATTAAAAGATATTGATAGTCAATCACATCATTACCGATTAGCGGAGCCTCTTTATGATTTTTTTGAAACATACAGCTCTAACAGAAAAGAATATAAATCAATTACTGACTTCTATCCAAAAATAATGGAATTTTTAAAAAACTATGAAGAATAAAATTTATTCGTTCTTCTTATAGTAGTATTAACCTATATTCATTAAAATATTTTTTTATCATTAACTCAATAAACTAATAATCAATAATCCCGCTAGGGCGGGACTTCACTTCGTTCAGCCTAATAATCAATAACTTAACAATCAACAAACTAATAATCAATAACTTAACAACCCAACAATCATGAAAAATCTATTTTTAATTCTATTAAGCTTAACTTTGACACAATGCGCTAATGGTCAATTTTACAGAGAAAACATTAAAGGAAATGGAAAAACTACTGAACACACTATTACGGTTTCCGACTATGATGCGGTTTCCATTGCGGGCAATTTTGACGTAGAGCTCTATCAAGCTACTGAAGGGAAATTAGACTTTATTATCGAAGCTAATTTAATTGAATATCTCGATGTGAGAGTTGAAAACGACAAATTGATCATTGAGTGGGATAATGACTACAATATCCGAAATGCAAACGACGTTATTGTAAAAATTCCGGTTACCGCAATCAGCAAAATTTCGTTAGCCGGTTCTACCAAACTCGTTTCTAAAAACAAATTTAAGTTTGATAAATTTGACCTCAGTGTAGCCGGAAGCGGTAACATTTTGTTTGATATTGATACTAATGATTTAAGAGTGAGTTTAGCCGGTTCAACACACACCGTAATGAACGGTTTTGCAGAAAATGCAAGTATTAGTGTAGCCGGTTCGGGCGATTTTAAGGGATTTGAATTAATTACCAACCATTTAAAAGCAAGTGTTGCAGGTAGCGGTGAAATGGAAATTTATGCAAAAGAATCGTTAAAAGCATCTGTTGCCGGTAGTGGAAGTATTCTATACAAAGGCAATCCTAAAGAAGATAAAATCAGTGTTGCCGGTTCGGGCAGGATTAAAATGTGGAATTGAATTGGTGGCTGGTGGCAGTATGCAGATGGCAGTATGCGGTTGGCAGTATGCATATTCTCAAATAAGAATCTAACTAAATAATTTATACAATATACTTTTATGGCGCTATTTCGTTTTTTGTTGACTTTAATGCTTTTCTTTTTGAATTTATTACTATTTGCTCAAACCGAGAAAAAAGAAATCACCATCTTTCGCACCGACCAAGCTCCTAAAATTGACGGCAATTTAAACGAAGCTTTTTGGCTTCAAGCACAAGAAGCTAAAGATTTTGTAATGTTTCGTCCCGGAACCGGCACACCGGAACCTGAAAATCAAAAAACGGTTGTAAAATTGGCTTACGACGATGAAGCCCTCTACGTTGGAGCTTATCTATATGATGATAATGTAAGCAACATTCCGATGCAATTCACCACGCGTGACAACTTTGGGCAAACCGATTTCTTTTTACTTTCCCTCAATCCTGCCAATGATGGGGTCAATGACACCGAATTTGTAGTTATGAGCACCGGAACCCAAGCCGACGCCAAAGTTTCGGATGGGAATGGAGAAGATTGGGGATGGAGTGCCGTGTGGGAAAGTACCACTCAAATGAACCAAGACGGCTGGGTAGTAGAAATGAAAATCCCTTATTCCGCTTTACGTTTTTCCAACAACAACGTACAAACGTGGGGAATGAACATTCACAGAAGAATCCAAAGCAAGAAAGAGCAATATACTTGGAATTTAATTGATAAAAGCAAAGGTAGATTTACAGAATATGATGGTTTGCTAAAAGGAATTACCGACATCGAATCACCCGTTCGATTGAGTTTTTATCCTTACGCACAAGGCACTTATACCCATTTTGACGGAACCAATAAATGGCAAGGTACAGCCGGAATGGACATCAAATACGGCATCAATGACAGTTTTACGTTAGACGCCACTTTGATACCTGATTTCAGTCAAACCTCTTTCGATGATGTAGTGGTCAATTTAGGTCCCTTTGAACAACAGTACGATGAAAAAAGAGCTTTTTTTACGGAAGGAACCGAACTATTTGCCAAAGGCGATTTGTTTTATACCCGTCGTGTGGGTGGTAAACCGATGCATTATTACGATGTGTATGACCAATTATCAGAAAATGAAGAAATTGTTGAAAATCCGGATAAAACCCGTTTACTAAATGCCATAAAATTTTCAGGAAGAACTACTGAAGGATTAGGAATTGGCGTTTTCAATGCCATTACTATGCCTTCAAAAGCAATCATTAAAAATAATATTCTCAATACCCATAGAGAAGTGCTTACAAACCCTTTGACCAATTACAATGCTCTGGTCTTTGACCAACAGTTTAAAAATACTTCATCTATTACATTAGTCAATTCCAATGTGATGCGCAATGGCAGTTCTTACGATGCTAATGTAACTTCTCTATTGGGTAATGTAAGGTTATTTAAAAATAAGTATGCCATTGGATATCAATCCAGTATCAGCAATAAATTTCAAAAATATGATACTAATTTTGGCTTAGAAGGATATTTAGAATTTAATAAGATTCACGGAAAAAATCGTTGGGGTTTTGGTACAGCTTTGTCAGATACCAAATACGATAAAAATGATTTTGGTATCCAGAATTACAACAATTATGTAGCCCATTTTGCTAATTACAGTTACAGAATATTTGAACCAAAAGGGAACTTAAATTCATTCAACTTGTCTGTGAATGCAAACTTGAATTATTTGTTCACACCCTATACTTACACTAACAATCATTTCAACATCAATGTGAGAATGACCGATAAAAAAGAGTTATCCTATGGTGGTGGTGTAAATTTTAGTATAGGCAAAGAAAAAGATTTCTATGAACCGCGCGTGGCAAACCGATTCTATAAAGCCGATCCATTGAGTAATTTCTTTACTTGGATATCTACTGACTACAGAAAAAAACTCGCTGCGGATATCACTATTGGATACGCTCGAAATTTTGGGACAGAAATAGTTACTAAAGGACCATTTCTTGAATTTTCACCCAGATATAGGGTTAACAATCGTTTGCAGTTAGCTTATGAATTTTCCTATGACAAAACCTTAAATGAATATGGATTTGTTGATATTCTGGGAGAAGATATTGTTTTTGGAAGGCGTAACCACAATACCTTTGTGAACAGCTTGAATGGAGCGTATAATTTTTCTACAAAAGATGTACTAAGTCTATCTATCAGACATTACTGGTTTCCATTAGAATATCAATCCTTTTATTTATTGCAAAATGACGGGAGTTTAAAGAATTATCTCTATGATAAAAATAAAAATTATAATTACAATGCTTGGAATGTTGATTTGAGCTACGCATGGGAATTTGCACCCGGAAGTCAAATCATTGCGCTCTATCGCAACAATATATACGCAAACGGTGACAACCCTAATATCAAATTCTTTAAAAACTTGGATGAGCTATTTGAAAACCCCTTTACACATCAATTTTCTTTAAAATTAGTATACTATATTGATTACAACAAACTAAAAGCGTAAATTTTTGATTAAAATCTGTTTTTATTAAAAAAAATATTGTAACTTTATACTTTTATTAGTAATCAAGTATTAATCATTAAAAACAGATAGCGTTATGCAGACTAAATTATTATATCTGAGTGACTTGAAGTTCAACTTAGATGTTTGGAAAAGAGAATTAAAATTTCATATCAATGAAATGAATGAATTTGAAGAAAAATTGGAAGAAATTGCCTCCAGAGGTTTAGGTGATGTAGCTATGAGACCCCTTGAAGGTTTCCAAAACAAAATCATTCGCGAGCGAGAAGTAATAGGGCAACTTTTACAGAGAATTCGTCGCAAACGCAATATAATAGAAACTGCTGATTTAAACGAGGAATTAGACGGCAGACTAAGAAATGAACAACATCCCTTGCACGAAGATATGAAAATCTACATCAAACTTCATTATGAAATGAAGGAAAATATAATGGATTTTCTATTAAAATGGTTATAAAATTCTAATATAAACCTTTAAAGGCACAAAATCATTTCATTCAAATTGATTTTGTGCCTTTTTTACTTTTAAATATGTCATTCGGCGGTTCAGTACAAGCGATGATCACTTCCATCAATAACAACGCAATGTTATTGAGAAAAAGGAACATTTTCAAAAGAGAAAGGTCGTTTTTGAATTTAAAAGATGCTTATTTCAAAGCTTCAAAAGGCACTATTCTATCTAAAAAACTTTCATCCGATGAATTAAAAGCAATCAGAACTAAAGTGATTGCATCGCAAAAAAAGGAATTTTTATTTGACCTTTTGGTATTTGTAATATTTGGCGTATTATTTATAGGGTTTATTGCAGCAATAGGTAGTCAAATTTACAAAGGGTTTCAAAATCCCTACTATAAAAATTTAGATATTAAAATAGAAAATACAGACAAAAGAATTTCAGAAGATCAATTGCAATTTTATATTCAAGATGCCGAAAAATGGATGCAACAACTCAATTATGCCCATGCCGCTTTTCAATACAAAAATGCATTAGAAATGGATCCTGAAAATCGTGAAATAGAAATAAAATACGTAGAAGCTATAATCAATCAATGTTATTACGACAAAATTGATTGCGAGTTTGCGCATTTCTTACTCCAAAAATCTTTAAAAAAATATCCGACTAATCCAATTTTAAACGAATTAAAAGCCTATATCAAATAAGGTAAACTGCAATCTCACAAAAGTGTAGCATTGTAAATAGGGTCTGCTGAAAAACACAAAGTAATTGATTTTATTACGCTTATAAGATTATTTTTCAATTAAAGTACAAGGATATTTACTCCTTTTATGAAGTTTTCTTGTATTTGAAGTCCTGTAGATCGAAGATAAAAGGCATTAGACTAAATGTTGGGGATAAAAAGATAAAAGCCCCGAGCGTTGCTGCTTCGCAGCAACGCTCGGGGTGGGGTCGTTCTTGACATTTATCAATTGCCCCGCCCTTAAGGGCGGGGTAAATAAGGTGCGTGATATTCATAGCTTAAGCCAAATTAATAAAAATTATTACCTCTTTTTAGACTAAGCTCATTAATTGAAAGCTTAAACATAGAATATAATTTAGTTTTTCAGCAGACCCTAAATAACTAAAAAATCAATTTCAACTATCAATTGCTACTTTTATATCTTCATTCTCTTTGAATACTTTTACCAATTTTTTCGCAGTCAAACCTTTGATAGTAGCATCCCATTTTTTGCCACTCAAGGCAGATTGCTCTTTAATTACGCTTAGCAAGACCGGATTATTAACGTTTATTAATTGAAAAACCAATTTTTCTTCTTCATTCAGAAGAATTTGTTTTTTTTCGGGTTTCATTTGCGGAAAGAATAATACTTCTTGAATTGACGCATTGTTTGTCAAAAACATCACCAAACGATCGATTCCGATGCCTATACCTGAAGTGGGTGGCATTCCATATTCTAAAGCTCTTAAGAAATCTTGGTCTATAAACATGGCTTCATCATCGCCTTTTTCAGATAAACGTAATTGTTCTTCGAAACGTTCGCGCTGATCTATTGGATCGTTAAGCTCAGAATAAGCGTTGGCTAATTCTTTCCCATTGACCATCAGTTCAAATCTTTCAGTCAGGTTTTTATTGAAGCGATGTTCTTTGGTTAGTGGACTCATTTCCTTAGGGTAGTCCGTAATGAAAGTGGGTTGTATGTAGTGATGTTCACATTTCTCTCCAAAAAGAGCATCAATTAATTTGCCAACCCCAAAGTTATCTTCAAAAGGAACTTCTAACTTTTTGCAGACCTCTTTGAGTTGCATTTCATCCATTCCGGTTACGTCAAAACCGGTATGCGTTTTGATAGCTTCTAAAATAGGCACACGAGGATAAGGTGCTTTAAAGCTGACTGTGTTTTCTCCAATTTCAATTTCTGTTCTGCCGATAGCTTCCTGCGCCACGGTTTCTAAAAGTTCTTCCGTCATTTGCATCATCCAATTGTAGTCTTTGTAAGCCACATACAACTCCATCACAGTAAATTCCGGATTGTGTGTTCTGTCCATCCCTTCGTTTCTAAAATCCTTAGAAAATTCATAAACGGCATCGAAACCACCGACGATCAATCTTTTGAGATATAACTCATTGGCAATTCTCAAATACAATGGGATGTCTAATGCATTGTGATGGGTCAAAAACGGGCGTGCTGCTGCTCCACCCGGAATGGGTTGCAAAACAGGAGTTTCCACTTCCAAATAGCCTCGCGCATTGAAAAAATTGCGCATAGCACTGGTTATTTTGGTGCGTTTGATAAAGGTATCTTTGACGTGATCATTGACAATCAAATCAACATAACGCATTCTATAACGCTGCTCTGAATCACTAAAAGCATCGTGCACTTTGCCATCTGCATCCACCTTAACAACCGGTAGCGGACGAAGTGATTTGGTCAAAACCATCATACTATTGATGAATACAGTAATCTCACCCATTTTGGTCTTATGCACCTCACCTACTACTCCGATGATGTCACCGATGTCTAATAACTTTTTAAAAACAGTATTATACAAAATTTTATCTTCTGTAGGACACAAAACATCTCGGTTCACATAGATTTGCATTCTGCCACTTGCATCTTTTAACTCGGCGAATGAAGCATTTCCCATAATCCTTCTGCTCATGATTCTTCCGGAAATACTTACGGTTTTACCTTCATACGTATCAAATTTTTCAATGATATCTTTAATATGTGCTGTTACATTATAGGCAGCAGCAGGATAAGGGTTGATTCCTAAGCTACGAAGTTCTTGCAATGATTGACGGCGGATGATTTCTTGTTCGTTCACTATGATTAAATTTGAAGTTAAAATACAGCATTTAGAATGCAAAAGTTCGCTTTACACGCTAAAATTTTAAAGTGCAAATATACTATGGTTTTATGAGTAAGCAAATACTTGTTTCTTACTAAAAAAAAATCGGAGTTTTTTTATTTTCTCCGATATTATATTGAGGGACTTTAAGGTTAAAGAACTATTTCTGTAAGAAAAAAATATCTTATACTAAAAAATTAAATCGTTTGATAATTCATTCTTATATTAACTTCCCAACATTTCATTGATGGAAGACGCAGCATTTCTACCTTCGCGAGCGGAGGTCAAAGGTGCGTGGACGGAGGTTTGGGGTGGGTTTTCAATTGCCCCGCCCTTAAGGGCGGGGCAATTAATGTTCGTGATAATTAGGGCTTTAGCCACATTAATAAAAATAATGACACCTTTATAGACTGACCTCATATATTATTGACAAATTCAAACAAGAAAAAAATGGAATATTAGCAATTCTCAATTTTTAAAACCCTAATTATAATAGTTAGTTTTTTAGCAACTGCAAAAGACTTTATGAAAGGGATAAAAAAAATAGTGAAGAACAAAAAAGTAAAATACTATGAAGCAAAATACAACTTATTTCAGAATGTTTTTTTTACAATCATTATGCTAAATGGTTTTGCAGTAGCAACTTACGTGTTAGTTTTTACACAACAAATCTACAAAGCATTGGGGGTTATGTTGATTTATTCCTTGGTAGAGTTAAGATTTTATCAACAGGGGTTTACGTTAGTTCGTGCCAAAAATCACTTTAAAAATTCTCGTTAAGTAACAAATCTTGATGAGAACCCGAATGGGAAATAACGCCGTTTTCCAATACATAAATACGGTCCGCATATTTTTTTAGACTGTGCAAACGATGGGAAATAAACAAAATACCCACTTCAGGTTTTATTTTTTGTAATATCTCTAAAGTGAATTTTTCTGTGTTTCTATCCATAGCGGCGGTTGCTTCGTCCAAAAAAATATGGTTTTTATTTAGCGTATTTTACGTGATTATTAAACTCTCAATTAAATTCAAACTTAACACCAAATTTAACATATCTTTCAAAAACATTGTTTGTTTTTTCTATTAATAATGATTGATACAAATCTTGGGTTAAAAATTTAGATGAATTATATAAATTATAAAAGTCAACGAAATATTTAGTTTTATTTCTATGATATTCAATAGAAAAATTGAAATTATTAAAAATATAATTTTTTTGAATGAAATTAACTTGTTTATAATCAATATTAAAATTAAATTTTTTATTAGAAGTTATATATTTTAATTTTAAATAATTGGTAATAAAATTAAATTTTATATCACTTTCATTTAAACCACTTATACGAACGAAACTTGAATACTTAGGATAGTAATATAAAAATAAATTATTTTTGAAAATATAATTTATTTTTAATCCAATAAGTAAATTATTTGATTTAGAATTTGTAAGTGAATCAGATTTATAAAACTGCTCACTATTATCAATATACTCTGGCTCTAATATAAAAAACAATTTATCTTTTTTAATTGTTTTTTTTATAGAAGTAGAAAACATAAAAAATTTACTTCTCAATTGATCAGCATGATTAAATACAAGGTTTTCAACTAACTGATTATTTAAATTATTAGAAATCCCTTTTAATAGAGCAATTGTCAAGTCGAAATTAGAATTCAGTTTTGAAGAATAACTTGCTGAATACATTGTATTAAAATAGGGAAATATATGATTATTTGGTATAAATACCGAATGGTCATCAATAAAAGTATAACCATCTACAATCTTAAGTAATGGGAAAGCTGCAATTTTGCGATTGAATACTAAAGAAAGATTTGACTTTGAACTACTATATAGTAATTTTAAGTCATTTTGAAAATAATATTTATTTTTTCGACTATTTTCAAAAGGAAAATTAAAAAGAGTGAGTTCGTTTCCAGAAACAACATTTAGGTTTTTTATAAAAAAATTAGTGTCATAAGTGAGGGAATGGAATTTGTAAAAATAATTAGAGTTTGCATTTGAAAACAAGATAACATTTGATTTTTTTGTTAAATCAATTTTATCAAAATATCCCCTATATCCAATATAATGCGTTATTTTATTCTGTTTGTATTTCATTTTAAAAGTTTGTGCATAGCTATTATTATTAGAATAAATATTTTGATGAAAATTATAAAAATCAATGTTATTATTTTCTGGAAATAAAAAGTTCAACACATTATTGTCGAAAATATTAAAATCAATTTTTCTGTTGTTATTATTATAAACATAGGAAACACCTAATAAAAATCCGATTTTATCTGAATAAATATATTCAATTTTATTATTTATATAAACTCCTTTTTCCACATTATTGATTGACTGATCCTGATTATCAAAATCAATAATAGTGTTTTTTAATAGAAAAGACTTTTGATAGGTATAATTAATATCGAAGTTTATCTTTAATAAATTAGTGGTATGTTTAATCTGAATTTTATTTTTAGAATTTAAATCTGAATTTTTTCCTATACTGGTAAGTTTATAAATAGGATTGTAATCAATAGATAATATTTCCTGACTACTATTTTTAAGAAAATTATATTGGTTAAAACTACCTATAAAACAACTTGTTTTATCTGATAAATTAATGTTTTGACTTATTCCAACAATAGAAATGTCTTTTTTAGTAAAATTATTAAAACCATAAATTTCCTCATTATAACCTTCACTTTTTAGTACATCTCTAAAATCAGTCGGAAGGGAAAATATTTTATCAAATGCTTCTTTTCCTATGTTCTTAATTTGCTCAATTTTGATTAAATTATCTCCTAAACTATTATTTTCCCCATAATATTGTGAATTTATTTTTTTATTCAAGGAAAAAAAATTTGAAAAAAACCCATATTTGAAATTGTCCTGAAATCCTACATTTATATATTGTTTACCAAAAAATGATTTTTTAAAGTCACTATTTAATTTAATGTCTAATACTAAAAACTTTTCATCATTTAATAAACTTTCTTTAATTTTATTATCTTTCTCATCAAATCTTACTTCAACTGACTTAACTTTTTCAGGAGATAACGATTTTGTTATAATGGCATTACCAAAATCAGATACTTCTTTTCCGTCTATTAAAACTTTATTAATCATTTTCCCATTAATAGATATATCCCCATTCTCATAGACTTTAATACCTTCAATTCTAGACAAAACAGATTCTAAACTTTCATCACTCGAATTAGTAAAACTTTTAATATTATAAATAATAGTATCTTTTTTAACAATAATCGGTTTTTGAGTTTTTATTTCGACTTCTGCCAATATCATATCTATTGATTGTTCAAGATATAAATCTAAATGAACAGATTTATTCTCATCAGTACCAATTATTAAACTTTGTTTAGTTTTCGAAAAACCTAATCTAGTGCATTCTACAGTATAAATTCCTGTTTCATATCTTTTGTTAAAGGAAAAAAAACCTTTTTCATTACTAGTGGTATATTCAAGAATATCGTTATTTCGATTATATAGGATTATATTTGCTTCTTCAATGTTTCCTCCTTTAGTAGAATAAACGTTTCCATTTATATTAGATTGAGAATACACATTTAAGATGAGACTAAATGTAAAAAAAAAAGCAAATAATTTATATCTATAACACATCATTTTTCTTTCAATCTTTTATTCATTTCTACTTCATCATTATCCAACATAATATCTTTTTCTACAAAAATACTGTTTTCCGGTTCTGAAATAAATATATGATTATAAATATATTCGTTATTAATAGCAACAATCGTTAAACTATTTTTTTCATACGTTATTTTCAATATTAACCCTGGTAATTGGGTAAAATATAAAGGGCCTGTTGAAACTGGAATATCAGGTGCAAACCACGCATATACTTTTTGCCGTACTAAATATTTTGATTCAATCTCTTTATATGCCTTGACAACCTTAAACCCTAAAATAGAATCTTTTTCGTTTGTTATGGTCCAATTATTATCACTTTCAATCCAATTTGTATAAAAAACTCTTCCTTTAAATTTTTTAAATTGATAATATTTACGTGTTTTGAAATTATAATTTAATGTGAATTTATTAGCATGTCTAACGCCTTGTGCATCATCAAAATCCAATGCGATTTTTTTCTCTTTTATATCAAAAATAAACTGGCTCGAATCTGCACTAGAATATAAAAACAAACTATCGGTCATCTTAAGTTTGGGCATATTATAAAGGTAAGTAATTTTTAAAGTTTGCGAAAAGCAGTAATTAGATAAGGTTAAAAGAACCAATAAGATAAGTTTATTCATATCGTAAGAATTAATAATGATTAATATTAAGAAAATTTTTTGAATATTGATTAATATATATTAAGGAAATAGCACTATCTTAAGGAAAACAAGATAGTGCTATTTTACGAAATTTTAGAAAATGCTAATTATAGTATTTGAGTTAATACATAATCATATAATTTCTCGCAATCACAAAACCAACATGATGCACTAACTGTTATTCCATTGCCCATAACTGTTGCAGAACAACGTATATTCTCAGATGTATCAATTGATTCATTCGTTTCATTTTTTAATAATATGACTTCTGATTGATAATTTTCAATAATTTCAACTAATTTTGTTTGTTTATAAATCAAAGGGTTATTCTCACTATATGATTTAATGAAAAACAAAAATAAGATAATAAAAATAAATTTTCTCATGATAATTTAAATAAAATTTTAATTAAACTTAGTTACAGATATATATTATTAATTTACTTGTTCTGCAGCAGCTTGAGCGAGCTTAGTACAACTACAAAACCAACAATAAAGGGTCACAGTAATACTTCCATTTGAAGCACTTGCTTCACAGTATATACCTTCTTCAATTTCATCATTAATTTCGACTGTAGTAATGTTAGTAGTAGAGTCACCAGAAAGATATAAACTTTCGATTTTAAATAATTTATCTTGTTTATATATTGATGGATTATTTCCGCTATATGATTTAGCAAAAATTAACAATAAAATAATAAAAATAAATGTTTTTAATGAATTATACAAAAATATTTTTCCCATTTTGGTTTTTTAAAGAGTAAATAGGGTAAAAAGCTCTTTCTTCTTATAATGTACATTTGTTTGAATGGTATAAAAATAAAAAGATTATCAAATTAAGTCTTATGCATTTTTTGGGTATTATTACCCTATTTTAGAGTAAAATATTTTATATGTCTTTGTAAATCTAAATTTATGAGTTAATATGAATACTGTAATTGGTAATAAATTAAGAAGTTTGCGTAAAGCAAAAGGTTTTTCGCAAGAACAAACAGCTGACTATTTGCATATTTCACAATCTGCGTATGCACGCATGGAAAGTGGCGAAAGCAATTCGTGGGCATCACTCATTGAACCCATCTGTTCACTGTTTGAAATTGAACCAAATGAATTATTAAAAAATGAACCTATTCTTATTAATAATAATCAAAAAGGCGGGAATTTCAGTAATTCTATGATTATAAATCAACTATCTGAAAAACTCATAAATAACTACGAAAATCAAACTATGGATTTAAAATTACAAATCAAAGAATTGAAAGACCAATTGGTAAAAAATGAGGAAGAAGAAAAAGGAATTGCTCAACCTTTTTATTGAGAAAATAGGATTAATAATAGATAAAATGGGAAAATAGTGTAAATCCTTCAACCTACCTCAACCCATCCGGCATCTGAAACGCCAAAAAAGTTGTTTTAAAAAAATCAACTTCCTAACATTTCATTGATGGAAGCCGCTGCCTTTCTTCCTTCGCCCATAGCCAAAATGACAGTAGCAGCTCCCAGCACAATATCACCACCGGCAAAGACTTTGTCCATAGACGATTTTTGTTTTTCATCTACAATTACATTTCCCCATTTATTGGTTTCTATTTGAGGGGTCGTTTGATGTATAAGCGGATTGCTGCCATTACCGATAGAAACGATAATGGTATCTAATTCCATTATAAATTCTGAATCTTTAATTTCAACCGGACGGCGTCTGCCGGAACTATCGGGTTCGCCCAATTCGTATTTCAAACATTCTACCGCTTTTACTCTACTTTTTTCATCCCCAATGATGCGTTTTACATTTTGAAGGAACAAAAATTCGATTCCTTCTTCTTTGGCGTGCAACACTTCTTCTTTACGTGCCGGCATTTCGGCTTCGGTTCTGCGGTAAATGACATACACTTTTTCAGCTCCCAGACGCATCGCCATGCGAGCCGAATCCATTGCCACATTGCCACCTCCCAAAACAGCAACTGTTTTGGAATGATACATAGGGGTTTCTGCCTTAGCTTTATCAAAAGCACGCATCAAATTGGCACGAGTCAAATATTCATTAGCGGAAAAAACGCCTACTAAATCTTCGCCTTCAATTCCCATAAAAAGCGGAAGTCCGGCACCGGTTCCGACAAATGCTGCATCAAAACCGTCTTTTTCAATTAAATCAGTGAGTTTTCTGGTGCGACCCACCACGTAATTTGTTATGATTTCAACGCCCATTTTTTTAAGCGTTTCTATTTCTTGATCTACAATTTCATTGGGCAATCTGAATTCAGGAATACCATAACGCATTACACCACCTAATTTGTGAAAGGCTTCAAAAATGATTACTTGATGACCTTCGCGACGTACATCGGCAGCCACTACCAATCCGGCAGGACCACTCCCGATAACCGCCACTTTTTTCCCTGTTTCCGATTTTACGGTTGGAATTTTTGAAGCTCCGTTATTGCGTTCCCAGTCTGCTACAAAGCGCTCTAATCTGCCTATGGCTACTGCCTTGTTTACATCTTTTAGCCCAATTCCTACTGTACAAGTAGCTTGACATTGGCTTTCTTGTGGACAAACCCTACCACAAATCGAAGGTAAAAGACTCGTTTTTTTAATGGTGTCAACAGCGCCTTGAAAATCGCCATTTGCTATTTCTTTGATAAAGCCGGGAATATCAATTTGTACCGGGCAACCATCTACACAGGGTTGTTTTTTACAATCTAAACAACGAAAAGCCTCTAATTGTGCTTCTTCAGGGGTATAACCTATAGCTACTTCTTCCAGATTATTACGCCTTATATCCGGATGTTGATTGGGCATTTCTTGAACGGGTATTTGCATGCGTTCTCTTGCCTTTAAACTCTCGTGATTGTGGATGTATTTATGCAATAAATCTACTGCATTTTCTTGTATTACTTCAGGTGCTGTGTATGACATGGAATTTACGATTTACGATTTACGAATTACTAAAGGTTGATGAACGTAGTCGAAGTATTAGTGCCCGTGTAAGCGACAGGTATGTTCATGCTCAATATCTTTAAAGGAATTAAGTCGCGCAATCATATTGTCAAAATCGACTAAATGCGCATCAAATTCCGGACCGTGTACACAAACGAATTTTACTTCATTGCCTACATTTACTCTACAGCCGCCACACATACCGGTGCCATCTACCATGATTGTGTTAAGAGATACTTCAGTATGTACTCCATAAGGTCGGGTAGTTTCAGCACAAAATTTCATCATAATGGGTGGCCCAATGGCAATTACATATTTCGGTTTTTCAGTTCGTTCACAAATTTCTTTAAGTGGAGCTGTAACCAAATCTTTGCGTCCGTAACTTCCATCATCCGTACAAATGATGAGTTCATCGGCTATTTTTTTCATTTCATCCTCCATAATCATAAGATCTTTGTTGCGTGCTCCCATAATAATGATGACGTGATTTCCGGCTTCTTTTAGCGCTTGGGCAATAGGATGCATGGGAGCTACGCCTATTCCTCCGCCTACGCAAACCACTGTTCCATAATTTTCAATATGGGTTGGATTTCCAAGAGGACCTACTAACACAGGAATATCATCCCCTTCATTTAAATCTTTTAATAATTCGGTTGTTGCGCCTACCACCTGAAAAATGATAGTTATACTACCTTCTGTTGTATCCGCATCTGCTATGGTCAATGGAATTCTCTCTCCATTTTCTTGGTCAATTTGCAAAATTATAAATTGCCCTGCTTTGCGTTCTTCGGCGATGAGCGGTGCCTCCAACTTCATGAGATATACTGCCTCCGATAGCTGTTTCTTTTGAATGATTTTGGACATATAGATTGATTTTGTATATTATATATAATAAATTTACTTTAAAGGGGCAAAGTTATGAAAATTATTCAAAGGTTTACTCCAAACGTTGAATAATTTTCAAAAAAAATGATTTAAATCAATTATTACGACTGCGTAAATTTAAATTAAATTTTTAGATATTATAACTTTATAAAAGATGTAATTTAAATTATATTTGCTTTTGAAAATTATTACATAATGAATCCATTAAAAATTCTGGTATGGGCCGGCTGGTATCCTACTCAATTTTCAAATCAAGGAATTTTCGTTAAAAAACATTTAGAAGTAATTGGGGCTAAACATCAATTATTTGTTTTCCATATTACGCATCAAAATCATCCCTACAAATGGTTTAAAACTGAAAAAATTGAAGAGCGTTTTGGGACTGTTAAGGTGTTTTATGTGCCGAGATTACCAATACTAAAACATTTTTCTTATTATTCTATCCCCCTATTTCAAAAAATAAAAATTGGAAAAATAGATGTATTTCATCTGCATATTACCTATCCATATATTTATTTTACTTCCCTTTTAAAGTTATTCGGAGTAAAAAAAATGGT
Organism: Polaribacter sp.; assembly: GCA_020740485.1. Lineage (GTDB taxonomy): Bacteria > Bacteroidota > Bacteroidia > Flavobacteriales > Flavobacteriaceae. The sequence continues at coordinate 20,080 of DYMN01000014.1, read as the reverse complement.
ATTGACAGAACATTGGAGTGGCTTTACTGATACATCAGGAAAATTCGACCAATTATCAAAAATCAATAAATTGGTCTTTTTGAAATTTTTAAAAAACTACAATGGTGTTTCTGTTGTATCTTCCTATTTAAAAAAAATATTCAGTAAGAAAACCCATTTTGAAAATATAACAATAACACCCAATATTTTAGAACTTGAAACGTTTGGCACAACAAATAAGAAAAGTTCTCTTAAATACAGATTAATTTCCATCTCCAATTTAGTTGACGAAGTTAAAAATATATCTTTGCTAATCAAAGTCATAGAAGAGTTAGTCAAAGAAATTCCTTCTTTAACTCTTGATATTTATGGAGACGGAAAAGACAAAAATAGGTTAATGGAAAAAGCAGAAATCAGCGGACTTTTAAACAAAAATATTTTTTTCAAAGGTTTTATACCTAATCATATATTACAAAAAAAATACGAAGAATATGATGCCTTTATTTTATTGAGCAATTATGAAACATTTTCAATTGTAACTTTTGAAGCTATTTTGAATAATCTTCCTGTTATCGTTAGTAAATGCGGAGGAGTTGAAGATTATGTAAATGAAAATAATGGAGTTTTAGTAGATAATGGTAATTTAAAATCAGCAATTAATGGCGTTAAAAACATCTTTGACAACTATAATTCCTATCGCAATAGGGATCTGAAATCAACATTAAATGTAGAAAAATATACAAAAGAAAATATCTTAAAACAATTTGAAATACTCTATCAAAGTTAGGGTTAAGTTTTCAGAAAAGGCAAAACTTTACAGATTAAATTCAGAAGTATTCTAAGTGGATAAATTTCATTTGCATTAAGTTTTAACTTAAGCATTACCATCCTCCACTAGCGCCACCGCCACCAAAGCCGCCACCGCCAAAGCCACCACCGAAGCCGCCACTACCGCCGGTACTCCAACCGCCGCCCCAAGAGCCACGTCCGCCGCGACTTAAAATGATAGGACCGAAAAGATCATCGCCCATAGAAGTTTTTTCTCCTCCGTTATTTCTTGAATTTTTAGATGCTTTAACAATCACAATTATAATTAATATAAACACTAAAAAAATAAACAAAATCGGGAAAATACTTCCTGTATCCTCAACGGCATCGGCTTTATATTCTCCCGCAAAAATCTGAAAGATAATATCCGTTGCTTCATTTAATCCTCCATAATAATCGTTTTCTCTGAAATGGGGCACCATAGAATTTTCTATTATTCTTCTACTCAAGGCGTCAGTCAATAAATGTTCTAATCCATAACCCACTTGAATGGTCATTTTTCTATCGTCTTTAGCCACTAATATCAGTACCCCATTGTCTTTACCTTTTTGCCCTATTCCCCATTTTTGTCCCCATTGTGCTGCATAATAACCAATTTCTTCGCCATTTGTGGTGTTAATGGTAGCAACTACAATTTGAGTTGAAGTAGAATCAGCGTATTGTATTAGTTTTTGTTCTAAAGCATTTTTTTGTTCGGGGG
>DYMN01000014.1:0-18473 GCA_020740485.1 Polaribacter sp. | reverse complement strand
GTAGAATCAGCGTATTGTATTAGTTTTTGTTCTAAAGCATTTTTTTGTTCGGGGGTTAATATTCCTGCTTCATCATATACTGAAGTTTGAAATGAAGGTTTTGTAGGTGTTTCCGGAATTTGAGCAAGTAACTTATCTCCAATAAACCAATTGAAAATCAAACTCAATCCAAATAAAAGAAAAATATTTTTCTCAGATATTAAACTAATTTTTCTCATTTTATCCTTTTGAAATCTCGTTACTTAATTCGTCTGTGTCGTCTTTTTCATACGGAAAATACATTTTTAACTTTTCTCCTATCAACTGAATTCCATCAATTAAGGCTTTTGCATTTTTTCCTATTGAAAAATAATGGGTAATTAATCTTTTTTCAAATTCCCAAAAACTTTCTGTAACTAACTTATTGATTCCTTCATCACCGATAATAGCAAATTGCTTCGTATTCGTAGCCACATATAATAAAACGCCATTGCGTTGTTTGGTGTTTTGCATATTTAGGTTGTAAAAAACCTCTTGTGCCCTTTCTAACGGATGTTTTAAAGTAGATTTTTCGATATGAACTCTCACTTCACCGGATGTATTTTTTTCAGCATTTTTGATGCTCTCCACTATCATCTTTTCTTCATCCGAAGTAAGAAATGCTTCTACGCTATTCATATCTTATGATTAAATTTAGTTAAAAAAAAGACGCAGTTTGTAATCAAAGTGCGTCTTTGCTTAAATAGAATTATTTTTAAAATTGCACTTTAGGAGCTTTTTCGGCACCTGCTTCAGCTTTGAAAAATTCTAATGGTTTCAAATTAAAAATTCCGGCTAATATATTTCCGGGAAATTTTTGTAAGTGATTTAAATAAGGTTCTACATCTGCATTATATCGACTTCTTTCTACATTGATGCGGTTTTCAGTCCCTTCTAATTGAGACATCAATTCTTTAAAATGCACATCAGCTTTTAAGTTAGGATAGGCTTCCGCAACTGCCATCAATCTTCCTAAAGCCCCTGATATTCCGGATTGCGCTTTTTGAAATTCTGCAAATTTTTCAGGAGTGATATTTGTGGGGTCAATACTCACTTTTGTAGCTTCTGCTCTTGCACTGATTACGGCATCTAATGTTTCTTTTTCGTGTGCCGCATAGCCTTTAACAGTTTCCACCAAATTAGGAATCAAATCAGCTCTACGTTGATAGGCACTTTCTACATTTGCCCATTGTTTTGTGGCGGCATTTCTGAGTGTAATAGCATTATTGTAAAATCCTTGTACCCATCCGAATAACAGGAGAGCTATACCAACTATTACAATCAAAGGAACTAACCATTTTTTCATTTTTAAGTGTTTTAAGTGTTAATATTTGTTTTAAATTATTTGGGTTGAACGCTACAAATGTAATGAATTTTTTATTTGATTCAATTCGTTTTTTATTTTTTCTAATTTTGCAATAATTGTTTGATTTTTAGAAATAAATCCATCTTCATTCAAAACATTTTGTTTGTTTTCTTTCATTTTTAGTTTTACACCTTCAAGAGTATGTCCTTTTTCCTTCACTAAGAAATAGATTTGTTGTAATAATTCGACATCTTTTTTAGTGTAAATTCGTTTGCCCGTTTTATCTTTTTTTGGATTCAAAAAGTTGAATTCTTTTTCCCAAAAACGCAATAAGGAAGCATTGACATCAAAAGCAGTTGCTAATTCTCCTATCTTGTAATATAATTTGTCCGGTAAATTTAAATACATACTAAATATTTTTAGGTTAATCCAAAGTTTGTCCGCCTTCTTGGCCGGCTTGATGTTGCACTTCTAAATATTCTGCAGGGGTTAAGTTACCATACATGAAATTAATTGGGTCTGTATGAGTTCCATTTTTAATAACCTCATAATGTAAGTGGGTGCCCGTTGAAAGTCCTGTGCTGCCCATGTAACCTATGATATCACCCCGATTGATTCTTTTTCCAGCGGTTGTTGCTATTCTACTCAAGTGCGCATAGACGGTTTCATAACCAAAACCGTGATTGATCTTTACCACATTTCCAAAAGAAGAACTTCTCTCTGCTTCAACTACCACACCATTTCCGGATGCGTAGATGGGCGTGCCTTCTTTAGCAACAAAGTCTAATCCATTGTGCATACGTTTTATTTTTAAAATGGGGTGTATACGCCAACCAAAACCAGAAGCAATTCGAATTAACTGTTCTTTTTTTACCGGAGATATTGCCGGAATAGCAGCCAACATTTCTTCCTTATTTTCAGCCATCTTTATGATATCATCTAAAGATTTTGATTGAATAACAATGCGTTTGGAAAGATCGTCCATTTGTTTTGATAAATCAATAATCATCTTTGAATTATCATATCCTTCTAAATTTTGGTATCGATCTGCACCCCCAAAACCGGCTTTTCTAACTTCTTCAGGGATGGGACTGGCTTCAAAAAAATTTCGGTAAATGGTATTGTCTCTATTTTCAATTTCTGCAATGCGTTCGTTGTGTAGTTTTTCTTTTCGAGCTAACAATTTGTAATTCACTTTTAAATTTTCAATTTCTCTGTTTAATGACTTTTCTCGCGGAGATTCAAAAATAGAATTCAAAATGATAAATCCTAAAAACATAGTAACAATAAAACCCAAGAAAATCAATAATCCATTTAAAAATATACGCGTTTTCTGGGGAATAATTTTATGATATGATAAGGTTTCAGGATTGTAGTGATATTTTACTTTTGCCATGTGATGAAAAATCTTACTTTTGCTTACTTTTAAGTTTAAAAAAAACAAAAGTAAAACAAAATTTTATAAAATTAAGTTAATTAATGAATTAAGTTCTTTTGGTTAAAGTGAAAACACTGATTTTTTTCATTTTAACTGATGCTTTTTTTCTAAAATATTTTGAGACAAACGATTAAAAAAAACATAGAAACAATAAATTTTCGCATGAATTCGCACCAAATACGTCAACAATTTTTAGATTTTTTCAAATCAAAGCAACACGAAATCGTCGCCTCATCGCCTATAGTGGTTAAAAATGATCCTACACTATTGTTTACCAATGCCGGAATGAATCAATTTAAAGAGTTTTTCTTGGGAAACGGGGTTCCAAAACACCATCGGATAGCCGATACCCAAAAATGTTTACGCGTTTCGGGTAAACACAACGACTTGGAAGAAGTAGGCAAAGACACTTATCATCACACCATGTTTGAGATGTTGGGCAATTGGAGTTTTGGTGATTATTTCAAAAAAGAAGCCATTGGATGGGCGTGGGAACTGTTGACAGAAGTGTATAAAATCGACAAATCAAGATTATATGTTACTGTATTTGAAGGAAGTGCAGACGACAATCTCGGCAAAGACGAAGATGCTTACCAATTTTGGAAATCGCATATTGCAGAAGATAGAATCCTTTTAGGTAACAAAAAAGATAATTTTTGGGAAATGGGCGATCAAGGTCCATGCGGTCCTTGTTCAGAAATCCATGTGGACATCAGGAATGCTGAAGATAGAGCCAAAATAGATGGCGCAACTCTAGTAAACAAAGACCATCCGCAAGTGGTGGAAATTTGGAATTTGGTATTTATGGAATTCAACCGTAAAGCCGATGGAAAATTAGAGTATCTTCCTGCAAAACACGTGGATACAGGTATGGGTTTTGAGCGTTTGTGCATGGTATTACAGGGAACACAATCCAACTATGATACCGATGTTTTCACGCCGATGATTCATCAAATTGAAAAAGTAACCGGTGTGGAATATGGTAAAAATGAAGAACAAAATATTGCCATTCGCGTCATTGCAGACCACATTCGTGCAGTTTCTTTTGCCATTGCAGACGGTCAATTGCCTTCCAACGGTGGTGCAGGTTATGTAATCCGTAGGATTTTAAGACGTGCGGTGCGTTATGGATTTACTTTTCTCAACCAAAAAGATGCTTTCATTTATCAATTGATTCCAACATTGGTGCAAGAAATGGGTGCAACTTTCCCTGAACTCAAAGCACAGCAAAATTTGGTAACCAATGTAATTAAAGAAGAAGAACATTCTTTTTTAAGAACCTTAGACCAAGGTTTACAACTTTTGGAAAGAATTGTTCAAGAAACCAACGGCAAAGAAGTTTCCGGAAAAAAAGCATTTGAACTTTTTGATACTTTTGGATTTCCAAAAGACCTTACTGCTTTGATTTTAAGTGAAAAAGGCATGACTTTCAATGAAGCCGAATTTGATACTGAAATGCTGCAACAAAAAGAACGCAGCCGCGATGCAGCAGGAATGGAAACCGAAGATTGGACACTTTTAAACAATGCAACGGAAACCGAATTTGTAGGATATGATATTTTAACAAGCGATTCTAATCTATTGCGTTACAGAAAAGTAAATTCTAAAAAAGACGGAGAATTCTATCAAATTGTACTCAATACAACTCCTTTTTACGCTGAAAGTGGCGGACAAGTAGGTGATAGTGGTTGGTTAATAGCATCAGATGGAAGTAAAATTGAAATATTTGATGTGAAAAAAGAAAATAGTTTATGGTTGCATTACAGTAAATCTTTACCAAAAAATACCGCTCAAACTTTTGTGGCTCAAGTAGATGAACACCAACGCGCCTTGACACAACGCAATCACTCTGCTACACATTTATTGCATCAAGCATTGAGAACTATTTTAGGAACGCACGTAGAACAAAAAGGTTCGGCAGTGCACAGTAAAGGCTTGCGTTTCGATTTTTCGCATTTTGCTAAAATGACAGAGGATGAAATAAACAAAGTAGAGCAATTTGTAAATGAAAAAATTCAAAATGCCATTACACTACAAGAGCATAGAAACCTTCCCATTTTAGAAGCAACTGAAAAAGGGGCGATGGCGCTATTTGGAGAAAAATATGGCGACCGGGTGCGGATGATCCAATTTGCAGATTCTTTGGAACTCTGTGGAGGAACGCACGTTTCGAACACAGGTGAAATTTGGTATTTCAAAATTGTTTCTGAAAGTGCTATTGCTGCGGGAGTTAGAAGAATTGAAGCCATTACTTCGGATGCTGCGCAATATTATTTATTAGAAAACAACCGTCAATTGGATGAATTAAAATCTTTATTGAAAAACCCAAAAGACGTTGTGAGTGTTGTTCATAATATGCAAGAGGAAATCAATCTGTTGCGTAAAGAAATGGCACAATTGCAAAAAGCAAATGCCAAAAATTTGGTAGGTGAATTAGAAGAAAAATTGGAAAACCGTAACGGAATTCAGTTTTTAGCGACTAAAATGGACTTGGATACACAAAGTATAAAAGACATACTTTTTGAGATGGGTGGCAAACACGAACAAGCATTTTTATTGATAGCCAACAATATTGAGGGCAAAGCAACCTTATCTTGTTATATATCAAAGAGTTTGATTGAACAAAAAGGTCTCCATGCCGGAAATATTGTGCGTGAATTAGCCAAACACATCAACGGAGGTGGCGGTGGACAACCTTTCTTTGCAACAGCAGGTGGAAGCAATCCTAACGGAATTGACAAAGCCTTAGATGAAGCGAAGAAATTAGTATAATCACGAGTTTTGAATTTGAAAATTTGAAAATATGTTAATTTGAAAATTTTGTTTTCTTAAAACTTTTACTTTTCTACTGGCTTAACGATTTCTCATTTACAAATCATAATATTGAAAGTTTTAAAACAATCTAAAAGTTGTGCTTCGGCTACGCTCAGCAACCTTGAACTTTAAACCTTAAACCTGTGCTACGGCTACGCTCAGCAACCTTAAACTTTAAACTTTAAACCTAAAAATTTAAACCTAAAACCTGAAACAACTATATGGCTTGGATAATATTATTTGCAGTTTTCTTTATTCTGATTGCCTTCGACATGATTGTCTTGCACAAAAAAGACGAAAAGGTAAGTCACAAAAAAGCAGCGATTGAAACCGCTTTTTGGGTGTCGTTTGCTATGCTTTTTTCCTTCGCTGTTTTTTATTTCTACAAAACAGGAATGGTTATTAGTGCACACGGGATACAACCCGGAGAAGCGGTTACGAAATATCTCACCGGATATTTAATTGAACTTTCATTGAGTGTGGACAATCTTTTTGTCATCGCTACTATTTTTGCCAGTCAAAAAGTGCCCATGAAATACCAACACCGTGTGCTATTTTGGGGAATTATAGGAGCCATTGTAATGCGTGCTTTGATGATTTTCTTTGGAATTGCTTTGATGGAAAAATTTGAATGGATAACTTATGTTTTTGGAGTGTTTTTATTGTACACGGCATTTAGTATGCTCAAACACGAAGGCGATGAACACCACGAAGATGAGAAATTCAAATTTATAAAGAAGTATTTCAAAGTAACTAAGAATTTTCATGCAGAACATTTTTGGATCATTGAAAATGGGAAAAGAGTTTTCACCCCATTATTCATAGCACTGATTATGATAGAATTTACCGATGTCATTTTTGCCTTGGATAGTATTCCGGCTATTTTAGCAGTTACCACAGAGCGATTCATCGTTTTTAGTTCCAATATTTTTGCGATTCTCGGTTTGAGGAGTATGTATTTCTTTTTAGCGAATATGTTGGAAAAATTCCATTATTTGAAATACAGCATTTTTGCTATTTTAGTATTTGTATCTATCAAATTATTGCTTCTACACACCGAATTTATAAAATTACTTCCGAGTTGGTTTTCGCTCACTTTTATTGGTGTTGCCTTATTAATGGGCGTTTTGGTATCTGTCAACAAAATTGCAACTGATGCCGATGATGATTTAAAAGATTAGTTTTCAAACATTTAAAACAAAAAAACCGTTAAATAATTAACGGTTTTTTTTGTTTTTAGATATAATGAAATGGAAATATTTGTACTAATATTTCCAGTATAATGGAATTTTTCATACTTAATCAACCCTTATTCGCCAATTGACCGCAAGCCGCATCAATATCTTTTCCACGACTGCGACGAATGTTCACTATAATACCGTTTTTTTCTAATTCACTGACATATTGATCAATAACGATAGGAGATGCTTGTTCAAATTCACCATCATCTATTGGATTGTATTCAATCAAGTTTACTTTGGCAGGAACTTTTTTACAATATTCCACTAATGCTTTGATATCCTTGGGTTTATCGTTAATGTTTTTCCAAACCACATATTCAAAGGTGATTCTATTTCCGGTTTTTTGATGCCAATATCGGAGTGATTCCATTAATTCGTCCAGATTATTTGAAATATTAACAGGCATCATAGCACTGCGCACTTCGTCTATGGCGGAATGTAGCGAAACGGCTAAATTGAATTTCACTTGTTCGTCTGCCATTCTTTTTATCATTTTAGGCAGTCCTACCGTGGAAAGTGTAATTCTTCGTGGAGACATTGCTAAACCTTCTTCGGAAGTGATTTTGTCAATGGCTTTCATCACGTTTTCATAGTTGAGTAAGGGTTCACCCATTCCCATAAAAACGATATTGGTGAGTTTATGTCCGTAGAGCAATTCACTCTCCTTGCTGATAGAAGCAACTTGGTCATATATTTCGTCGGGATTCAGATTGCGTTGTTTTTTTAAGCGCGCCGTGGCACAAAAGGTGCAACCCATCGCACAGCCCACCTGACTGGACACACAAGCCGTAGTTCTATTATCAGCCGGAATCATCACGGATTCCACTATTAAACCATCGTGTAATTTAATCGCATTTTTTATCGTACCATCACTGCTGCGTTGCATTTTATCAACCGCTATGTGATTAATCGTAAAATGTTCTTCTAAAAACAATCGCAATTCCTTTGAAAGATTGGTCATGGTATCAAAAGCATGCGCATTTTTTTTCCATAACCATTCAAAGACTTGATTTCCACGAAAAGCAGGCTGACCCTGAGCAACAAAATAGTCTCTCAAATCATCTTTAGAATAGGAACGAATGTCTTTTTTCATTTTGAATACCAAATTACTATATGACATGCAAATAACGTGTATTTGTATCTATCCTACAATTTTTTTAAAAAACCATTTCTTTGAAGCTAATAACAATTTCAAATCCCCTTTCTTTGAAATAGTTGGGCGTATCCTCATTTCCGGTTGCCATGATAAAATCGCCTCCCCAGGCACCAAGACTTTTCAATTGACCAAAATAATTCTTAAAATGATGTTGCACCGGTTTTCTATGTAAAACCTTGGACAATAGTGATTCGTGTTCTTTCATCAATAATTCAAAATCATTTATATCGGATACTTTCAACATGAGTTCTGTGATTTCCGACACCAAATTGATTATGGATTTTTTTTCAACAATAGTTTTATTCTGATATTTTTTGACTTCTTTATTGCTTCTTTGTTTTTGATTGAGATAAATAAAAAACAATTGATCTGAAAATAATGGGTTAAAATTCACAGGTTCAATTATACGTTGATTATTAAGTAATTGATAAGTTATTGGCGTATCATTTCCGGCACAAGCAATATCATATCCACTGCCTCCAAAAGTATCTTTTAATAATAAATAAGGGTTAACCGCTGCCCAATTTGCCAAATTATAAATCAAAGTCGATGAACTCCCCAATCCCCAATTTCTAGAAAATTCCAAATGCGTTTCCACAGAAAAACCTTGTTTTTCTTTTAAAAAATCAGGATTTTGAACTTGAATAGACAAAAACAATTTCTTGAGCGTTTCTATCGCTTTTGTGTCACTTTTTCTAATGGTGATAGGATAATGAAATACCCTTTCCAACCAAATATTACCTTGATTGTCAAAACTTTTCCAAGTCAACTTCTGCTCATCCATCAATTTAACTTGCATATTTTGACCTTGTTTTGTAGGAATTGCCAATGACTTGGCTCCATCCAAAACTAAATATTCTCCCGAAATCAGGAGTTTCCCATTGGCTCGATATGTTGTTATTTGATTATTGATTATTAGGTTATTGATTATTGGTCGTTGAGCGATTCCGATAGCTATCGGGAGAAACGTTGATTATTGATTATTGTAGTTTTGTGGTCTGTGTTTTATCTCCAATTTATGGAGATGAGTTTTGAGTGTTGAAATTTGGAATTTCAACTATTGTAATTTCTAAATTTACTCCTTTTCTCTTCTCATCTCATAATACTTATCTACCACTGCTTTGTGTGAAATGGTTTTGTTTTCAAAATATTGAATCAAAAATTGTTTTTCGTCCTCTTTGGCATTCAATAATTTGATAATATTAGTCAAATGCAGTTTCATATGTCCTTTTTGAATTCCGGTTGTTGTCAGTGCGCGCAAAGCCGCAAAATTTTGTGCCAAACCGGCTGCTGCTACGATTTGCATTAACTCTTCAGCGTTAGGATTGTCGAGAATTTCTAAAGACAATTTTGCCAGCGGATGCAATTTAGTTAATCCGCCAACGGTTCCCAATGAAAGTGGTAAATCTATCCAAAATCTAAATTTCCCATCTTTGATTTCAGCATGACTTAAGCTACTGTATTTTCCATTCCTAGCTGCAAAAGCGTGAACACCCGCTTCCACTGCTCGGAAATCATTTCCGGTGGCAATTACCACGGCATCTACCCCATTCATGATCCCTTTGTTGTGCGTTACCGCTCTATAAGGTTCCACTGCTGCAATTTTCACTGCTTGAACAAATTTTTGAGCAAAATGCAATGCGTTTTCTTCATACAATTCTTCAACAGGACAAGAAACTTCTGCCCTCACCACACACTCAGGAACGTAATTGGATAAAATGCTCATTACTATTTCAATATCCGGACGTCTGAATTCATTCGCAATGGCTTCTAAGCAAGTATTGATAAAATTGGCTCCCATGCTGTCTTTCGTATCGAATTCCACGTGAATTTGATAGTAGTTGTCTAATTCGTGGGTTATATTTTTCAATTTTAAATCGAGTATGCCACCTCCGCGTTGGCGCATATTTTCAGTTATGTTTTCTGTTGCTCTGAGCAACTGTGGCTTCATTTTATCAAAATACAACTGCAAACCTTCTGAGCTACCATGGTATATCAAATGAATTTGACCACTTTTGATTGTGCTCAAAATTTTTGTTTTTATCCCTCCTCGAGAACTCCAAAATTTAGCCACCATTGAAGCTGCAGCTACCACAGAACTTTCTTCAATGACCATAGGAATGGCATAATTTTTTTTATTGATAACAAAATTAGGTGCTATGGCATAAGGCAAATAAAAATTAGTAAGAGTATTTTCTACAAAATCATCGTGAAGAGATTGTAAAATGCGGTCTTCATTCCAATATTGTTGTAATATTTCTTTGGCTTCGATACCCACATTAGTAAAATGGGCTGTAAGCCAATCTACTTTTTCTTGTTTGGTTAATTTTGAAAATCCCGATACTGATTTTGCCATAAATACAACGATTGATTAAAATAAGACTACAAATATCCGTAAAAAAATTAACTTTAAAAAATGCTGTTACGAACTAGCATTTTTTTCTTTACTTTGTAAAAAATTTAATTTTTGTATGATTACCGAATCTCAATTTCAACAAGAAATAGAATTGATTATAAATAATGCCCTTCGAGAAGATGTTGGACCCGGTGATTATTCCTCATTGGCTTGCATCCCTTCTGATGCAATGGGAAAAGCAAAATTATTAGTTAAAGATACCGGTATTATTGCAGGAATCGCATTTGCTCAAATGGTTTTTAAAAAAGTTGATCCTGAAATGATTTTTACACCTTTGCTCCATGACGGTGATAAAGTAAAATACGGAGAAATTGCATTTTATATCAGTGGACGTTCTCAATCTATTTTAAAAGCAGAACGCTTGGTGCTGAATGCCATGCAACGCATGAGTGCCATTGCTACAAAAACCAATCAATTTGTAGAAAAGCTTTCAGGCACGAAAACTCAAATATTAGACACTCGTAAAACCACTCCGGGTATTAGAGCACTTGAAAAATGGGCAGTAAAAATCGGAGGAGGTGTTAATCATAGATTTGCTTTGTATGATATGATTATGTTAAAAGACAATCATATTGATTTTGCTGGCGGCGTAAACAATGCCATTATTAAAACTAAAAAATTTTTATCGGATTCTAATTTGGATTTAAAAATAATTGTAGAAGCCCGCAATTTGGATGAGATTAAAGAAATAATGAAAAATGAAGGTATTTATCGAATTTTGATAGATAATTTTGATTTTGAAACCACTCGAAAAGCAGTTGAACTAATCGGCGATTATTGCCAAACGGAATCATCCGGTGGCATTACTTTGGAAACAGCACCACTTTATGCAGCCTGCGGTGTCGATTTTATCTCCAGTGGCGCATTGACCCATTCGGTTTATAACATGGACTTAAGTTTGAAAGCGGTAAAATGATTACTGATAATTCCATTAACGACCAACCGTTTAAATTTGATAAAAAAGTTTGGAAAATTCCACTCTATTTTGTCTTATTGCTTTGGATCATTTATTGGTTCGAATTTATGTTTGGCTACAATTTAGATGATTATGGTATATATCCACGAACCATGTCAGGCTTAAAAGGAATTATATTTAGCCCTTTTATACATGGCTCTGTCCAACATTTATTGAGTAATTCATTCCCTTTGTTTATTCTAATGGCTGTCACTATTTATTTTTACAGGAATGTAGCCTTGAGAGTCGTAGTATTCGGAATTATACTTTCCGGAGCTCTAACTTGGCTCATAGCACGCCCTTCATATCACATAGGTGTAAGTGGGTTGATATACGTATTAGCAAGTTACGTTTTCTTTAGTGGAATTTTCCGAAAGAATTTAAGGCTGGTCGCATTATCATTAGCAGTGGCTTTTTGGTATGGCGGAATGATTTGGTACGTGCTCCCTATTAAAGAAGAAATGTCTTGGGAAGGTCATCTAAGTGGCTTAATTACAGGTATTTTATTAGCCTATTTATACAAAAACAAAGGACTCAAAAAACAAGAATATCAATTCACCAAAACAGAATTTGACACCTATTTTGACGAAGATGGAAATTTTAACCCTCCGTATGAACAAACACAAGATAATCTTTAATCCTATTTATATAAATGTCAAACCATCCTAAAAATATTCAAACAGACATACTTATTCTGGGTTCAGGCATAGCCGGATTGAGCATTGCTATCAAATTAGCCAAAGCCCAACCTGAGCTCAAAATCATTGTAGCCACCAAGGACCAAAAAGACGAATCAAACACCAAATACGCTCAAGGTGGTGTAGCTGTGGTTTGGGACAAATTTGACACTTTTGAAAGCCATATCGCAGATACTTTGCGTGCCGGTGAATATGCTAATGACCCTAAAGTGGTGAAAAAGGTAATAGAAAAAGCACCCAAACGCATGAAAGAACTCATAGAATGGGGTACCGACTTCGATCTACGTGACCCTGAACACTATGACTTAGGAAAAGAAGGAGGACATTCTGCCAACAGAATATTACACCACAAAGATGTCACCGGTTTTGAAATTCAAAAAACCTTGTTAAATCAAGTCAATGCATTACCTAATATCATCTTACTGCAGCATCATTTTGCTATAGACCTCATAACGCAGCACCATACCGAAAAACGCAAACACACTTTTAAAGACACTGATATTGTATGTTTTGGAGCCTATATCATGAATGAAAAGACTCAAATCATTGACATCTATTCTGCTCAAATAACCATTATCGCCACAGGGGGTGCAGGACAAGCTTATGCATCAACTACTAACCCAGTAATTGCTACAGGCGATGGTATTGCAATGGCATACAGAGCCAAAGCCAGAATAGCTGATATGCAATACCAACAGTTCCACCCAACTTCACTCTATGAACCCGGAAAGAGCCCTTCATTTTTGATAACGGAAGCCGTACGTGGCTTTGGTGCCTATTTAAAAAATGATAAAGGCGAAAGATTTATGCTACAAATAGATGAAAGAGCAGAATTAGCTTCTCGAGATATTGTGGCTCGTGCCATTAATATGGAAATGAACCGAACCGGTGCTGAATGTGTTTACTTAGATTGCACGCATCTCGACTCAACCGCTTTTGCCAATCATTTTCCAAATATTGTAATGAAATGTAAGAGCATTGGAATAGACGTAACCAAAGATTTTATACCAGTAGTGCCTGCGATGCATTATTTAATGGGGGGAATTCATGTAAATGAATTTGGAGAAACCAACATTACCAATCTTTATGCCAATGGAGAAGCGGCTTGCACCGGATTACACGGCGCCAATCGATTGGCATCCAATTCATTATTAGAAGCCTTGGTATACGGACATAATATAGTCCAACATATTTTTAAAAATAAATTGACTTCCAAAACACCCACTCCCACCATTCCACAATGGGACAGAGCCGGAACCATAGAGCCTAAAGAAAGGGTGCTGATTTCTCACAACAGAAAATCCATTCAATACATTATGAGTGATTTAGTGGGAATTGTTCGATCCAACGAACGCTTATTCAGAGCGTTAGACCATTTGAATTACATTTATCACGATACAGAAAAACTCTATAAGAAATCAATTCTTTCTCCTCAAATCATTGAATTGCGCAACCTAAACGTCATTGCCTATCTGATAGTAAACCAGTCATTAGAAATGAAAGAAAATCTAGGTTCTTTTTATAACTTAGATTTGGCATAATTTGATTTCTGAAAGTACATTTTTATTTTTAATTGCAAATTGAATTAAACCGAAGAAGTATTATTACTCTTCAAGATTTAACTAATTTAATATCAATCAAATAAATTTCTAAAATTAAAATAAGAATCTACATCTTGGATTCATATTTACAAACATAATTTATAAAGTTTCCTTTAACCATTTATAAAATTCGCGTTGCCAAAACAAGGCGTTTTGAGGTTTGAGAATCCAGTGGTTTTCATTTTGGAATATCAGATAGCGGGCTTTTATATCGCGAAGTCGCGCAGCTTGAAAAGCTTGCATGGCTTGGCTTTCGGGAACTCTAAAATCTTTAGCGCCTTGTATGATGAGGATCGGTGTATCCCAATTTTGAACAAAGTTACTGGGCGAATGACTGAAACTCTTTTGAGCAACAGCATTGTTCATGTCCCAATAAGGACCCCCTTTTTCCCAGTTTTCAAAAAACAATTCTTCCGTAGTGCCATACATACTTCTAAAATCAAAAATTCCGGCATGCGCTATAAAAGTTTTAAAACGCTTTTGATGATTTCCGGCGAGATAATATACCGAGAAACCGCCAAAACTGGCACCAATAGCACCTAATCTATCTTTGTCAACATAAGGTTCTTTGGAAAAATCGTCTATAGCATCCAGCAAATCTTGAGTTTCCTTACCTCCCCAGTCTTTACTGATATCTTCGTTCCACTTTGTACCGTGTCCCGGCATTCCTCTTCGGTTTGGTGCTATCACAATATAACCTTCTGATGCCATCAATTGAAAATTCCAACGAAAAGAATAAAACTGAGTAAGTGGCGATTGCGGTCCTCCTTGACAATACAGTAAAGTTGGATATTTTTTATTCGAATCAAAATCAGGTGGATAGACAACCCAACTCATCAATTGTTGGTTGTCTTTCGTAGTAACCCATCTTCTTTCTGATTGAACGGGTTTTATTGCATTATAAAAAGCATCGTTTACATGAGAAATTTGTTTCATTTCACCGGACGTACCCTTAACGTCAAAAATCTCATTTGCGTGGTTAAAATCTTGTCGTGTAACGTAAATCTTGTCGCCGACATTTCCTATAATATGATTAACATCAAAATCACCCGATGTAATTTGTTTTACATCGTACAATTTCATTTTCGGTAATTTTGATTTCTTTTTTGTTTTTGAAACGGGTAGTTCTACCATCACACTATATAATTGCATTGTACCATTAACTGGAGATATAAAATATAAAACATTGCCATCTTCACTCCATTTGAAACTTTCTACGTGTATGCCGTCAAAAGTGGCTGTGAGATTGATTTTTTGATTCCCATCAAATAGAATCAAATCTTGTTTATCAGCCTCATAGCCGTCTCTTTTCATTTGCAAATAAGCTAAAACACCTTTATTATTATAACTTGGTTGCAAGTCATATCCTTTGTTTTCTTCGGTGAGATTTTTCGTAATTTTTGTATTTAAATCATACAAAAACAAATCGGTATTAGTACTTGTCGAAGTAGGTTTTCCACTGAAAGCTCGGGTTACATACAGTACTTTATCTCCGTCAGGATGCCAAATATAATCTTCGTCACCACCAAAAGGTAAAATCGGCGTATCGAACATTTTGTCTTTCATTAGGTCTATTTTATTCTCAGGATGCGCTATTTCAGCAATAAAAACGTGATTGTAATCGCCTGTTTCCCAACTGTCCCAATGTCTGTAAGGAATATCGTCATATCTTTGAACATTAGATTGGTCTAAATCAGGATAAAATTCTTTACCGTATACCGGTTGCATTTTAACTTCTTCCGAAATTAATTTATACTTAGCATCAGATGAAATTTTATCGTCTTTTAAAAAATCATTAGGAGAAATTATTTCGTTTACCTGATGGGTGGTCAAGTTTAATGTAAAATATTTTTTATTAATTTTATTAGCTGTCCTATCCGGAGTTCCTACTGAATATACTATAACGGATTGGTCTTCAGAGATTCCTAAAACTGACACTCTTTGCACTTCCCACAATTTTTCCGGAGTCATTAAACTTTGAGAAAAAATTGTTAAAGAAAATAATAAAGCTATGAAAAAAAATAAAATAGTACGTAACATAATTTGATAAAATTTAAGAAACAAAAATACTGATAATGTTTTAAAAAACGAATTTTATAGCTATTCAATTCTTCAATTTTATTTAAAAGACTTACTTTTGTCAGCCTGTAAAATTTTTAATTTATGCCAAAAAATATAATATTTATCTTATTCTTATTTCCCATTCTTTTATTTTCACAATCAGTTCCGGATAGTATTCAAAAATTAGATGAAGTTATCATTGACGCTAAACGCATTGCTTTGCCATTTACTGAAAATGCCCACACAATAGAGGTAATAGATAGTTTAGAAATGTCTATTTTTCGCGCCACAAGTATGGAAGAAATATTGCAAAATAGTATTGGACTGGATGTGCGAAGAAGAGGTGTAGAAGGAACTCAATCCGATTTATACATCAGAGGGGGTAATTATGATCAAGTTTTAGTTTTGATAGACGGCGTTAAAATGGATGATTTACAAACCGGACATCATATAATGAATGCCATCATAGACCCCGAAAATATTGATAGAATTGAAATAATCAAAGGGGCTGCTTCTCGAATTTACGGGCAAAATGCGATGAATGGAGCCATAAATATCATTACTAAAAGAACAAGTGATGATCGTGGTTTTATAAGATTCAAAGCAGGATCATTTGAAACATACGGAATCGGCTTAGGTTATGCTGATCAATTAGAAAATAGTGCTATTCGGTTTTCAATCAACAAACTAAAATCTGATGGGTATCGTCATAATACCGACTTTAACAATTGGAATGGTTTTTTTAAAGCAGAATTTGGAAATAATGAAATATTGGCAACTTACGGAGAACGTGCTTTTGGTGCCAACGGTTTTTATGCAAGTCCAATATACACAGAACAATACGAAGAAACCCAAACTAATCTAATCGCATTTAAAAGAAAAATAAATTTTAAAAATATCAATTCTACTGCACAAATATATTGGCATAGGAATGAAGATTTTTATCTTTTAAAGAGAAATTTACCTGATTTTTATAAAAATAAACATACAAATCAAAAGACAGGGATCGAGTGGAATGGCAGTTACAGCCACCAATGGCTTACTTCTGCCGTAGGAATCGACATCAATTATGGAGAGATTAAAAGTAGTAATTTGGGGATGCATGACAGGATTACAACGACTGTATTTATTGAAGAACGTATCAAATCTAATGATGGAATATTTGCTTTTACGCCAGGCTTATCCTTAAATTATTATTCCGATTTTGGTTGGTTTGTATACCCTGGTTTGGATTTAGGGGTGAAATTTAAAAAAAATGTAAAAATGTATGTCAACACCGGTTATACGAGCAGAATCCCCAATTTTACCAATTTGTATTACAATAGTCCAACTGAACATGGAAACACGACTCTAAAGCCTGAAAAAGCGTTAACAGGAGAATTAGGTTTTTACCTCACGCCTAAAAGATGGATTTTTAATGCGAATTACTTTTATCGACACGCTGATGACTTAATAGATTGGGCTAAAGATAGTCTCAATGCCCCAAAATGGCAAGCCCGAAATTTCAGTAATATAGTCACTCAAGGAGTAGAGTTATCTACCAAGTATCATTTTAACATTAAGCAATTTCCTCAATTTGCAAAAATAGGTTACACCTATATGAATGAAAATATTTTGGATGAAATTCCCATAATTACACGTTATAGTCTAAATAGTTTCAAACATCAAGTGGTAGCAAATTTGTTTAGTCAATATAATAAACATTTGAGTCACAACATTTCCTACAGATTCGTAGAAAGAACTTTACACGATACATATAACCTTGTAGATGTCGGGATAAATTGCAAAATAGATAATTGGAAAATGGAATTAAACTTCAATAATATATTCAACATTGATTATTCGGAAACTAATTTGGTACCGATGCCAGGATTTCATGTGATGGGAAATATTAGCTTTCAATTTTAGCAATAAAAAAACACAGTGCATTATTCTTGCACTGTGTCTATATATTATGGACTAATTGAGTATTATTTTTTACCAAACATTCCCATTAATGTACCAAGTACACCACCAGATTTGTTACCAGAAGCAGCACCCATTAACATACCGGCAACATCATCAATAACGCTACCATCACCATCAGCATCTAACAAGCGGTTGATCATACTTTGTTCTTTTTGACCTTGACCGCCTAGTAATCCTCCTAATAAATTTCCTACACCATTAGCGTCTTGAACGCCTTGCGTTCTTGCTTCTTTTCCTATAACTCCCATAATAACAGGAGCAGCAACTTTGAGGAGGTTCATGGCTTGACTTAAGTCAATACCATTACTTTTGCTAACAGCAGCAGCAACATTTTGTTCTTTACCACCAAAGACGTGACCTAATATTTTACTTCCATCGGTCATTACATCTTCATCTATGCCACCACCGCCAAGTATGCTACCTAGGTTGTCTAAGATACTACCATTGTGTTTATCATTTAATACGGCTCCTAACAAACCACTTGCACCATCTGATGAAGCAGTATTGTTTTTCATAGCACCTAAAATTAAAGGAAGTGCTGATTGCAAAGCAGAACCAGCTTTATTTGAGTCCATGCCCAATTGATTGGCTGCACCATTAATTAAAGTTTTACCAATAGGTCCGTTTAATAAGTCTAAAATTCCTGACATTTTTTTATGTTTTTATGGGTTAATATTTGTGCCAAAGATAATAAAAAAAAAGATACTCTTATAAAATAAGTTCTTTAATTTCAAAATATTATTTTTTTAATAAAAAAACCCTGACATCGTAAGGATATCAGGGTTTATTGAATAAAAGCAA
>DYMN01000013.1 GCA_020740485.1 Polaribacter sp. | reverse complement strand
GGCGCACTATAAGCATCACCGCCTACAAAAGTAATAATTTTTATTTTACCGGTGTATCTTTCTTTGGTTATTTCTACAGGGATAATGGAAGAAAAGTATTTTATGTATGGTGTGTTTGATTTTGTTGCTGTTTCATTACTTCCAAAATAGGTAGCGGTACGTTCTAAGGTTATCGGGTCATAGTCAAAATACATACGTCCTTGTCCTGCTTCGTGAATGCTAACAGGTTTTTTAAAGGCATTGAACTGCGTGTTGCAAACTGTGATTTTGATAATAGCTAGTGCCGGCTGTATTGAGGCTTATATTCGTGAGTTGGTAGTTATTGCCATTGTAATTGTAGGTGCCTACCGCTGAATTTTGGGTTATTCTGCCTCTGTAGTCATAATTCTGGTTGAAATTTACGGAACCTGTTATTTGGGTAAGGCGTTCTTGGGTGTCGAAAGTAAAGAATTCATTCCAAAATGTGTTATTCCCGTGTGCATCAACGCCTGTAATAATGTCTTTATTCTTTCTGTTATTCAATAAAGCACGTTGCGGATTAAAACTATATTCTATGTTTAAAAAGTAATTATGCGTTATTGGGTCGGGAAGCGGATCTATCGGGTCAATCGGGTCAGGGTCAATAGGGTCTATGGGGTCCGGGTCAATAGGGTCATTGGGGTCGAAGGGGTCCGGGTTCATTAAACGAGCATTACTATTGATAGTATAATCTTTTATAGTGCTTATATACCCATAATTGTCATACATTTTTCTCTTAGAAATGCCATTACCCAGTTGAATCAAAGTGGATTGACCGCGTGCATTTTCGGAGTCTTTTTGCCAAAGCAACGCACCTGTTAAAAAATCATTTATTTGTTTTAGATTGCCACCGGTATCATACACATTTTGAGTTTTTACATTTGCGGATTGCCCTTCAAAAGAAGTGTTATATTCGGTAGTATTGATGCGACCTAAGTTGTCATACGAGAGTTTTTTGTTATAATTAGTGCCTTCAGATGCTGAACTTTCATAAACTTCACTTATTCTTTTGTAGGAGTCATAGACTATACTTTGGGCTTTGTTGTTGTGATCGGTATTGTTTACTCCTTGAATTTGGTTTAATAATTTGGTGGTAGGGTCATACGTATAAGTGGTATGTATGTCGGTAGCATCACCTACTATACTTTTATGGAGCAATTTGCCATAATTATCGTAGGCATAAGTTGTGGTGCCTTTTGGAGTGGTTTCTACCAAAAGTTCGCCTATGTCGTTGTATTGATAGGTATAAGTACCGGCATCGGGGTCGGTGAGACTTGATTTTCTGCCCCAACTATCAATCTGTGTACTTACGATGCGTCCGCCGTAATTGGCGGTTTTCATCGTGCCATTGGCATAATAGGTATAGGTAACGGTTCCTCCCGGGTCGGTCATAGTGATGATGTTACCGGCTGCATCTTTGGTAGTGCTCACTGTTTTTACGCCGTCGTTTACTGTTACAGAGAGTCCGTTAAACTGAGTTGTGGTTATTTTTCCGGTAGGCTCGGTTATTTTTATAGGTCTGCCATATACATCAAATTCAGAAGTAGTCCATTGCAAAGGTGATGATGTATCAAAATAGGGTTCACTTACGGCTGTTTTTCTGCCCAATATATCGTAGTTAATGGAATTTTTGACCCAATTGCCGTTTAATGCCAAAACTTTTTTGTTGAGCTCCCATCCAAAGGCATTGTATTCGGTTACTTCATCGGGACCGGAAGGATAATCCACAGTTTTGAGAATGCCACCACCCAATAAGGCAATTATACTATAATTGGTTGCATTTCCCAGATAACCCGTGCTTCGGGTCATTCTACCCCAACCATCGTAAAGATAAGAAGTAACTAATCCGTAGGGATTGGTTTCTGAAGTGAGATACCCGTAAGTAGTATTATAGGCATATTGGGTCGTTAAACCTTGAATGTCATAAGCTTTAATGACAAACCTTCCCGAAGTGTCATACA
Organism: Polaribacter sp.; assembly: GCA_020740485.1. GTDB lineage: Bacteria > Bacteroidota > Bacteroidia > Flavobacteriales > Flavobacteriaceae. The sequence goes on along the minus strand of DYMN01000013.1, from coordinate 56,914 downwards.
TAAAATTTTCTACTCTATTGGATATTCCGGTGGCACTGAGGGTTTTTTTCTTCACATTGCCAAAGGTGTCATACTCAAAATTTTCCGTAACCCAATTAGTGGCGTTCGCTTTTTTCTTGCTTTGGGTCAATAGGTTATTGGTGTATGTATATGCTTCGGTTACAGTGAAAACATCTGATCCCAAAGTAGAGGTTTCCGCCTTTTGAATGGGTCTTCCTACGTGATAGGTGTTATTTAAAGTAGCCGTTTGGTTGCTGTATTGCATTACCACTTTTTTACTGCCACCGGTAAAAGTAGTGAGTGATTGAGTAACGTTATTAAAACTATCGTAAGCATTGGCAGTAGTAGTAGTAATACCTTGCAGGGCATCTGTTTGAATAATTTGGGTTGGTAAATTGGTAAAAACTTTGTTTACCGCAAGTGTTGTGCTGTATTGATTTTGGGTTCTTGAAACATAGTTTGAGAGATAACCTATGTCAGTGAGTGAGGTATATTGCGAGGTTACAGCTCCTCTTTTACTGATGTCATGAAGCGATATAGACCATATTTTGCTAACACCACTGCCGTACCAACTGCTGCGTTTGTGTTCTTTTGTACCCAAGAACCCTAAACCTTGCACGTTGGTTACAAAACCTTTGTACTTAAAATCTTGTGTTTTGGTTATTCCTGCGCCGGTTTCGGTAATGCTTTTTACCAAATAGGTAGTGGGTGAGAAGTTTATGTTAACATTAGGATATACTTCTGAAGTATCCGATACGTAGGATGTGTTATCCGGAGTGAGTGTACCATAATTGATGGTGGTTTCCACCGAATTGTTGGTAACTTTATTCAGTAGGAAATTAGGGCGGATGTTAGTGGTGGAGAAGTAATGTCTTATATTTACCTTATCATTATTACCATTATTATCCCATTTTCTATAAAATGAAATATAGGCATATTCATTTGCATTGTTTACATAATTTGAATTCACAAAAACAGGAATACCTTGTGCAGATGTTTCATTATGTCCTGTATCGTCATATTGATACACCAATTCAGTTGTAATAGTGTAATTGCCGTAAACGTTTTTATTTAAAAAGGTTTTTAGGTATTCATGTTGAGACCATCCTTTTCCATGATACTTTAGTCTATGATAAATTAAATCAGATTTACCATCGGCATTCAAATCAGTAGCTATATAATAATTTTTCCAATAAGCAGTAACTCCATTTTCTTCCCTTAAATAATTGTTGAAATAAACCATTTGCGAATTATAATAGGTTCCATTTGTAAATGTTTTGCCATTGGAGAATAGTACCTTCCAGCTATTCCCGTTTGGTATCATGGCATCAGTTAAACCATCTCCGTTGTAATCACCAAATACAATAGGTGTGTTTTTATCTACTGCGTTTTGGTCGCTGAATTTTTTATAAATAAGTGAGTCATTGTATTCGTGAAACTTTTCCCATACATTATTGCTGTTCAAGCCGTACACTGCCATTTTTCCTTCTTTATACACAAAAAGGTCTTGTTTGCCATCTCCGTTAAATTCTCCTAATGTTTTATTTAGGCGTGCAATATTGTCACTATCGTTACCAATAAATTGCGTGGTATTATCTTTAAGGTTAAAAAGAACTACTCTATTATCTGCTACCTCCTGATAATTACATTCACAAGGGTCCCCATTTTTAAAATTAGGGTCTTGGTCTACAACCCTATTGCAATCACTCTCAATACCGTAACCTATATGTAAGCCTAATAAGTCCGTAATCCCGTCGCCGTTAAAATCACCCTCTTGAAAATCTATAGGTTTTGTAAAGGTGTGTATCCTATCGCAGTCTTCTGTGGTGTAAGTTTCTAAATTAAATGTATTAGTACTTATGAGCTGTGGAGTAGAGGAACTGATGGAATAATGTTGAAAGGAAACATTTGAAGTACCCATACTTTTAATGGTAATGTACTGTTTCCCTTTTAATTTACCGCCTTCGAGCAGGCTTGAGGTAAAAATATTCGATGAATATGTGTCGGTATATAAATTGGTAGAAGTGTTTAAGAGTTGGTAAGTGCTAAAATTACCATCTTTGTAAATTCTCACTTTATTATCACCATTTTTATAATATCCTATGTCAATTTTACCGGATAAATCAAAATCACCGGATACCACATGGTATTTGCTAAAGTCATCTTGATCATAATATAATTGATTCAGATGTGTTACATTTTGCAAGTTGGTACTTGCACTGTCATACTCAAAACTAATGGGATTCAAAAAATGTCCTTCTCCATTTTTTTCTTGAATATTTTTCAGCCTGTCGTAATATAAATTATTGAAATTGGGGTCAGTACTTGTACTGTATATCAAATCATATTGTCTAAGTAGGGCAGTATTATTCTTTACTGTAATATTTTTCAACCTCATACTTAATACTGTACTTACACCTCCTATTAAATTTACTTCATTTCTGTTTCTTGTCTCCCATGCAAAATATATTCCATTGATTCCGGTGGTGCTGTTATTCCCACTTCCAAATTTTATATATGTAATTAATCTCGGTTCTGTATTGATATTGTAAGCGTAATTTATAGTGTTTCCTTGCGGATCTGCCCATCGACTTATACCCCAACTCAACGAAGTAGAAGAATTATATTTACCATACGTGGCGATATTTCCATTGGGATAATACACTTCAAAGTAAAGAGGTCCATAGGTTGCACCTAAAGAATGAACACCGAAAGCTTTGACTTTTATATTGCTGTAATTTTCGGTAATATAAACAGAACCGGCTACTCCGTAAGTACCACTTTCCAATATCAATCTTTGTCCGTCTAAGGCATAGCGGTCTTTATTATCAAAGTCCACTCCGTCAATTTCCCCGTCGTGAAAAGTAGTTTCGGGAATCCTGCTGATGGCGGAGAGTCCGGTGATATTCCAACCCCATCCAGCTTGTCCCGGACCGCCTTGACTGTTGTAAGCCAGTCCTATTTGCGGCACTACATCTTTAATTCCGGGTGGTACGCTGATAGGGACAGCGTAGGTGGCGCCTCCTGTAAGTGATACGTCCAATTGTCCGGGCGTGTTTCCCGGGTCTATGGTTTAGGCAAATGCATTTAACACACTGATAATCAATACTATAAAAGTATATTTTTTCATTATTTGGTAGTTTATTTTTGGTAAATTTTAAGCATAATATTCCTATTCAACATATATTTATGCTGTTTAAGGTAAAGATGTTATTTTAAATTTAAGTTATTTTTTCAGAGCATATTTAAGTCCGAGATGTAGTTGCCAAGATCTTAAGTCCATATCTTCTTCGCCTTGACTATTTTCTAAACTCATGATATCTCTATAAAAATTTGTAAATACAGCTATGTCATCATTGATTTGATACCCCACTCCGACTTGCCCACCAAATTGAATTTTCTTTACATTCAGTTTATAAATGCTTTCATAATAAATCATAGCATTTTGTTTACCAATAAAATGATTTTCTGAATCAACATTAAAAGAAAATCGCAAGCCAACATCAAAAAACATTTTTTCTGAAGTATTGATTTCCAAATAAATCGGCACTCCTATATTGGTCATGACCTTTGAATATTGATCTCTCCACAGAGTTCCTTCGGAATCACTTGCGTTTGAATTTTCCACACTCTTTGTATTGTTGTAATTCAAGCCAAAACCTAAATCTAATTTTTCATTCAAAGGGGTTTCATAATATACACCGAACAAATAAGAAAATTTTGCTAAATCCTTAACATATTCATCTTCCATTGTAAGAAATCGTGGGGTAAATTTCGATAAACCTCCGTTAAGTTGCACCCCAAACTCACTTTGGGCGTGCGTAATAAAAACAATAGAAATTGCAAAAAGGGTTAAAAGTGTTTTTTTCATAATAGGGTTATTGATTATTTGGTTATTGATTTTATTTATTATCAGAAAGTTAAAAAAAATTTAATCTACTTTCATCAATTTTTTGTAAACAATATTTCCGTCATTAAGGGTAATTTTAAAAATATACATTCCTGTAATTTCTTTGGTTACGTCTGTTTCTATCCAGTCGGTTTCTTTGTAAAATTTCATATCCCTATAATAAGGGTTACTCATTCCCACTAATTCTATACTGTAAATTTTATCCTGTACTTCCTCTTGCCAAGAAAGTTTCACATTGCCTGATGTGGGATTAGGATATAAAGTAAACATTTCTTCTAATGATCCTTCTTCTATCATATCAATATTTTCATCGGAAGAATTTTTAGTAATTTCATTTTTGTTTTCAGAAATTCTATAAGCGGCACAAAAATTTGATGGTAATTGTCCGTTGCCATAAGCTCGGGCTGATTGATTTCCGGCTGTGTCATAACAAAAAACTAAATTACTTTGCGAAAAACTTTGCAGATAGAAAAAAGATAGCAAAAAAGCAGAGGGTATTAATCTTTTCATAAAAAAGGGTTTATAATTATGCTACAAATTTATTAACCGAATTTTTAGATTGTTAGGTTTTTTTAGGATATTTTTATGAAAAATTATCCGCATAAAATTGCATAAGCAAATTTTTTTTATATTTGTTGAAATTTAATTATGATAATTATGGAATTCGAAAATCTTATTACCACCCGCAAAGCTAAAGGTTATTCTCAAGAATTAATGGCAGAAAAAGCCGGTATGGAACAAACCACATATTCAAGAAAAGAACGTGGGGTATCGCCTGTCACGGAGAGTGAATGGGAACGATTTGCCAAGATATTAAACGTCCCTGTAGAACAAATCAAAGAAGAAAGACATGTTCCCAAAAATGAAAATTGTAATTTTTATGATCATTCTGTTGGTATTCAATATGTAAATGTTCCCAAAGAATTATTTGACATCATGATCAAAAAGCTTGAAAAATTACTTTGATTCTTTTCCCCCCACCACTATCACAAATTCGCCTTTTAAGACATTTTTTTGAAAGTGAGCGATTAATTCGCTAAAAGTCCCATGGATATTTTCTTCGTAGAGCTTGGTAAGTTCTCGTGAAATAGAGGCTTTTCTCTCCTCACCAAAATATTGATTGAAATCTTGTAATGTTTTTAGCAACTTGTGTGGTGATTCATAGAAAATCATAGTTCTTTCTTCGGTAGCCAATTCCTTTAAACGCGTTTGACGTCCCTTTTTTACCGGTAAAAAACCTTCAAATACGAATTTATCAGCCGGCAATCCACTATTGACCAATGCCGGAACAAAGGCAGTAGCTCCGGGCAAAGTTTCTACTTTAATTTTATTTTCCAAACACGCTCTAACTAATAAGAATCCCGGGTCTGAAATAGCCGGTGTTCCTGCATCCGTGATCAATGCTATAGAGGTCCCACTTTTTATTTTTTGTACCAAGCCATCTAAAACTTTGTGTTCATTGTGCATGTGGTAAGCTTGCATAGGAGTTGAAATACTAAAATGAGATAGTAATTTACCGGAAGTTCGTGTATCTTCGGCAAGTATTAAATCTACATTTTGTAATACTTCAATAGCCCTAAAAGTCATGTCCTTCAGATTACCGATAGGTGTAGGAACTATGTAAAGTTGGGTATTCATTTAATAATTAAAAAAATAAAGTATTAAAATCTATTCGAAATCTTTTATAAATAGATGGTAAAAATTAACAAATTAACAAATTAACAAATTAACAAATTAACAAATTAACAAATTAACAAATTAACAAATTAACAAATTAACAAATTAACAAATTAACAAATTAACAAATTAACAAATTAACAAATTAACAAATTAACAAATTAACAAATTAACAAATTAACAAATTAACAAATTAACAAATTAACAAATTAACAATTTGGCTAATTTGCACGCTTTGACAAGCTCAGTGCAGGCAAGCTTAGTACATCGCATTGGCAAATTGGCACATTTTCAAATTGGCACACTTCGACACTTTGACAAGCTCAGTGCAGGCAAGCTTAGTACATTGCATTGGCAAATTGGCACATTTTCAAATTGGCTAATTAGCTAATTATCTAATCAGTTTTTTATATTTAATACGTTTGGGTACCAAATCTCCTCCCAGACGTTTCCGTTTATTTTCTTCGTAATCGGAGAAGGAACCTTCAAAATAATAGACTTGCGAATCGCCTTCGAATGCGAGAATGTGCGTACATACGCGATCTAAAAACCAGCGGTCATGCGAGATGATTACGGCACATCCGGCAAAGTTTTCCAAACCTTCTTCTAATGCTCTCAATGTGTTAATATCCAAATCATTGGTGGGTTCGTCTAACAGGAGAACGTTGCCTTCTTCTCTAAGCGTCATAGCCAAGTGTAAACGATTGCGCTCACCGCCGGAAAGCATGTTTACCTTTTTATTCTGATCACTGCCTGAAAAATTAAATCGACTTAGATAAGCTCTGCTATTTACCTGTCGTCCGCCCATCATAATCAATTCTTGACTGTCGGCAAAGTTTTCCCAAATCGTTTTTTCAGGAATGATATTGGCATGCGCTTGGTCTACATAGGCTATCTTAGCCGTTTCACCCACTACAAATTCACCGGAATCGGCTTTTTCTTCTCCCATAATCATTTTAAAAATGGTTGTTTTTCCGGCGCCATTAGGACCAATAATTCCTACGATTCCGGCTTGAGGTAATTCAAATTCTAAATTTTCATACAATAATTTATCTCCATAAGCTTTAGAAACACCTTGTGCTTTGATAACATTAGTGCCCAATCTTGGTCCATTGGGAATATAGATTTCCAAATTTTCGTCTAATTGCTTCATGTCTTGGTTGAGCAATCGGTCATAGCTCGACAAACGAGCTTTAGATTTGGCATGGCGCCCTTTTGGAGCCATTTTTACCCATTCTAATTCACGTTCTAATGTTTTCTGATGTTTGGAAGCTTGCTTGGATTCCTGTGCTAACCGCATAGATTTTTGTTCTAACCACGATGAATAATTTCCTTTCCACGGTATCCCTTCTCCACGATCTAATTCCAATATCCAACCGGCAACATTGTCTAAAAAATAGCGGTCGTGGGTAACAGCAATGACTGTCCCTTTATACTGCTGTAGGTGTTGTTCTAACCAAAGGACGGATTCAGCATCTAAGTGATTCGTAGGCTCGTCTAACAATAACACATCCGGTTCTTGTAAAAGTATACGACAAAGTGCTACACGACGGCGCTCTCCTCCTGAAAGGTTTTTAATTAAAGCATCGCCATCGGGAGTGCGCAAAGCATCCATGGCAATTTCCAGTTTGGTGTCGAGCTCCCATGCATTGTGGGCGTCAATTTGATCTTGTAAAAGAGCTTGCTGCGCCATGAGTTTATCCATTTTTTCAGCATCGGAATAGATTTCTTCTAAACCAAACATATCGTTGATGCGGTGGTATTCATCTAAGATGGCAACGGTCTCCGCTACGCCTTCTTTTACAATATCTAATACAGTTTTACTTTCATCTAATTGGGGTTCTTGCGGTAAATAGCCCACATTATAACCTGATGAAAAAACCACATCGCCTTGGTAGTTTTTATCTTCACCGGCAACGATTTTTAATAAGGTAGATTTTCCGGAACCATTGAGACCTAAAATCCCAATTTTAGCACCATAGAAAAAGCTTAAATAGATATCTTTGATTACCGGTTTTTGAGCCCCTTGAAAGGTTTTGCTCACCCCGGACATAGAGAATATAATTTTTTTATCGTCGGACATGTTAAAGTTTGAAGTTTGAAGTTTGAAGTTTGAAGTTTGAAGTTTGAAGTTTGAAGTTTGAAGAATGAAATTTAATATCGTTATTTATAAAAGGACAAAGATAAAAACAAAAAACGCAAACACCTATATGATATTTGCGTTTTGCTGTGGAGAATATCGGGCTCGAACCGACGACCTCTACGCTGCCAGCGTAGCGCTCTAGCCAACTGAGCTAATCCCCCGAGTATAGAAATTTTAATTTTATAATCCCGACAGCTATCGGGGTAAAATTTCAAAATTAATGACAACTTCCAATTGAAAAAAGATTAGCGAAGTTGCCTGTCCCGATGAATACCGGGAAGCTAATCCCCCGAGTGGTGAAATTCCAATTTTTGAAAATTCCAATTTCTAAATTATCAAATTCCCAATTGAAAAAAAGATTGGCGAATTTAGCTGTACTGATTCCTATCGGAAAGCTATTACTCTTGAATATTAAAACACTTACTGTATAAGTGATAATAGAGTGTTGCAAAGATAAATATTACTTTGGATGTAACAATTATTCGACCAACAAATTTTTTTTGTTTAATTTTGCTTATTATCAACATTAAAAATGAAAAACTATTTTTTTACAGTTCTAATACTATTTGCTATTCATATTTCATACGGTCAAGACATCGAAATCATTAAAAAAGAAAAAAATGACAACTATGTGCTGCCAAATATTTCAAAAGAAATGACATTTGAAGAATTCAAGTTATTGTCTGAAACGTCAAGAATGAAGGATATGATGTATGCAGCTATTGTTCCGGGCTATTATCATTTTAAGGCACAAGAACCCAAAAAAGGGTATTGGTTGTTAGGAATCAGAGGGGTGAGCTATTTGACGGCTGCCTTTGCTTATTTGGATGCTAATCATAAATATGGAGGTCTTACGTCATCAAAAGTATCAGATAAAGATAAAAATAAATATCAAAATCTATTGATTTCGAGTATTTCCGTTGGATCAATGACTTATTTGTACGACGTCATTCACGGAGAAAATGTTTTACACAACAAGCAAGAGCAAATCAGATATAAGTATACAATTCAATTAACTTCGGCTTCAATTGGGCAATCAAAAAATGATATTTATCCTGCTTTAAGTTTATCTTTAAAATTTTAAACATGGAAAATGGAACTATTTCAGTAACCCACTTGAATGGAATCGCTACGGTTGCGTTTTACCATCCGGCGAGTAATTCTTTGCCAAGTTCACTTTTAGAAAAGTTGACCAATACCTTTTATGAGTTAAGCCATAACGAAGCAATCAATGTAATTATTTTTAGAAGTGAAAAAGGAAATACTTTTTGTGCCGGCGCTTCATTTGATGAACTGTTAGCCATCCAAGACGCCGTGCAAGGGGTTGCTTTTTTTAGTGGTTTCGGCAAATTAGTGAATGCTATGCGCAAATGTACTAAACCCATTATTGGAAGAGTACAAGGAAAATCTGTGGGAGGTGGGGTTGGTTTAATTGCTGCTTGCGATTATGCTATGGCTACAAAAGAGGCAAGTGTAAAATTATCTGAAATAACCATAGGAATTGGACCTTTTGTAGTAGAACCTGCAATTACCAGAAAAATAGGAGTAGCCGGTACTGCAGCATTGGCTTTTAATCCTACCCAATGGCAAAATGCACAGTGGGCAATGGAAAAAGGATTGTATGCTCAAGTATTTGAATCTGTTGACGATTTAGATAAAGGAGTCGACATTTTAGCGGAACAACTTAATACCTATTCTAAAGAGGCTGTTAGAAAACTCAAGAAAATTTTATGGGAAGGAGCTGAAAATTGGGATCAACTGATGGAAGAAAGGGCTCATATTTGTGGAAATTTAGTATTATCAGAAACGACTAAACAAAAATTACATAATTTTAAAAACAAAAATTAACCCATCTGATTTATGGTACATTTTTTTATACAAAACCTCTTTTTGCAGTCTGGAAAAGCGATAGAACAAATCAAAGAGAAAATAGAAACAGCCCCAAACAAAGGATACGAAATTGGGGTTGCCATTGGTACGTTTTTGCCAATGATTTTGTTCTTTATCATAATCTTTTTTGTGTTTAAAAAAGTAAAAGACAGAAAGGATTTTTGAGTTATAGAACTTGAAAAGTAATTGGTAAAGTGTAACTGACTCTAACCGGTTTTCCTCGTTGTTTCCCCGGTTCCATCTTGGGTAACATTTTTACAACTCTCTCGGCTTCTGCTTGTAAATTTTTATGGGGTGCTCTACTTTTTATGTTAATAATATTTCCATTTTTATCTATGGTAAATGCTACAAATATTTTTTTCACTCCGGGTTCTAATCCTAATTCTTGAGATAGATCCACATTAAATTCTTGATGAACAAAGATTTGAATTTTCTCTTGCATACATTTTCTCAATTCTTCATTTGTTCCCTCACAACCCGGAAACTTTGGCACTTCTTCAATTACAAAAAAAGGCACATCCTCCACCACTTCTTCTACTACTTTTTCTTCTTTAACTTCATTGTAATGAATGGGCTGAATGATTACTTTCTCCGTTTCATTGGTTTCGGTAGAAGCAATGGCCACTTCCTTAATTTTCTTTTCGTCCGAAACAATTTTAATTTCAGATAAAACCGGTAAAGGAAGTTCTATATTCATTGCTTTGATCGGCTCCTTTTCAATCGGTGCTTCAGGAATATTTTCTTCAATAATATTATTGGAAAAACTATTTAAAGTGTTAACATTCAATTCTCTTACCGGAATTTTTTGTTCCAGCGTAAAATAAACAATGAACAATGCTGTTACTAATCCCATTAAGAGAAAAAGTTTAGTGCAATTTTCTAAATTGGCTTTTGAAGTTTTATAGACTAACATAACCTTATAATTTAAAGTTTAACAAACCACGTAAAGGTCAATTGTCTTTGATAAAAAACTACCTTTACGTATGTGGCTCAGGGTTTTCTATATATTGCATAAAGAGAGTTTATTGTTTAATAATTGTAGTAAAGGTACGAAATTTGAATAGAGAAAGCAATGATTTTAATGAAAATTTTACAGTGGTTTCATTATAAAAGTATAAATTTGCGCCAAACTTTAATAAAATGATTCATCGAATTCAAAGTGTGTACTTAGCATTGGTAGTGCTATTATCCGGCATATTGAGTTGGTTTGTCAATTTGTTATCGGATACACTCGAACATTCAACTGTCTTAAATTTGTTGGGTTCTCAGGATTTTTTAAAAATTGTCGCGGGTGTCTTTTTTATAACTATTGCTATCTTTGGCATCGCAAGTATTGCTCTGTATAAAAAGAGAATGATGCAAAAGAAAATTAATTCAGTGAATATCATATTGAATATCATATTGTTTGGTTTATTGATTCTTTTCACGTGGAAACTATCCGGAGAACTTTTCAGTTCGATGAAGGGTATTGGGATTTGGCTTGTATTAGGCAATATCTTGCTGTTGTTTTTAGCAAATAGAGCCATACAAAAAGATGAAAATCTCGTAAAATCCGTTGATAGAATTCGATAATCTTAGCTTATTTAGTGCTCGAAACCCTCATTTTTTTAAAATTGAGGGTTTTTTATTATTTTTAATACCTGAAAAAACCACTTTGATACCTGAAAAAACTACTCAATACCTAAAAACACTACTAAGCAAAATGGCGATTTTTGGTATTGCACAGTAGATATTTGTCCTATAACTTTGTAACGTAATAAAAATGGAAGCAAATAAAATAACAGTACACGTAGCTGACGACCATAAAATGTTAATTGACGGAATCATTGCCGTTTTAAAAACAGAAAGTTCCATAGAAGTAGTCGGTTATTCATTAGACGGACAAAGTGTATTGAACTGGTTTAAAGAAAATCAGGCTGACATTTTAATTTTGGATATCGGAATGCCAATTATGGACGGATTAGATGTCTTACGTTCTTTTCAATCTACGAATCAAATGCCAAATACCATTGTGCTAACCAGTTATAACGAACTAAAGCTTATTAAAGAAGTTCTTAAGCTGGGAGCAAAAGGATTTATCACCAAGGTCAGTGCAGGCGAAAACATCATTGAAGCTATTCAAAAAGTACATAACGATGAATTGTACTTTAGTAATGATATCAAAAGTAAAATTGTAGATTCGTTTACCGGTAAAAAAGTAAATGAAAACCCTCAATTTAACGATTACTTCGGGATGCTCTCCGAAAGAGAAATTGAATTGCTGAAATTAATGGCTCAAGAACATTCCATTAAAGAAATCGCTGATATGCTAAACATCGCCCCAACCACTGCTGAAACGCATAAGAAAAACATTATGAATAAGCTGGGGGTAAAAAATGCCTTAGGCTTAGCCCTCTATTTGGTAAAAAACAAAATAGTAGAGTAACTACAAAACACCTTCGTGTTTTTATTTAATTGTTTATTAATTTTTTAAAACTATATTTTTATTAACTTTTAACTCCATTTAACCATGAAAAATTTATTCTTAACCTTGTTCTTTGTTCCTCTGTTCTTTTCCTCTAATGCACAAGAAGGTCAAAGCAACCTACAAGTAATTAAAAATGCCGATGGCAACTACATCCTTAACCACACCGACAACGAAACAGATAGCGATTTGAAAATTGACTTTATTAATATTTCAACACAGAATGAAGTGGATTACCCAAAACCAAGAGTAGTATTTGATGAATAATTGCACGCCTTTTTATATATTCCCCTTTCCCCCCTTTTTTTCGTGTTGCGGACGCCTTCTTATTCTACCCTCTCCCCCTTTTTTTGTAATTTAGCGCGGTAAAACAGTTTATTAATAATGAGGCAATTCAAATTTGGTTTTTTCGTGCTGATTGCGCTTAGCTTTACTCCCTTTTTTGCCCAAAATTCGGTAACAAGTGCCTCAGTTCCCCCCGTTCAAAGTCCTGTCGTTGCTTCCCCCGGAAGCACGGCAGGCGTTACCGAATTATGGCAAAAAACCCAAAAATTATACAAGCAAAAAGAATATAAAAAAGCCTTAAGCTTAGGACTCAAGGTTTTCGACCTTGCCAAAGCTGCTGAAAACAAAGACTTGACGGTGGCTTCCGCTGAACTGATTGCGGATATTTTTAAAATCTCTAACAATTACGAAAAAGCTTTAGCCTATTATAAAATAGAGTTGATGTATTTGGACACCCCCTCTACGGCAGAAAAAAAACTCAGAGTCTATAACTACGTCAGCAGGGTCTATTTTGATTTAAAAAAGCCGGACAGTGCCGAAATCTACCTCGAAAAAATCATCAACCATCCCAACCAAAGTAAGGAAATAGAAATACTTAAAGCCAAAGCCTACTCTAATTTTGCTGCTATGAGAATCACCCAAAAACAACCAAAAGAAGCAGAATATTATGCCAACTTAGCCTTGGAAATCAATAAAAAATACAATATCAATAAAAGCATCATATATGATTTGAATAACTTGGGAAGTATCTATATGCTACAAGAACAATATGATATGGCTGAAGTTTCATTTCTAAGAGCCTTGACCTATCTTAATGAGGAACAAATAGATGAAAAACTAATTCGCACAAAAGAAAAAATTTTAGATAACTTATCCTATACCTTATATCAACTCAAAGATTACAAAGCGTATAAATACCAAGAACAAGCTATTGACATCCGAGACAGCATCAGGGATGCACAAATCAGTAACATATTAACTGAAATTGAAGGAAAATACAACAAGGAAAAAATCAAAAAAGAAGAACAGCTCAAAACAGCTGAAGAAATAGCCAAGAGAAAACACACACAAGATATTAACATTATCCTTGTGATCATTTCTATTTCTTTGATCATTGGAGTGTATCTCATTTATAGGTATTTAAAGTTGCGTCATGAGAATCTACAATTAGAAATAACCCAAAGCCATTTATTAAAAGAGCATGAAATAGAGAAAATAGAGCACGAATCTCAAGAAAAAATACTCAATGCCACCTTAGACGGCAAAGAGAGCGAACGCAAAATGATAGCTGAAACCTTGCACCACAGTGTCAGTTCTTTACTGTCTTCTGCCGGTTTGCATTTGCAAGCTTATAAAATGCAAATGAACAGCGTGCCACCTGAAGAAATTGAAAAAGCCCATTCAATTATTAATGAAGCAGCTGAAAAAATTAGGAATTTATCGCATTCATTGGTTTCTACCGTATTATTAAAATTTGGTTTGCAATATGCCATTCAGGAACTATGTGAAAAGTATTCCAATTCAATGATTCAGTTTACTTGTAATTGTAGTGATTTGAAACGCTACGCCCCGGAGTTCGAACTCAAAATAAACAGTATCATTGATGAACTGCTCAATAACATCATAAAACACAGTAAAGCAGACAAGGCATCTATTTCGCTTTATGAAAAAACAGGGTTTTTAGAAATCTTAATAGAAGACAATGGTCGAGGTTTTAACGCCCATCTCATTCAAGAAAATACAGGGCTCGGATTAAAGCAGATCGAAGCGAGAATCAGTAAAATGCAAGGAGAATTTAAAATTACATCAAGCTTAAATAAAGGAGTCAAAATAGACATAAAAGTTCCTATCATTAATATATAAAGTTGTTTAATCACATTTAAAATAATTATTATGAAATTTATTGTATCCGTTATTTTATTATATAGTTTTCAAATACTAACCGCTCAATCTAGTATTTCAGGTGTCTTAGTAGATAAAAACACTTTGCAGCCCCTTGATTCGTTGTATGTAAAATTATATAACCCCATTCAAAATAAATTGGTATCCAATGCCGTAACGGAGATTGAAGGAAAATTTATTTTTAAAAATATTCCCCATGGAGAATATGAAATCATCATTGAAAATGAAGGTTACAGAGAATTTTATGCCCCTTTAAAACTTCAAGATGATTACCAATTTAACATCATTTATTTAGAACCGGAAATCACGTTGGATAACGTAGAATTGATTTCAAAAAAATCTGTTACTTCCACCCCGACAGGAAGTGTAATTAAAGTAGAAGGAACCGCTCTCTCTAATCGTAAAAATGCGGTTGAGGTATTAAAAACAGCGCCAAACATTGTAATGCTCAACGGGATTTCTGTTTTGGGAAGTGATAATGTATCCTTTCAAATCAACGGAAAAGAACAGCAGATGACCGAAAAACAATTTTTACATTACCTCACCCATTTAAGTCCCAAAACCGTTGGTAATATTGAAATTACCGACGTGAAAAACAGCAACATGAGTGGAGAAAAAGACGCAATCATCAATGTTATTTTAAAGAATGAAAAAGGGACTCAGGTAGATGTAGGATTAGGATACAACAACCTTTTTCAAAACGTAAAGAACAACCATGATATCAATTTTTCTTTTTTTAAAATGAAAAACAAATGGCGGTTTTTTTCTGATTTTTCTTACAGCGTAAATAGCGAAAAATTTGATGAAACGCAAGTAGATAAATACAATGGAACAACCAATAAAACCTTTATGCCCGTAATTTTAGGTTCCGTTTTTGAGTCTAATGCCAATGTCGGGGCAGATTATCACATCAATGACACAAAATTATTGAGTTTTTTATTTACAAATAATGTTGAAAAAATGAACAATCAAGATATTGATTTTTACATCAACAGTCTAACCGGCGTGGAGCATGATTCTATTCACAGTAAGGAATTTATGGATGAATCTACGGTTTACAACGCTTTATCCGTGTATTATCAAGTTAATAAGGAGCATTCTATTTTTAAAATAGGTAGTTCCGTCTCTATTAATACAATTGCAGAAAATAGAGATTTGAAAAGTGAATTCTACCAAAACCAAAGTTATGTGTCTGATGAATATTTGAGACAATATTTAGATAATGACAATCAGTTCTATACATTTGATGCAAGTTATTCTAAGGACCTCAATGAAAATAAATCCATTTCCTATGGGGTCAAAAATACTTTCATACATTATCTAAACCTCGACCAAACTTATTTTTTAGATAGTGACACGTGGCAATTAAATCCTGATTTTTCAGGTTCTCTTAATTTCAACCAAAATATTGCAGCGGGATATTTTAATTTTGTTTACAAAAAAAATAAATCTACATTGACTTTAGGATTGCGAGACGAATGGACCCATGATCAATATAATTTTTCAGGATACAAAAACAGTTCTTCTTTTAACAATCTTTTGCCATCGGCAATTTACACTTACAAAACCGAAAAGAAAAACACCTGGACGCTACAATTGAACTCAAAGATAAATCGACCTAATTTTCCTTATTACAATCCCCAAATTTTTATAAACAATCCACTGTCTCAGTATCAAGGAAATCCTGATATTAAAGCACGTGTGGACTATATTGCAGGTTTGCGATGGAATGTAAAAAAGAAATATTCTTTTGATTTTAAATACACTTACACCAATACGGCTATTTATCACAAACGGGAAATTTTAGACAATGGCATCATCCGGTTAAAACCACAAAATGAAGGGATTATAAATAAAACATCTTTAACACTTTCCGCCCCTTTAGATATCTTACCATGGTGGAAAATTCAAAATTCCTTAGCGGTGAATTACCGTCACAACACGTATGACACCGAAACCTTTTTTGGATTTGACGGCTTGTATAAATTGAATAATATTTGGGAATTCGATAATGGCTTAGTCTTTGCTTTAGATTTCACGCACAGAACCCCTTTTTATTCAGGGTATTATCACGTAAAGAGCTTATCGTTAGCCAATGCAACGCTTGATATTCCTTTGTTTAAAGGAGCTACAACCTTGTCACTTTGGTTAAACGATATATTTAATAGCAATATTACTAAGTATGAAGTAAATTTTCAGAACACCTATCAATACAACGAAACCAAAGGAGATTTTCAAAAATTTGGTTTGAGTTTTTCCTACACTTTTGCTAAAGGAAAAGAAAACGACATCGAGGAAAAAGATAATTTATTAGAAAATGAAAGAAAACGATTGGGCAAAGAAATCAATTGATTTATGAGTCCAGTCTAAAAACTAACAATATCAAAAAAGTTTCTTTTGGCGATATTTACATCTTCATCAATTCACTGATACTCAGGCATCACTGAATTTCAAAAAATGCAAATCTCATCCAAAATAACTCTTTTTATGAAAATCGCCAGTTCTTAGACTGGGCTCATTTATTTTTTAATTTCAACGATTTCCATCTCCCTTATTTCTCCTTGGTCTAACACAAATCGCAACATCGTTCGCATTGTATGAAATCCGGACTTACCGGCTGCGCCGGGATTCATGTGGAGCAAATCATTTTTATGATCATAGATCACTTTTAAAATATGAGAGTGACCTGAAATAAAAATATCAGTTTGTTTAAGGGCTAATTCTTTTTTTACTCTGCTTTCATATTTTCCGGGATAACCGCCAATATGGGTTATCCAAATTTTTTTGCCTTCCACTTCAAATAAGTTGTCTAACGGGAATTCTTGTCTTATTTCAGTTCCGTCAATATTGCCGTAAACCGCTCGAAGGGGTTTTAAACTTCTTATTTGGTCTGCCACTTCCCTGTTTCCAATATCGCCGGCATGCCATACTTCATCTGCCCACGCTACGTGTTTTAAAATAAAATCATCAATACATCCGTGTGTATCTGATAGTAATAATACTTTTGTCATTATTAATCGGACTTTTTTTTAAAGTAATTGGACTTTGTTATCTTTGACCCAAATTTTTACAAAAATGCATTTATTTGCTCTTTTACAAAAGCTATTTTCTCAAAATATTGAAACCATTCCACCTGAAATGAAAAAATACTTAATCGTGGGTTTAGGAAATATAGGCGAAAAATACGCCAACACCCGACACAATATTGGATTTAAAGTAGCAGATGCCTTGATTCAAAAACAAGAAACGCTGTTCCAAACTCAAAAGTTAGGCGATGTGGCGCGTTTTTCCGTAAAAGGTAGGACCTTTGTGGTACTGAAACCTTCCACTTTTATGAATCTCAGTGGAAAAGCAGTTCGGTATTGGATGGAAACAGAAAACATCCCGGTCGAAAACATTTTAGTAGTTGGAGATGATTTGAGTATTCCATTTGCTGCCCTACGTATCAAAGGCAAAGGAAGTGCAGGCGGACATAATGGTTTTCAAGATATACAAGATGTATTGCAAACCACCGAATATGCTCGTTTGCGCTTCGGAATAGGCAATGATTTTCCTAAAGGCAGACAAGTGGACTATGTATTAGGCGAATGGACTTCTGAAGAAACCGAAAAATTACCTGAAAGAATACCAATAGCAATAGATGCTTGTATATCATTCGGCTTAGCCGGATTGGCAAATACGATGAATGGGTATAATGGGAAGTGATATCAGTTCAATTTTTATATTTATACATCTATTTTCCCCTATCAAAGTGTAAATAATTCAAATTAACAACCTATTCTCTGCATAGTTAAGAAGAATAAACAATTTATTTTCCGAAAAGTGATTGCGTTAAACAAAGTAAAGAAAAACAAACTTTGCAAAAAGGGATAATAATTTCACTGTGTCATCGTCAAAGCACCATGTACGATACCTTTGGTGGAAATAATTTTGTCGGCTAATTCACGTAATATTCCAGCTTTTCCTTTTACCGCTATGATTTCCATACAATTATGATGGTCTATGTGAAAATGGAGATTAGAGAGAATCATGTCGTGATAATCGTGTTGAATATCGGTTAAGGTGTTGAGTATATTGCGCTTATGGTGGTCATATACAATCGTAATCGCTCCCGCCACTTCCTGACTTTGATCCCACTTCTCTCGAACCGTGTTTTCACTCACCAAATGTCTAATGGCTTGAGAACGATTGGGAAATCCTTTTTTATCGGCATAGTTGTCCAATGCTTCCAATAAATCTTTTTCAAGCGATACTCCAAATCTTACTATTGCCATTTTAATTGTTTAAAGTTTATGGTTTAATGTTTAAAGTTTGAACGCAAACTAATTAAATTATCGCACTACAATTACCCAGTGCAAGGCATTTTTCAATCCGATAGTTATCGGATTAACTAATTAGCTAATTTCCAAATTTATAATTATCTCACGGTTGCGCCATTGTCCACTTCTCCCACAGGTGCTACAAATTTCAATTTCCCTTCTTTGGTTTCGGTCATCAAAATCATGCCGTTACTGTCTATGCCACGTAGATTTCGAGGTGCTAAATTCACTAAAACTTGCACTCTTTGTCCTACCACTTCTTCGGGCGTAAAATGTTCTGCAATTCCTGAAACAATCGTACGCACATCTACTCCGGTATCTACGGTGAGTTTTAATAGTTTGTTGGCTTTGGCAACTTTTTCGGCTTCCAATATCGTACCTATTCTTATGTCCATTGCCGAAAACTGCTCATAAGTAATCAATTCCTTTTGAGGTTCTATTCCCTTCCCTTCGGGAAGGGTTAGGGAGGGGCTTTTCTCGTTTTGCATTTTTGTGGCTTCTAATTTATCTAATTGTTTTTGTATGGCTTCGTCTTCTATTTTCTCAAATAATAAATGGGCAGTTCCTATTTGATGACCGCTCTCAATCAAATAATTTCCATCCGAAACACTGATTTCGTCCCAATTTTTATTCGCTATTTGCAACATATTTTTCAATTGGGTAGCCATAAAAGGTAAAAACGGTTCAGACAAATAGGCTAAGGCAGCCGTTATTTGCAAAGCAGTAAACATAATATTTTGCACTTCTTCAGGTTGCTCGTTGACTTTTTTCCACGGTTCGTTTTCTTGTAAAAAACCGTTACCTAAACGTGCCAAATTCATCAATTCTTGCAATGCTTCGCGAAATTTGTAATTCTCTATGGACTGACCCATTTTATCAGCAAAAACCTTAATTTGTCCTAATTCCGGATAAAATTTATTGGTATTAGGCACCACACCATCGTAATATTTATGGGTCAATACCATCACACGGTTGACAAAATTACCCAAAATGGCAACCAATTCATTGTTGTTGCGCGCTTGAAAATCTTTCCACGTAAAATCGTTGTCTTTGGTTTCGGGTGCGTTAGCCGTGAGCACATAGCGCAAAACATCTTGTTTGTCGGGAAAATCCAATAAATATTCGTGTAACCAAACCGCCCAATTTTTGGAAGTGGAGATTTTATTGCTTTCCAAATTCAAAAACTCATTGGCAGGCACATTTTCGGGCACAATAAAACTGCCTTCTGCTTTTAACATAGCGGGAAATATGATACAGTGAAACACAATGTTGTCTTTGCCAATAAAGTGAACCAATTTAGTATCAGGACTTTGCCAATAAGGTTGCCAATCTTTGTCTTCGCGTTCTGCCCATTCCTTGGTGGATGAAATATAGCCAATGGGTGCATCAAACCACACATAGAGTACTTTGCCTTCTGCACCTTTCACCGGAACAGGAATTCCCCAATCCAAATCACGGGTTACGGCTCTAGACTTCAACCCATCGTCTAACCAAGATTTTACCTGGCCTAACACGTTGGGTTTCCAATCGTCTTTATGTCCTTCTAAAATCCAATTTTTCAACCATTCTTGATACTGATCCAAGGGTAAAAACCAATGTTTGGTTTCTTTTAGAATGGGTGTATTTCCGGTGATAGCAGATTTTGGATTAATTAAATCGGTGGCATTGTGACTGGTGCCACATTTTTCACACTGGTCACCGTAGGATTGTTCATTGCCACATTTTGGGCAAGTTCCGGTAACAAAACGGTCAGCGAGAAATTGGCGAGCTTTCTCATCATACAATTGGAGAGTGGTTTCTTCGATAAATTTTCCTTCGTCGTATAATTTTTTAAAAAAATCAGATGCCGTTTTATGATGAATAGGTGCAGAAGTGCGTGAATAATTATCGAAAGAAATACCGAATTCGGCAAACGATTTTTTGATAATTTCGTGGTATTTATCCACAATTTGTTGGGGTGTAACACCCTCTTTTTGAGCACGGATAGTAATCGGTACTCCGTGTTCGTCAGAACCACAGATGTAAATGACATCTTGTTTTTTTGCACGTAAATAGCGAACATAAATATCGGCGGGAATATAGACACCGGCAAGATGTCCTATGTGAACAGGACCGTTAGTGTAGGGTAATGCAGCGGTAACAGTATAGCGTTTAGGATGTTGGTTGGTCATATTGGTCGTTAATCTTTAATAAAAGTCATAGTATGACTTAGAGTCATCTGATGACTTAATAAATGTTTGGCAAAAGTAAGGAAAATAGAATTTTTATTCACGAATACTTGTAAATTTGTAGTTTAATTTAAAATCAACCTAAATGAAGTGAAATGTTTATGAAAAAATATTTCTTATTACACAATATTTTTATTTAGGCTTTATACTCTTTATGCAAAATAGAAAGTGAATTTATAAAAATTAAATCAAAAGCAATGTATAAAATAGTTAGTTTATTAATAGGATCTCTTGTTTTATTTTCCTGTAAAACCAACGTTCAAACTCAAACCAATATGACTGAAAATCCCTTGTTAATGGAATGGAAAACCCCTTTTGGGATTCCGCCATTCGATAAAATACAAAACGAACATTATCAACCGGCTTTTGAAACCGCCATGCACCAGCATCAAGCGGAAATAGACAAAATCGTCAACCAATCTGCGTCTCCCACTTTTGAAAATACCATAGAAGCATTAGAGAATAGTGGAGCCACTTTAAAAAAAATTAAAGCTGTTTTCTTTGCCATCAATGCAGCGCATACCAATGATACTTTACAACAAATAGCCAAAGATATGGCTCCAAAATTAGCTGCGCATCAAGATCAAATATACTTGAACGATGCTTTGTTTCAACGTGTTCAATCGCTCTATGTGCAACAACTTAAATTGTCGGATGAGCAATTCAAATTGTTAGACGAAACCTATAAAGCATTTGTTCGTTCCGGTGCGAATGTATCAGAAAAAGACAAACCGAGATTGCGTGAAATTAATGCGCGTTTGGCAACCCTTTCGCAACAATTTGGCAACAACGAACTCAATGAAACCAATGCATTTGAGCTTTATATCACCGATGAAAAAGATTTGGGCAATCTTCCTGAAGGCACCAAAGCCAATGCGGCAGAATTGGCAATAAAAAATGGTCATACCTTCGGTTGGTCATTTAATGCACAACGCACTATGATTGAGCCATTTTTACAAAGTTCGCCTAACAAAGACCTACGCAAAAAAGCATTTGACGGTTATGCATTGCGAGGTAATTACCATAATGATCACGATAATAAAGTTTTGATTCAAGAAATGGTGATGCTCAGAACAGAAAAAGCTAAATTGTTAGGGTTTGACAGCTGGGCAGCTTTTGTGTTAGATAATTCAATGGCGAAAACACCCGAAATCGTCATGCAATTTTTGGATAAAATGTGGCAACCCGCACTCAAAATGGCAAAAGCAGAAAGAGATACCTTGGCAGTTCAGATGAAAAAAGACAACCCTAATAGTGTTTTTTCAGCCGAAGATTGGCGCTATTATGTAGAAAAAGTACGCAAAGAAAAATATGATTTCAACGAAGACGAAACCCGTCCCTATTTTGAGTTGAGCAACGTGGTCAATGGGGCATTTACTTTAGCCAACAAACTCTTTGGGTTGAAATTTGTTGAAAAACAAAATTTACCAAAATGGCATCCTGACCAACAGGTATTTGAAGTAACCGAAGCAGATGGAACCCATGTGGGTATCATTTATATGGACTATTATGCGCGCGCCAGCAAACGCGGTGGTGCGTGGATGAACGAATTGCGCGAGCAACATTATGAAAACGGAAAGCCGGTGTCGCCCATTGTAACCAATAATTTTAATTTCCCTGCACCTTCCAAAGATCAACCAACGCTACTTTCCATTTCAGAAGCCGAAACCGTATTTCATGAGTTCGGACATGGATTGCACGGTTTATTGTCCAATGTAAAATATGCTTCGCTTTCGGGCACGAATGTGCCACGCGATTTTGTGGAATTTCCATCGCAAATATTGGAAAATTGGGTTACCGAACCCGAAATGTTACGACTCTTTGCCAAACATTACATCACCGGAGAAGTAATTCCGAAAACATTGGTAGAAAAAATGGAAAAAGCATCACAGTTCAATCAAGGTTTCAACACAGTAGAATATATGGCTGCTGCTTATCTTGATATGTATTGGCACATCTTAAATAGTATTGAAAAACAAGATATAAATAAGTTTGAAACCGAAATGATGCAAAAAATAGGTTTGATTGATGAAATCATTCCTCGATACAGAAGTACTTATTTCCAACATATTTTTTCGGGTGGTTATTCAGCCGGATATTACAGTTATCAATGGGCGGAAGTACTTGATGCCGATGGATTTGCCGCATTCAAAGAAAGTGGTGATCTATTTAATCAAGATTTAGCAAAAAAATACCGTTATGCTATCAGTAAGGGTGGAAGTGTGGACGGAATGGAATTGTATAAACATTTCAGAGGACGTGAGCCCAAAGTAGATGCATTACTAAAGAAGAAGGGGTTTTAAAAACCCCTTCTTCTTTAATAAATGTTTTAAAGCAATATTTTATATGCTTGCCACCAAATACTCTCTATTCAATCGAGCGATGTTGTTCAATGAAATACCTTTGGGACATTCCATTTCACAAGCTCCGGTATTGGTGCAATTTCCAAAACCTTCTTTGTCCATTTGCTTAATCATGTTGGTTACACGATCTTTAGCTTCTATTCTACCTTGTGGTAAAAGTGCGTATTGAGATACTTTTGCCGATACAAAAAGCATAGCGGATGCATTTTTACAACTAGCTACGCAAGCCCCACAACCAATACAAGCAGCTGCGTCCATAGATTCGTCTGCATTGGGTTTTGAAATAGGAATGGCATTGGCATCTTGTGAATTTCCTGAAGTATTAACCGAAATATAACCTCCGGCTTGTTGAATTCTATCCAAAGCACTACGATCCACCATTAAATCTTTAATAATAGGAAACGCTTTGGAACGGAAAGGTTCTATAAAAATAGTATCGCCGTCTTTGAAAGTACGCATGTGGAGTTGGCAAGTAGTTATCAAACGATCGGGACCATGAGCTTCACCGTTGATATGCAAAGAACAAGTACCACATATTCCCTCTCTACAGTCATGGTCAAAGGCTATGGGTTCTTCATCTTTGGCAACTAAACTTTCATTGAGCACATCGAGCATTTCCAAAAATGACATGTGGTCGGAGATGTCTTTTACTTTATATTCTACTATTTGGCCTTTATCTTGGGCTGATTTTTGACGCCAGATTTTGAGTGTTAGATTCATGTTTTTTAGTAAATTTTATTAAGTTGTTGATTATTAAAGTGATTATAAAAATAACTTTACACTTTTAATCGTAAACTTTGAACTATTTATAACTACGTGCTTTAACTTCTATTGATTCAAATTTTAATTCTTCTTTGTGCAGTTTAGCTTCACTTGGTTTTCCGGTGTATTCCCAAGCAGCAACATAACTAAATTGTTCATCTACACGCTGCGCTTCGCCTTCGTCAGTTTGGTATTCTTCGCGGAAATGTCCTCCGCAAGATTCATTTCTATCTAAGGCATCTTTTGCAAAAAGTTCGCCTAATTCTAAGAAATCGGCAACACGTCCTGCTTTTTCCAATTCAGTATTCATATCATCAGATTTTCCGGGAATTTTAACATTTTTCCAAAAATCTTCGCGAATTTCTCTTATTTCCTCAATGGCTTCTTTCAAACCTTGTGCTGTGCGTCCCATACCTACTTTATCCCACATCACTTTACCTAATTTTTTATGGAAATAATCCACAGAATGGGTTCCTTTATTATTCATAAAGAAGTCTATACGTTCTTTAATGGCTTTTTCGGCTTCCTCAAATTCGGGTGTATTGGTCGGAATTTTACCGGTTTTGATGTCGCTTGCCAAATAATCTCCTATGGTGTAAGGCAATACAAAATATCCGTCTGCCAAACCTTGCATCAACGCTGAAGCCCCTAAACGATTGGCTCCATGGTCTGAGAAATTGGCTTCGCCTATGGCGTACAAACCTGAAACCGTGGTCATTAAATTATAATCCACCCACAGTCCACCCATGGTATAGTGGGTAGCCGGATAAATCATCATGGGAGTTTTATACGGATTGGCATCTATTATTTTTTCATACATTTGAAATAAATTGCCATATTTTTCCTCAATTACCGCTTCGCCTAATGCTATAATTTTTTCCGGAGAAGGATTGACAATTCCTTGAATATTGGCTTGTAATTTTCCATATCTCTGAATAGCAGATGCAAAATCTAAATACACGGCTTCTCCTGTTTTATTGACTCCAAAACCGGCATCGCAGCGTTCTTTGGCAGCTCTCGATGAAATATCGCGGGGAGCTAAATTACCATAAGAAGGATAACGTCTTTCTAAATAGTAATCTCTATCTTCTTCGGGTATTTTATTGGGGTCTAATTTGCCTTCTTGTAAGGCTTTGGCATCTTCCAATTTTGCAGGCACCCATATACGTCCATCATTACGCAAGGATTCTGACATCAACGTCAATTTTGATTGATAATCGCCACCACGTGGAATACAAGTGGGGTGAATTTGAGTATAACAAGGATTGGCAAAAAAAGCTCCTTTTTTATGGGCTTTCCATGCTGCTGTGGCGTTGGAACCCATAGCCATGGTTGAAAGAAAATATACATTGCCATAACCTCCCGATGCTATCACTACTGCATGTGCTGAGTGTCGTTCTATTTCGCCGGTAACTAAATCGCGTGCTATGATACCTCGAGCTTTCCCATTGACAATCACTACATCGAGCATTTCATGACGGTTAAACATTTGGATTTTTCCTTTTGCTATTTGTCTATTCATAGCAGAATAGGCACCTAACAAGAGTTGTTGCCCGGTTTGTCCTTTGGCATAAAAAGTTCTTGATACTAAGGTGCCACCAAACGAACGAGTATCTAATAATCCTCCATAATCTCGAGCAAAAGGAACTCCTTGGGCTACGCATTGGTCAATAATAGATTTTGAAACTTCGGCTAAACGATACACATTGGATTCACGTGAACGAAAATCGCCACCTTTTATGGTGTCATAGAACAAACGATAATCAGAATCACCGTCTCCCATATAATTTTTAGAAGCATTGATTCCGCCTTGTGCTGCTATAGAGTGTGCACGACGCGGTGAATCTTGATAGGCAAATGCTTTAACGTTGTAACCCAATTCAGCCAAAGTTGCCGCTGCCGAACCCCCCGCAAGACCTGTTCCTATAATGATAACATCTATGTTTCGTTTATTGGCCGGATTAACCAGATTGATGTGATTCTTATGATTGGTCCATTTATCTTTGATTGGACCTTCGGGAACTTTTGAATTTAATATACTCATAATTGAAGTTAAAAGGTAAAAGGTAAAAGGTAAAAGTAGATTTGAATCAATATAAAATTCTTATCTCTCTTTTCTCTTCCGTCTTTTATAATTAGTTAATTTACAAAATAAAACCAAAGTGCTATGGAAGAAAAACCTATCGCAATTATAATACTGTAAGCAACTCCCATTTGTTCAATACATTTTTGATACTTCCTATTTCTAATTCCGGTTGTAGTCAATGAAGACTGAAAACCGTGCATCAAGTGCATTCCCAATAGTATAAAAGCAATTACATAAATAAAGGTGTAAATGGGATTTTTAAACAATTCAACTACAAATTCATAATGATTGTGAATTTCAGTAGTTTTAAAAGGAATAAAGTAATTAATGATGTGCAAAAATAAAAATGCAAAAATCATTAAGCCGGTAACGATCATATTACGTGAAGTCCATTTTGAATTGGCATTTGCATTGTTTTTTATATATCCTATGGGCCTTGATATCATATTTTTATATTCTAATATGATCCCCATAATAATATGAGCGACAAAACCCAAAGCCAAAACGGGCTGCATAATTTGAATCAAGGGATTAGTCCCCATAAAATGAGAAGCCGCATTGAATGCATCAGGTCCACCGAAAAGGGTGAGATTGGCTATAAGATGCACTAAAAGAAATACAACTAAGAACAATCCTGTCAAAGCCATAAAAAATTTCCTACCTACTGAGGATGAAAAATATCCCATTATTTTTTAGTTTAAAGTTTAAAATAAAATGAATGCATTTTTAAGAATGCGTAAATTCCAATTAAATACAAAAGGATTATTTGGAGTTTTTATTACACTACAAAGTTAACGATTACAAACTAATTCGGAAAGTGATAAATGTCAATTTTTTATTATTTATATTCAATATAAATAAGCAAAGAGGACGAATTAATTCTAAATTTATGAAAATGACAAAATAAGGCAGAGGTTTTTTTGTTAATAAAAAGGGAGCTGGTCGAAAAATACAAAGATGATAAAAAAAATGTAACAAAAAATACAGTAATGTTTTTCAAATATTTATCTAAAAAAAAATCCTCGTTTAAATATCCCGAAACACAAGCAGTATTTCGTCCAACATCTTGAGTACTTCTTCTTCAGTTGGAGCGGTTACTAATTTTAAACGATACTCTTTGAAGTTGGGTATTCCTTTAAAATAACCGGTATAATGTCTTCGGGTTTCGAACAAGCCTACTTTTTCACCTTTCCATTCCATAGCGTGGCGCAAATGTTTTTTTGATATTTCTACTCGCTCTTCTATGGTTGGTGATGATAAGTGCTCTCCGGTTTGTAAAAAATGTTTAACTTGTTTGAAAAACCAAGGATTGCCAATACTAGCCCTACCAATCATTGCACCATCTAATCCATACACATCACGCATTTCTTTGGCTTTTTCAGGGGTGGTGACATCACCATTGCCAAAAATAGGAATGTGTATTCTCGGATTGTTTTTCACTTCGGCAATAGGTTTCCAATCTGCTTCTCCTTTATACATTTGTTGACGCGTTCTGCCGTGAATAGTTAGAGCTGCAATTCCCACGTCTTGCAATCTTTCGGCAACTTCACCAATAATTATGGATTGATGATCCCAACCCAAACGCGTTTTGACAGTGACCGGAAGTGGTGAATGTTTTACAATGGCGTCGGTCAATTTTACCATATAATCTATATCTCTCAACATACCGGCACCGGCACCTCTATTCGCAATTTTATGAACAGGACATCCGAAGTTTAAATCAATGAAATCCGGCTTTGATTCCGCAACAATTTCTACAGTTTTAAGCATTCCGGCAAGTACATTCCCGTAAATTTGGATTCCTACCGGACGCTCACTTTCATAAATATCCAATTTTTTAACACTTTTTGAAGCACTTCTTATCAATCCTTCAGCTGATATAAATTCCGTATAAACCACATCCGCTCCTAATTCCTTACACATTTTCCTAAATGGCGGGTCACTTACCGCTTCCATTGGAGCCAATAATAATGGGAAGGCACCGAGTTCTATGTCTTTGATTTTTGCCATAATTCAGGGTGCGAATATATGCTTTTTTATAAAATTGTTTTTTTAGCAATATCTTTGCCCGTAATAACAAGTCAAATGAAAGATCAAATTCACATATACACGGACGGCGCCTGTGAAGGTAACCCCGGCAAAGGTGGTTATGGGATTGTGATGGAATGGGTTGGAAAACCTTACGTTAAAGAATTTTCGGAAGGTTATGAAATGACTACTAATAATCGTATGGAATTATTAGCTGTTATTAAAGCATTAGAAAAAATCAAAAAAGAAGACGTAAATATTACTGTTTTTTCAGATTCAAAATACGTGGTAGATGCCGTAAATCAAAACTGGATTGCCGGATGGAAAAAACGTTATTTCAATAAAGTGAAAAATCCTGATTTATGGCAAAAATTTATCATTTTATATAATAAATTCAAACCTAAAATGGTTTGGATTAAAGGGCACAACGGACATATGCAAAACGAACGCTGTGACCAATTAGCCGTGGCAGCGAGTCAACAATCAAATTTGCTTAAAGACAGTGGTTACGCGCAAAGTAATGAGGGTCTTTTTGAATAAAAAAGCGCAAGACAAATCTGATTGTCTTGCGCTTATGTTGTTTGTTTTCTATTTACGCTTTAGAAGGTATAGTTAAAACCTACCCCAAAAACTTCTTTAAATTGGGTTTTTTGCACCATATTATCATCATATAGGGTGTGCAATCCTAAATTAGCTGAAATATACTTGTTTACTTGCATTACCACATTCAATTGATGGTTTACATCAATATTTTCAGGATGATCTAAATAGTTGGAATAGAGATTCAAAATATTTTCCATTGTCACATTCTTCATAATTGGGGTTTTATAATAGGCTCCGATGTTTAACCCTAACCCTATAGCTATATGTTTACCCTTTTCTAACATTGCCCCAGAATTATCATAAACCGCTTTATCTACCCCAAAAGCTCCTGCGTTAGCCAAAGTGTCATCTAAAACAAAGGTGATTTTTCCGGTAGCCGGAGAAATATTAATTTTCAAATCATCAGATTTTTTCCACAGCATACCGGGACCGAAACTCAAATAAGCCGGAGCAAACATTTTGGAAATAGGATGCAATTGATCCGGATTGTTTGCATAATCATACCCATCGGTAAATTGAGTCATAAAATTAGCAAACATGGAATAATACCAATTTTTTGTTGCTTTTTTCCCTGCCAATGAATTTAATTCAAACCTATCATCCGTTTTAATGCTTCCTTTGCTTTCTGTGTTTGCCATACCATAAGCCAGTATAATTTTGTTGTCCCAAGTCCAATCTCCTTTCAAAAGGTTGGCGTTGTAATTTACTAAAGCATTTCCTGCCAGCGCATTTTCACCACCGGCAACCCAATTACTGAAGGAAGATTGATTGAATAACAAACTGAAGGTTCCTCCTTTTTTCCACCCGTCTTTGGGTGCTTCTTCTTGTGCGTAAATTGATGTAATGAAAATAGTCAATACAATTGTTAATAATAGTTTTCTCATTTTTTTGGATTTAATAAAATTTAAAGTGTGTAATATAAAAATCTTAAATTTTGCTTTCTAATTTAAGATTAATTTTTTGAGCTTTTTCAATTACTGTTGTTAAAATACCTTTCAATAATTTATCTGTGTAATCAGGATCTAAAATGACACAACGCAAATATATCTTATCATGCAATGGAGCATAATTAAAAATAATATTTCCTTCGTTGAAAATACTTTCTCTGATTTTAATATTAATTTGGTTAGCTTCTTCTATACTCACATTTTGAGGATGATACCTAAAACAAACGATCAAAGAATCCGGTTTTTGGAATAATTCTAAATGTGGCGTATTTTCAATCATAGCAGCAAAAGTCACAGCCCGATTTCGCAAAGCTTCAATCCGCTGTTTGAAACCGCTTTCGCCTTGATACTTGAGCGACATCCAGAGTTTTAAAACATCCGGTCTTCTACCTCCTTGCAGAGACTTTTGACCTTGATCATAATCATCATCATCATTGTGGAACAGGTAATCGGCACTAACGTGAAAAGCTTCATTCAATTCACCTTTTTCTTTGGTGAGGAAACTGCTGGTAGTCAATGGCATTCCCATTGCTTTGTGAAAATTCCAACCCACTGAATCAGCGTGTTCTATTCCTTTGAGTTTGTGTTTTTCTGCATCGGAAAAAAGTAAAGCACCACCAAATGCAGCGTCCACATGAAACCACATATTGTGTTTTTTAGCAATAGATGCCATTTCATCAATAGGATCGTAAGTGGCTGATATAGTTGTTCCTGCTATTGCCACTAACATTAAAGGAATTTTTCCGTCTGCTATACTCTTTTCTATTTTTTCATTTAAATCGTTGAGATCTATTCGAGCATCCGATTTTGATTTAACTTTTACCAGAGCCTCGGTACCAAAACCCATAAAATTCACCCCTTTATTAAAGGAGTAATGAGCTTGTTCTGAAATAAATATAGCTATCGGTTTTTCTCCAAAAAAACCTTTGTTTTTAATATGGGGGAATTTGCTTTGTCTTGCTAAAAATAAGGCTTTCATGTTGGACATACTGCCACCGGAAGTAAAAACCCCATCTCCTATCCCTTCACCCCAAATTTTTGAAGCTAAAAAACCAATGGTTTCTTTTTCTATCAAAGTTAATGCAGGTGCTACTTCGAATGTATACATTGAAGTATTTAGTACAGAAATTAAAACATCCGCCAAAAAAGCTATAGGTTGCATCTTGCCAAACATCTGATTCATAAAATACGGATGATTGGTGTTGACACTATACGCCACAACTTCTTGAACTATAGCCAATAATTGATCCGGGGAAATAGCTTTTTGTTCAATTTGTAAATCTAATTTACTACGTAATTCCTTAGGAGGTAAAGCCTTTCGTAATTGTGTGTTTTGTTCAGATACGGGCTGTAATCTCTCATTCACTTTTGAGATTACATAGTCTACTAATAATTGAAACGAATCGTTCATGTTTTTTTGAAAACTGAGTGCAAAAATAAACATTTTTGAATAGATTGCTCGACTTGATGGTCAATAAAACATTTAGATTTATAAAAAATTGTAATTTTGCAGCTTATCTTATACTTTATTATGCTAGAATTAATCACTCAGTATCAAACAGAAATTAATAGTTTTCAATCCGGCAATGCGGATGAAATAGAACAATTCAGAATCAAATTTTTAGGAACTAAGGGTTTGATCAAATCACTATTCGATGATTTTAAAAATGTTCCCAACGAACAAAAAAAAGAGGTGGGGCAACTATTAAATCAACTAAAAAACACTGCAAACGACAAACTAAAATCGCTTCAAGACGCACTTGAAAACCAACAAGCTGACCAAGGAAAATTCGGTGATTTGACAAGGCCGGGATATCCGATTGAAATCGGAGCAAGACACCCCATCTCCATTGTCAGAAATAAAATTATCGAAATTTTTAATCGCATTGGTTACGTGGTTTCCGAAGGTCCCGAAATAGAAGATGATTGGCATAATTTCACTGCATTAAACTTGCCGGAATATCATCCGGCACGCGATATGCAAGACACCTTTTTTATCGAAAAATCAGATGATGTAAAGAAAGATATGCTCTTGCGCACGCATACTTCGTCGGTGCAAGTGCGTTATATGGACACACATCAACCACCTATACGAACTATTTCGCCCGGAAGAGTATATAGAAATGAAGATATTTCTGCCCGTTCGCACTGCTTGTTTCACCAAGTAGAAGGGTTGTATATTGATACCAATGTATCCTTTGCCGATTTAAAACAAACCTTGATGTATTTTACCAAAGAAATGTTTGGCAAGAGTAAAATTCGTTTGCGCCCGTCGTATTTTCCATTTACCGAACCCAGCGCAGAGGTAGATATTTATTGGGGATTAGAAACCGAGGTAGATTACAGAATAACTAAAGGAACGGGTTGGTTGGAAATTATGGGTTGCGGTATGGTGGACCCTAATGTGTTGAAAAATGCCAATATAGATCCTGAAAAATACAGCGGATTTGCCTTTGGAATGGGTATAGAACGGATCGCCATGTTGCTGTATCAAATTCCGGATATCCGTATGTTTTACGAAAACGATGTGAATTTTTTGAAACAGTTTAAGTCGGTTATATAATTCTGAATTAAAAAAATATGTCTAATGGAAATACAAGTTATTCAAAATAAAATTCATGAAGTTAGAGGTTAACGTGTAATGTTAGATTTTGATTTAGCTGAAATGTATGAAATAGAAACAAGAGCATTAAAACAAGCCGTCAG
Organism: Polaribacter sp.; assembly: GCA_020740485.1. Classification (GTDB taxonomy): domain Bacteria; phylum Bacteroidota; class Bacteroidia; order Flavobacteriales; family Flavobacteriaceae. Next base: position 24,601 of record DYMN01000013.1, on the reverse strand, counting down.
AAGAAATTTGGATCGTTTTCCGTTTGATTTTATGTTTCAACTAACAAAGGATGAATGGATTGAGGTTATCACAAATTGTGATAACCTTCCGGAAAATTTAAAATACAGTCCAAATACACCCTTTGCTTTTACTGAACAAGGAGTAGCAATGTTGTCAAGTGTGTTGCGAAGTAAAATTGCTATTCAATTCAATATCAATATTATACGTGCATTTGTTTTGATGCGTCAACACCTTTCAGACTATAAAGAATTGAAAGAAAGAATAGAACAAATAGAAACTGAAACGAATATTAAATTTAATGATATCTATCAAGCTATCAACTATTTATTACAAAAAGATAAACAAGAGATAGAGCAAACAGAAAGAAAAAGAATAGGATTTAAGTAGATACGCGATTAATCGCGTATCTACAAAACATAACCAAAAAAAAATGGATGACAAAAAATTTCGCGGGAAATACCGTATTGATTCCGCCCGTTTAAAAAATTTTGATTATTCGTCTAATGGGGCGTATTTTTTGTGACGATTGTAACCAAAAACCGCGAACATTTTTTTGGGGAAATCGTAGAGACGCCCAATTTGGGCGTCTCTACCATAACAAAACGCAACGCCAACCATAATTCCGAATGGAAACCAGGAACAATTGGCGTAATCATTAATCAATTTAAACGAATTTGCACCATAAAATCCCGCGAAATTAATCCCCATTTTGCCTGGCAACCCCGATTTCACGACCGCATCGTCCGTGATGAAAACGAAATGAATCGCATCCATAAGTATATTATTGAAAATCCTGCGAAATGGGAACGCGACCAAAACAATCAGGGCATTTGGTTGTGATTTATGCGGTGGGTGGTAATGCGGTGGGTGTAGAGACGCCCAAATTGGGTGTCTCTACGGAAACGGAAACGCAAAACCAACGCCCTACCACCAAAATTTAAAAAAATCGCGAGATAAATTTGCAAAAACCCCACATTGGGTATATAATTTGATTGACAATTTGTTATTTTCTGTATTTTAAAAATGTTTATCTTTGAAAACTTTGACAAAGTTGAATAAATAACCAAACCCATTGAAAACAAAAACCACCTTTTATTGTCAAAATTGCGGTGCCCAATATGCCAAATGGATGGGACAATGCAAGGCATGCGGTGAATGGAACACCATAGCTGAAGAAGTGGTGCAAAAAGAAGAAAAAAGAGCGTGGAAAAGCGAATCATCAGGTTTTGCCAAAGTCAACAAAGCGCTGAAAGTTTCTGAAATTGAGCTCGATGCAGAAAATAGAATTTCAAGCACTGATAGCGAGTTAGATCATGTGTTGGGTGGTGGTATTGTTGCCGGATCCATTATTCTCATCGGCGGCGAACCCGGAATTGGCAAATCAACCTTGATGCTGCAAGTGGCGCTAAATATGCAACAAAATGTGTTGTATGTTTCAGGGGAAGAAAGCCAATCGCAACTGAAGATGCGAGCCGAACGCTTGCAAAAAAAGGACTCTGACTGCTTATTGCTCACCGAAACTAATACCCAAAATATTTTCAGACAGATTACCGAAATTCAACCGGATGTGGTGATTATTGATTCTATACAAACTTTGTATACAGACGTAATCGACGCCACGCCGGGTAGTATTTCTCAAATTCGCGAAACCACAGCCGAATTACTCAAATTTGCCAAAGAAACTGAAACTCCGGTTTTTCTAATAGGTCACATTACCAAAGACGGACAAATAGCGGGACCTAAAATATTGGAGCATATGGTAGATGTGGTATTGCAATTTGAAGGCGATCGTCATCATATTTATAGAATATTACGTTCGCAAAAAAACCGTTTTGGTGCTACTTCCGAAATAGGAATATATGAAATGCAACAAGCCGGTTTAAGAGCTGTAACCAACCCTTCTGAATTGCTCATTTCCCAAAAAGATCACGCGCTGAGCGGAACAGCCATCGCTGCCACACTCGAAGGAATGCGCCCCTTGATGATAGAAGTACAAGCCTTGGTAAGCAGTGCTGTTTACGGCACACCCCAACGCAGCGCCACCGGATATAATATTAAGCGATTGCACATGTTGTTAGCAGTTTTAGAAAAACGCGCCGGCTTCAAATTAGCCATCAAAGATGTATTTTTAAATATTGCCGGAGGAATACAAGTCGATGATCCCGCTATTGATTTATCGGTCATTGTGGCTGTTTTGTCATCTAACGAAAATGTAGAAATCTCGCAAAAAACCTGTTTTGCTGCCGAAGTAGGTTTAGCAGGAGAAATAAGACCTGTCGCCCGAATAGAACAGCGCATTGCCGAAGCGGAAAAATTAGGATTTGAACAAATTTTTATATCTAAATTCAATAAAGTGATTCAAAAAGATTTCAAAATTGAAATTGTTACGATTTCAAAAGTGGAAGAAGTATATAGAAATTTGTTTGTGTAAAAATAGTATCTTTGAAAAATGAATTTATCTCAAATCTATATACAATCGTTATCATCCACTTTGTTTTGGGATGTAAGTATAATGTCGATTGATGTTGAAAATCATATACAATTTGTGCTTGAAAGAGTTTTAACAAGAGGTACTTTAGAAGATTTTAAAAAAACTGTATTGTTTTATGGAAAAGAAAAAATTGAAAAAACAGTAGTTAAAATAAAAACGTTAGATAAGAAAACACTGCACTTTTGCTCGGTATATTTTTCAATAGAAAAATCTCAATTTATATGTTACAATACCAAACCGTTGAACCACTTACATTGGGATTATTGAAGGATTTAAGTTCTAAAGACTATCTTAAATCTTTTGTTTTAGTTGGTGGAACTGCCTTAGCACCTCAGTTAGGATGTAGGAAGTCTATCGATCTTGATTTTTTTTCTTATGATTCTTTTCATTCCAATGTTCTTTTGGAAAATCTTTTGTCTGATTTTGATGTCACAATAAATCATCAAACAGAAAAAGCATTGATTTCAAATATAAATGTTGATTTTATTCATTTTAAATACCCATTTCAATATCCGTTTATAGAAAAAGACAAAATGAGAATTGCTTCAATAGAAGATATTGCAGCTATGAAATTAGACGCCATCGCAGGTAGAGGAAACAAAAAAGATTTCTTTGATTTATACTTTCTCTTACAAAAATTTACCTTAGAACAATTGTTTGAATTTTACACTCAAAAATTTCCGCATCAAACTACTTTTCACGTTTTAAGAAGTTTGGCCTATTTTGATGATGCCGAAATTCAACCGGATCCAATCGTATTTGATCAAAATATAACTTGGGGCAAAGTAAAAAAACACATCAAAAACACCATCAAAACTATTTGAAATATTAACTTATCAGAACACATATGAAAGCATACATTTTCCCCGGTCAAGGCGCCCAATTTGAAGGCATGGGCAAAGACCTTTATGAAAAATCTACTATTGCCAAAGAAATGTTTGAAAAAGCCAACGAAATATTAGGTTATAACATTACCGAAATCATGTTTTCCGGTTCTGCCGAAGATTTAAAACAAACCAAAGTGACCCAACCTGCCATTTTTCTTCATGCTGTAATTAGTGCAAACCTTGTAGGAGAAGCATTTCAACCGGAAATGGTTGCCGGACATTCGTTAGGTGAATTTTCGGCGTTGGTGGCAGCCAAAGCACTTTCGTTTGAAGATGGTTTAAAATTGGTTTACCAACGCGCCATGGCAATGCAAGAAGCATGCGAGCTGAAACCATCCACTATGGCTGCCGTTTTGGGATTGGAAGATGCCGTAGTAGAAGAAGTTTGTAAAAATACCATAGGAATAGTGGTAGCAGCCAACTACAATTGTCCCGGTCAATTAGTGATTTCCGGCGAAGTGGAAGCGGTGAACCAAGCGTGTGAAGTATTGAAAGAGAAAGGAGCCAAACGTGCTTTGATTCTTCCGGTTGGTGGCGCTTTTCACAGCCCATTGATGGAACCGGCAAGGGAAAAATTAGCCAAAGCCATTATGGAAACCGAATTTCAAAATCCAATTTGTCCAGTATATCAAAATGCAGTAGCCAAAGCCGTAACCGATAAAGAAGAAATCAAAAAAAACTTGATTGCTCAACTCACCGCACCGGTGCGTTGGACACAATCCATCCAACAAATGATTGCCGACGGAGGCGACTTGTTTATAGAAATCGGTCCCGGAAAAGTTTTAACGGGATTGATGCGTAGTATCAATAGAGAGGTGGCTGCTGAGAAGGCGGAAGTGTAATTTGAAAATGAGTCAATTTGGAAATGTGCCAATTAGGTAATTTGAAATGTGCCAATCCGATAGCTATAGGATTGGAAATTATTACAAAATAATATGCTAATTCTTCGTATATGACGCAAACTTCAACTTTGAACGAAAGATTAAAACTAAACCCCAATGACCTTGTAGCACTCCTATCACCTGCTGGATTTATTCCCGATGAAAGTCCTGTTGCTGCTGCTGTAAACTGGTTGGAGTCTATTGGAATGCGTGCATTAGTCGGTAAAAATGTGTTAAAACGCGATGGGGTTTTTGCGGGAACCGATAGGGAAAGACTTGAAGATTTTCAATCAGCCATTGATAATCCTGAAGTGAAAGCAATATGGGCATTGCGTGGCGGTTATGGAGCGATACGTATTATAGATAAAATTGATTTTAGCCCTTTACAAAAAAATCCAAAATTACTCATCGGGTTTTCAGATATTACCGTTTTTCATAACCAATGGCAATTAATGGGTTTACCTTGTATTCACGGAATGATGCCCATTCAAATAGCTAAAAATCTGAAAGAAAATCAAATGGGCTTGGAGAGTTTGCGAAAAGCTTTGATGGGAGCGCCATTGAATTATGATATATCAAGTTCAAAACACAATCAAATCGGAACAGCTTCGGGTATTTTAACCGGTGGAAATTTGACACTTCTTCAAAATCTGATTGGAACCCCTTATCAAACGAAAACGAAAGGTAAAATTTTATTTATTGAAGAAGTAGGTGAATATATGTATCGCTTGGACAGACTTTTATATAGTTTAAAATTAGCGGGTGTTTTTAAAGACCTGAAAGGATTGATTGTGGGCGGGTTTACCGATATTAAAGAAAGTGAAACCCCCTTCGGTAAAACGATAGAACAAATGATTTTGGAAGTAACAAAAGGAACAGATTATCCTATACTATTCGATTTTCCCGCCGGACATTTTCCGGATAACCGTGCATTAATCTTGGGGGCAAAAGTCAAATTAAGAGTAGAAGAACGTTATTCAAAAATCACTTTTAAATAAAAAATTTCATCTTTCCAACTTCCATTCCGATAGCTATCGGAATCAAACTTCAAACTTCAAACTTCAAACTTCCAACTTCAAACTTCCAACTTCCAAATGGCAGAACACAACGAATTAGGCGAGTTAGGCGAAAAATTGGCTCGAGAATATCTCGAACAAAAAGGTTACACCATTTTAGCAAAAAACTGGACCTATCAAAAAGCCGAAATAGATATTATAGCCCAAAAAGATCCTGAAATCCTGGTCATCGTTGAAGTTAAAACCCGAAATAATACGTTTATTGGCAATCCCGAAGAATTTGTTTCTAAAAAGAAAATCAAACTTTTAGTGATGGCAGCCAATGAATACGTGGTCTCAAACCGATTAAATGTGGAAGTGCGTTTTGATATTATTGCCGTTGTGCACAACTCAAAATACCAAAAAATAGAACATATTGAGAATGCTTTTTACTTTTTTGGTTAGCTTTTAAATGTTTCTATTTCCATTCCCAACCTTTTTTAAAACGTTATATTTTTTCTAATTTTTCTTTAATGCTATATAAACATTGATTTAACTCAATAACTTTTATCGTTATAAACATTTTTTAAGCGGTATTATTTTACAATGATTACTCTTATTTTTGCCGATGTATATTACTAAATATATATACACTATTTTAATGGCAAACAAAGTTCAGGTGTTTTTCATTGTCTTCGTCGTTTTTGTTAATAGTTTCGGACAGGAAAGCAAAGATTCAATCAATAATCCAATTATTTTAGACGAAGTAACAGTCAACGCTACCAAAAACAATTTAAAATTAAAAGAAACTCCCATTGCTGTTTCAGTCCTTACTTTTGAGGAGTTAGAAAATAACAATGTGGAAAAAATGAGCGATCTTTCCGGATTAACGCCCAATTTTTATATGCCGGAATATGGTTCTAAACTCACGACTCCTATTTATATCAGAGGAATAGGTTCGCGCATTAATGCGCCTTCCGTAGGTTTATATGTAGATTATGTTCCCTATTTTGAAAAATCTTCCTTCCAATTTGACTTTTTTGATTTGAAAAAAATCGAAATATTGAGAGGTCCTCAAGGAACTTTATACGGTAAAAACTCTATGGGAGGATTGATCAATATTCTTACACTTTCACCTCAGAATTACCAAGGGACTAAAATAAAAGCTACCGCAGGTAATTTTGGAGTATATCAAATTAACGCAGGACATTACGCCAAACTTACTGACCAATGGGCTACCTCTATTACCGGTAATTACACCCACAACGATGGATTTTACAAAAATAATTTCACCCAAGGTTTTGTGGATAATTTAGACGCATACGGACTGAGAAATCGAGTTGTATTTACTCCTAATCAACCCTTACAAATCGAAAACATCGCTTCCTACGAAAACAGCAAACAGGGTGGCTATCCTTATGCTGTGTATGATTTTGAAACTCAAACTTCGAGCCCTATTGATTACAACCGTTACAGCTCCTATAACCGAAATTTGTTTTCGGATGCTTTACATTTAGATTATGCCAGAGAAAATTGGAAGTTTACCAATACCGCTTCTTTTCAATACTTAAAAGATGCCCAACTGATTGACCAAGATTTTGTCCCGTCTGATTTGTATTTCATAAAACAGTTTCAAGACCAAAAGACCTTTTCCAATGAAATGATTGCACAATCTAACAATGCAAAAAAATACACTTGGTTGATTGGAGCATTCGGCTTTCATCAAGGATTTGATAATGTGGTAGATGCTGAAATTTATCCCCAAAAACTTTGGTACGAAAAAACGTATGATAAAAATTCAACGGGAGCCGCTCTTTTTCATCAATCTACTTATCATTTTAACGAGCGCATTTCGCTTACAGGCGGCTTACGCTATGACTACGAAACCTCTCAGTTGCATTATCTTTACAATGGCATCAAGAACAAGGTTCAGTTGCCTGCTGTTGACACGGTGTACCACAAATTAAAAGATCACGTATTGTTGCCCAAATTAGCTTTAAATATCGATTTGGGTGCCTCAGCTGTTTACCTTTCTTATACCACCGGCTACAAACCGGGCGGGTTCAACACCACTTTTGAAAGACCCGAAGATTTACTGTTTAAAAATGAAATGAGTGATAATTATGAAATGGGAACCAAACAAACTTTTGGTGAAAATAGATTTTCGTTCGACACTTCCTTTTTTCTTACTTACCTGAAAAATCAACAAATTTATCAGACCGTACCCAGTGGTAGGGGTTCTTATCTCACGAATGCCGGTACTTCATTGAATTATGGTCTGGAAATAGCCTTTCAAATGAAAGATGTTCAAGGTTGGCAAGGAAATTTCAGTTATGGAACGACCCACGCTCAAATTTTAGAGTATGTGGTCGATACTAAGGTCAATTACAACAACAATACCACTCCTTACGTGCCCAAAAGTATGCTGTATACCGAGATTTCCAAATCAATTTCATTCAATAACAACCGCTTTCAACTCTCTTTGAGCGCTAATAGAATAGGAAAACAATATTGGGATTTAAAAAATGAATATGTGCAAAACCCTTATTATTTACTCCATTCAAAACTGTCTTTTTCAAAAGGAAAATGGAACGCCGGTGTGTGGGGAAAAAACTTATTGAATACGGCTTACAACGTGTTCTCCTTTGAAATAACTAATCTCAATACTTATGCCCAACAAGGTAAACCTAGAACTTTTGGTATAGATATTTCATACGAGCTATAAGAATGAAAAACACACAGTGGCAGAAATTTCCAACGCTTTTTAGCTTGTACATCGCCCAATCCATCCCAATGAGTTTTTTTTCTACGGTGGTGCCGGTAATTATGCGTCAAGAGCAGTATTCACTCACTGCCATTGGCTTACTACAACTCGTAAAACTCCCTTGGATTTTTAAATTTCTATGGGCTCCTATGGTGGATAATGCCACGCAAAGCGATAAGAAAGTTAGAAATTGGATTATAGGTTCCGAGCTCTTTTACGCCTTGATTATTTTGGGGATTGCTTTTCTGGATTTGCAAACCGACTTTAAAACCATAGTGGTTTTGATTATCATCGCTTTTATCGCCTCCGCCACTCAAGATATCGCCACAGATAAATTCGCCATCAAAGTTCTCTCTCCCGAAGAAAAAAGTTTGGGCAACAGTATGCAATCCGCCGGAAGTTTTATGGGGAGTTTGGTCGGTACGGGTGTTTTACTTTTGATTTACAATTATTTCGGTTGGCGTGTCTTATTGTTCTTTTTAGCCGGATTTGTCATTTTTGCCATTTTCCCGCTACAGTGGTACAAATCTCCCATTCAAAAACCCACTGATGCAGTCAAAAGAATAAAAATCACCGATGCTTTTCAACTTTTTAAGGGAATTGAAAATTTAAAATACTTACTCCTTTTAGTTTTTTATTACTCCGGTATTATTGGAATTTTAGCCATGCTAAAACCCTATATGGTTGATTTGGGATACAACGTAAAAGAGATTGGTCTCATTTCCGGAATTTTCGGTACTTCCATCGCTGTAGTTGCTTCTTTACTGTCCGGCTTTCTCATCAAAAAAATAAAAATCAATACGGCGCTTTATCTTATTTTATTCCTCCTTTTAATTACTGCGATTTACTTCTTTTGGATGTCTCAAAACACGCCTTCCATAGTGTCAATATACATAGGGATAGCCCTACTTTGGGGAAGTTATGGATTGGCTACGGTTCCCATCTACACGATGTCTATGAACAAAGCAAGGGAAAACAGTGAAGGCACCGATTTTACCATTCAGATTGTGGTTACCCAATTAAGTAGTTTGATTTTAGCGGTAGTAAGCGGAAAATTAGCTCAAGCCTATGGATATGAAGGGCTTTTTAAAATTGAAATTTTATTGGTTATACTTACTTTTGTCATTCTCTATTTTAATTTTCCAATTCTAAAAACTAAAAGTTGAATATAGACGCCAAATTTATCGAAAAATACAACGTGCCGGTGCCACGCTACACCAGCTATCCGCCTGCATTGTTTTTTCACAGTAATTTTGAATCCTCAAAACCTTTGCAGCTCATTCAGGAGTCTAATACTACTGAAACAGACTTGATTTCATTTTATATTCACATTCCTTTTTGTCACAAAATATGTCATTTTTGTGGTTGCAATGCCTATAAACCCACTAAGAAATCAATTGTAGAAGAATACTTGATTGCTTTAAAAAAAGAAATCAATACCGTCATTGCTCACATTGACAAATCGCGTAAGGTAGCGCAAATTCACTACGGCGGTGGGACGCCCAATGCTATTGCGGCGCATTATCTCAAGGAAATCAATGAAATTTTTTACGATAACTTTCAGTTTACAGCCCAACCGGAAATAGCCATAGAGTGCAATCCGGCGCATTTAGATAAACCGTATGTAGATGAACTAATCGATGCCGGTTTTAATCGCATTAGCATCGGGGTACAAGATTTCGATACTGAAATTTTAAAAACCATCAACCGCGACCCTTCTTTTTTGGATTTAAGTGAATTAGTCGATTATTTTCGCTCTAAAAAAAGCGACATTTCCATCAATCTGGACTTTATCTACGGACTGCCGGGTCAAACGGTAGAGAGCTTCAACGAAAGCATTAAAAAAGCCATTGCCATCCAACCCGAACGATTGGTTACCTTTTCCTACGCACACGTGCCTTGGGTAAAAAAACACCAACAAATATTAGAGAAAAAAGGGCTTCCGGACTCTGATTCTAAACTTCAAATGTTCTTGTCTTCTCGCCAACTCCTTTTAGCTGCTGGTTATATTCCTATTGGTTTAGACCATTATGTCCTGCCTAAAGACGAACTCAATAATGCTTATCAAACCAAAACGTTGCATCGCAATTTCCAAGGCTATTGCACCCGCAAAACGACCGGACAAGTTTACGCTTTTGGGGTTTCCGCTATCAGCCAATTGGACAATGCTTATCTGCAAAATTTTCACGATACCGATACTTATATAAACTATATCAACAAAGGACTGTTCCCTATTGAAAAAGGCTACGAACTCAATACAACCGAAAAAATAATTCGAGAGTGTGTTACCAATGTGATGTGCAATAACTATCTCGATTTTAACTCATTAGCACAGCGTTTTGGCTTATCGGTAGAAGCGTTTAAAAATGAATTGGATTTTAATCCCGAAAAATTGCAACCTTTCCTTGAAGATGAATTGATAGACTTCTCAAATAACATCTTGACGGTTTATGAAACCGGTGGTTTTGTCATTCGCAACATCGCTGCTGCCTTAGATCCACAATATAAAGCTACCCAAGGTACCTACTCAAAATCTATATAATATGAAATCTAAAGTTGTCATCATCGGTGCCGGATTGACGGGACTGACCACTGCCTATTATTTAAAAAAAGAAGGGTATGACGTTAGCATTTTAGAACAATCCAATGAAACAGGCGGTGTTATAAAAACCGTCGAAGAAAATGGTTTTGTATACGAAAAAGGACCTAACACCGGCGTTATCAGCAATGTGGAAACCGTTAAACTAATTGATGATTTAGCGGAAGAACTTCAATTGGCAGTAGCCAATCCGGCAGCCAAAAAAAGGTTAATCCTCAAAAATAAAAAATGGGAACCACTACCCGACGGACTTTGGAATGCTGTCCGCACGCCGCTTTTTACTTGGAAAGACAAGTTTCGCATTCTGGGCGAACCCTTTAGACCCAAAGGAACTAATCCCGAAGAAACTTTGGCTGATTTGGTGAGAAGAAGATTAGGGAACAGTTTTTTAGATTATGCCATCGACCCATTTATCTCCGGTATTTACGCCGGCAATCCCGAAATGCTCATTCCCAAATATGCATTACCCAAACTGTATCAATTAGAGCAAGATTACGGTAGTTTTATCAAAGGAGCCATCCAAAAAGCAAAACTTCCCAAAAGTGAATGGGAAAAAAAGGTGACCAAAGACGTATTTTCTTTCAATGGCGGTTTGCAAAAATTGACTGATACGCTTGCTTCTAAAATAGGTCAAGAAAATATTATAACCGGCGTATCTCACCTCAAAATTCAACCTTTGGAAAAAGGTTTTTCGGTTGTTTATCAAAATGAAAGTGAAGCATCTCAAACGGAAAAGGCGGACTTTGTCATCTCTACCGTATCGGTAGATGCTGTAGAAAGTATTTTCCCTTTTATTACATCAAGCGCGTTAGAGAAAATGAAAGCCTTGCGCTATGCTAAAATCGTGCAAGTGGCCGTTGGATTTAAACAATGGCAAGGAATGCCATTGGCAGCTTTTGGTGGTTTGATTCCAAGCAAAGAAAATCAAGCTATTTTGGGAATTTTGTTCCCTTCAGCTATTTTTAAAGGAAGAGCACCGGAAGGCGGTGCGCTGCTGTCTGTTTTTATGGGTGGCATCAAACAACCGCAATGGTATGACCAAACCGATGCAGCCATTGAAAAAACAGTAACGGAACACTTGCATAATTTGTTAAATTCCGATCAAAAGCCCGATTTATTACGCATTTTCAGATATAAAGAAGCCATTCCGCAATATGAATTGAGTTCCGGCGAAAGGTTTAATGCCATTGATGAGATAGAAAAAACCTACCAAGGATTGTATCTCGCCGGTAATATTCGCAACGGAATAGGAATGGCAGACCGTATCAAACAAGGAACTGATTTGGCAAAAACTGTAATCGCTAACAATAATGAATAACACAAAAGCCCTCGTCATCATCAATCTGGGTACGCCCGATGCACCGCAGAAAAAAGCCGTGTATGCTTATCTCACCCAGTTTTTGAATGACAAAAGAGTCATAGATATTCCGTGGATTTTAAGAAAAATATTAGTCAACCTGATTATCATTCCCTTGCGTGCCGGTAATTCTACCAAACTCTATCAACGGTTATGGACAGAAAAAGGTTCTCCGCTGTTATTTCATTTAGAAAGTCTCGTCCAAAAACTCCAAGCAAAAACCACTGATACTTACGATGTGTATGCCGCTATGCGCTACGGAAAACCGGCTTTGGATAAAGTGCTACGTGAAATTCAAACCAAAAATTATCAAGAAGTAGTATTTTTTCCGCTTTTTCCGCAATATGCCTCATCTACTACCGGTTCTGTTTATGAACTCATTGCGCAGCAAACCAAAAATTGGGAGCGTTTGCCATCTTTTAAATTCATACATCAATATTACAACCATCCTGCTTTTATTGATGCTTTTGCCGCACAAATCAACAAAAACGATTGGACGGCTTATGATGAAGTCATTTTTTCCTATCACGGACTTCCCAATCGTCATTTAGATAAAATTCACCCTTCGGTTTCCTCTGAAACTTGTACTTGTGAGTTAGAAATGCCAACGCACGGTGCTTTGTGCTACAAAGCTACCTGCTACGAAACCACGCGACTTTTAGCTCAAAAACTCCAAATACCCAAAGAAAAATACGCTGTAGGATTTCAATCGCGCTTGTCTAAAAACTGGATGACCCCCTTTACGGACCGACTGATAGAGAAAAAAGCCGAAGCGGGCATCAAATCTATTCTGATGGTGGCTCCGTCTTTTACAGCAGACTGCTTAGAAACCACCATAGAATTAGGATATGAGTACAAAGAACTCTTCATTGAAAAAGGGGGAGAAAAACTCACGTTAGTACCGAGTTTAAACGATGAGGAGATTTGGGCAACCGCTATTTTGGGTATTATAAAAACTTAAACCGGGTTTTGAAAATTAAATGATAACCCTAATATCCTTTTTCTCCCGCATCATCTAACGCACTGCTTTAAACATAAAAAAAACATAGATTAGCGTTTTCAAAACAACATTCTGCAAATCCGTTAGACCTGTCATATAATAGAAATCTTATTGACGAAGCGGGATTAGAATTTTTGCATCCACTCATTAAAACTATAATGGAAAGTGCTGTGCAACTCGTTGTACCATTGGAAGTGGAAATGGGAGTGGGATTGAATTGGTTGGAAGCGCATTAAGGAGAAATACACATTTCAATAAATTTGGTTTCGATTCATAAAAAAACCCGATAATTTAGAAAATTTTCGGGTTTTATAATTTGAACTTATCTTACAATTAAAACAACTGAATAATACCATAAATCAAGGCGGCAAGTAGAGCAGAAACGGGAATAGTTAAAACCCAAGCCCAAAGCAAATTGACCGTAATCCCCCAACGAACAGCAGAAACTCTTTTGCTTACACCAACTCCTATGATTGAACCGGTTATGGTATGAGTAGTTGAAACCGGAACCTTGAAATGCTCAGTCATAAATAGAGTCAAAGCACCTGCAGATTCAGCCACAACACCTTCAAAAGCGTTTACTTTTGTGATTTTTGAACCCATTGTTTTTATAATTCTCCAACCACCACTCAATGTCCCTAAAGCAATCACACTATAACAAGCAATTGGTATCCAACTTGGTATTGAGCCATCTACTTTTACACCATTAGCTTCATGGGGAAGAACCACATTCAAATCTAACCATCCACTTGACATATCAATATTTGGATTCGATTTTAAATATACAGCGACAGCAGCAGCAATAATTCCCATAACTTTTTGTGAATCGTTACCACCGTGACCTAAACTGAAAGATGCAGAAGAAAGCAACTGCATTTTTTTGAGAATTTTCTCTGATTTAGCAGTAGTGAATGAACTGAAAAACAAATTAAAAATGGCTAAACTATAAAAGATTATTGCTACCAAAAACCATTTAATATTTGCTGGTTCAGTTATAAAACTTAGAAAATGATTTTCAAATCGTGGTTTTTTTATGTCTTCATATCCTACTAATACATTCGTTAAAAATATTGTAAAAACAATCATTAAAATGATGGTAAATACTTTTGGATAAATACTTTTTTTAGAAGAATACATTAACCATATAGAAATGAAATAGGAAATAATCATTCCGATTAATGGTGCAAAAACTATAAAAGCAATCACAATTAATACCCCAGTTGGAATACCTCCAGCGTGTGGTTTAAACCAATTTACAACATCAAAACCTGCATGAGCAATGGCTGCTCCCGCAAATCCACCAATCAAAGTATGTGAAGAAGACGAAGGAATTCCTTTCCACCATGTTATTAAATTCCAAATTATGGCAGCAATTATGCCTGCCAAAATGACTTCGAGATTGATTTCGGATGTTTTAGCGGTTTTTGCAACAGTATCTGCTACTCCAAATCCAAAGACCCAAAAGGCTAAAAAATTGAAAAAAGCCGCCCAAAGTACGGCTTGAAACGGTGATAAAACTTTGGTGGCAACAATGGTAGCAATAGAATTGGCTGCATCATGAAACCCATTGATATAGTCAAAAATCAATGCTAAAACAATGATTATTATTAATAAGGTCATAACAATTTTTCTTAGGAATGTTTAACAGAAATTGACTCCAATACGTTGGCAACTCTTTTGCACATATCTGTTGCTGTTTCTAATGATGAAAGAACATCTTAATATTTGATGATGTTTTTTACATCTTGTTCACTTTCAAATAATTCCTCTATATTTTTATTGTAAATATCATCAGATTTTCTTTCTAATTTATTTATTTTTTTACATGCTTCTGCGATAGCTTCATGGTTTTTCATCGTTTTCAATTCTTTAATTGCAATACCAATATTGAGAACGGCATCCATGTTTACTTCTGTTAGTTTTCGGATGGATTTAGTTTTTTTTCAACATGATAAACTCGCATCAATCCAGCTGCCCCGTGCATGTAATCTGACACATTTTCAAGTGATTTTATCAAAGCATAAATATCTTCACGGTCGAATGGAGTAATAAAGTTTTTACTCAATTCCAATCTGGTTTTTTGTGATATATTTTCAATTCTTACTTCAAATTCTTCCACTTTTTTAAATAATTCTTCTCTTTCATCTTTGGGAGCAATAACCAATTCATGTAAGGTTTCTGCTAAACCTATCAAATATTGTGAAGATTGTTCGAATAATGGAAAAAACACGTTGTC
Source organism: Polaribacter sp. (assembly GCA_020740485.1). Classification (GTDB taxonomy): domain Bacteria; phylum Bacteroidota; class Bacteroidia; order Flavobacteriales; family Flavobacteriaceae. Next base: position 9,390 of record DYMN01000013.1, on the reverse strand, counting down.
TTTTGGGGTGAAATATTGAAAAATACTATTGAGATTCATTGAATTAATATTTGGTTTTGCATTAGTTTTTAATGTTACGAAAGTATAAACTATATTTTATCGAAATATTACCGTTATGTTAAGCATTATATTTGAAAACGAAATTTTTACACCCGATATTTGGAAAAATGTAAAGATATATGTTGCTTTGCACAAGCAAAAGGCCATTTTATGAAAAAATATTTTTTATTACTGATGTTATTTTCTCTGCACGTTTGGGGGCAAAGAGAGTTGCAACAAGAAAAATTGTTAGGGGATATTAAAACTTTAGAAACCAAAACATTTACTGTTGTGGAAGGAGTTCCTGCAAAAGTTTATAATTATAATATACTGAACAAATTTGACACCAAAGGAAAATTATACGAAGTATTGTTTTTAGGTAACGACGAATTAATGGACAATAAAGAAGTAATAGCTTATTTGCCTACCGAATTTGTTAAAGAAGTAGCAATTTACAACCGAGAAGGCAGAAAAGATAAAGTAATGACTTTTCAATATAATTTAAAAAATCAATTAATTAAAGAAATCAAATCCGTAACGAACAAAGGAGTAGAGTATGAATCTACATTTGAGTATAATGATCAGAAACAATTAATTAAAAAAATCCAATTTTTCCCATCTATAGATTATACTGTCACAGAGGACTATTCCTATTTTAACGATAATATTTCTGAATTACGCAGAGCATCGCATACGGGAATTAATACGGAAAAATATTTATATAACGAAAATGGATGGTTATTAGAAAAAACAGAGCTCAATGATAAAAATATAGTATTCAGCGATATATTTTATGAATACAATGAAAAAGGCTTGAAAACAGCTTTGATTAAAATAGATGAAACCGGTGAAATTTCCTATTTTGAACAATATGAATATCAATTCGACAGTAAAGGAAATTGGATTGAAAAGAAAATTTACATCAAAGGAGATTGGACGAGTGTTGAAAAAAGAAATATCACGTATTTTTAAAAACAATCTTATTTAAAACCTTTTAATTTTACTTTTTTGCCAGACGCTCACACAACATGTACTCATATCTATATCCTAAACTTTATACATTATACAAAAACGGTTTAATTACCAAAAAACAAGCGCTTACAGATGTAATGTCCGGGGTTATTGTTGGTATTGTAGCGCTTCCGCTTGCCATTGCTTTTGCCATTGCATCCGGCGTTTCTCCTGATAAAGGGCTGATTACTGCGATAGTTGCCGGTTTTATTATTTCTGCTTTTGGTGGAAGTCGGGTTCAAATTGGGGGACCTACCGGTGCCTTTATAGTCATCGTTTACGCCATCGTGCAAAAACACGGCGTAGACGGGTTGATTATCGCTACTTTTATGGCGGGTTTTATAATCATCGGGATGGGTTTGGCAAAATTAGGCAACTTATTGAAATACATTCCCTATCCGCTTATTGTTGGGTTTACTTCCGGTATAGCATTGATTATTTTCTCATCTCAAGTCAAGGATTTCTTCGGACTACAAGTAGAACAATTGCCGGCTGATTTCATTGGTAAATGGAAAGTTTACTTTTCAAATTTTTCAGGAATTAATTATTACGCCATAGGTATAGCATTGGTTACCGTAGTTATTTCATTGAAATTTCATAAAATTACGACTAAAATACCGGGTTCCATCGTTGCTATTGTTCTTTCTATACTCGTGGTTAAATATTTCAATTTACCGGTTGAAACCATAGAAAGTAAGTTTGGTGATATTCCCAATACGTTCACGTTACCGCACGTTCCCAATGTCAATTTGCAAATAGTTCAAGAATTGATTCAACCCGCCTTTGCCATAGCTTTGTTGGGCGCTATTGAATCTTTGCTTTCTGCTGTGGTAGCTGATGGAATGATTGGTAGTAAACACCGACCTAATGCAGAATTAATAGCACAAGGAAGTGCCAATATTATATCTTCTCTTTTTGCCGGAATACCCGCAACCGGTGCTATTGCAAGAACAGCCACCAATGTTAAAAACGGAGGTCGCACCCCAATTGCCGGCATAACACATGCATTCGTTTTACTGTTGATTATGTTGGTTTTTGCTCCTTACGCCAAGTTAATTCCTATGGCAACTTTAGCCGGAATATTAGTGGTGGTTTCTTACCATATGAGCGAATGGCGTCAATTTAAATCTTTGGTGCTTACCGGAAAAAAAGGAGATATTACAGTTCTATTGGTTACGTTTTTTCTAACGGTGGTATTTGATTTAGTAATTGCCATTGAGATTGGTATTGTGCTTTCCAGCTTTATTTTGATGAAAAGAATGAGCGATGCTGTGCAAATAAAACAAAATACGTTGCCTAATTCAAATACGCCTGAAATATTATTTGATGAAGAACTCAAAGAAATTCCAAAGGAGGTCAATATTTATGAAATAGAAGGCCCTTTATTCTTTGGAGCTTCCCAATTGTTTGAAGAGACAATAAACCAATTAAACGAATATCCAAAAATATTAATCATCAGAACAAGGCACTTACCATTTGTAGATAGTACCGGAATTCAGCGTCTCAAAGAAGTAATTAAAAAATTTCAACATCAAGGAGTGAAAGTCTTGATCTCAGGAATGAATTCAAAAGTTCGTGAAGATTTGGAAAGAGCCGGAGTTGTTAATATGGTTGGGAATGAATTTTGTGCAGATAACGTCAGTATTGCCATTGAAAAAGCTAAAGCAATTTTACAAAAATGAATTGTGCAAAATAGGAAATAAAGTGCTTTTGCTAAATGATTAAAAAACCATACTTTCGCACAAACTTTTATACTCAGTGAAAAAAGCCTTAATTATCATTTTTGTAGTCTTACTGATAGACCAAATTTCAAAAATTTACATCAAAACGCATTTTGTGTTGTACGAATCTTATTTAGTCAATGGTTGGAATTGGTTTCAAGTTTATTTTGTACAAAATAACGGAATGGCTTGGGGTACAGAAATAGGAGGCAGAACGGGAAAATTGTTACTTACTGTTTTCCGATTATTTGCCGTAGTCGGTATATTTTATTGGCTTTGGTTATCTGTTAAGGAAAAACGAAGTCAAATCCTCATCTTTTCGATTTCTTTAATATTCGCAGGCGCTATGGGCAATATTATCGATTCTGTTTTTTATGGAATTATTTTTGATGACCCGATGCATTCGGTAGCAACCCTTTTTACGGATAAACCCTATGGAACATTGTTCCACGGCAAAGTAGTAGATATGTTTTATTTTCCCTTGTGGCGTGGAAAATTACCGGAAGGATTGCCTTTTTTTGGAGGAGATAATTTTACATTTTTCAATGCTATTTTTAATGTAGCGGATAGTGCTATTACGGTTGGTGTAGCTATTCTCTTACTTTTCAATAAAACGATTCTCCCTAAAGCAGCAACAGAAAACTTAGAATAAATGACCAAAATTGCCACTTACATCTTAATTTTCGTCATAGGACTTTTGGTTGGAATCATAATTTTGCAAAAGACCAAAAAAGACTACAGCTCCGAACAAGTAGAGTTGATCCAAAACGGGATAAAAAATGTAAGCAAATTAGTAGTGGCTGAAGAAAGTTTTACTCAATTTTACCAATATGCTGACTCTAATAAATACCTTTTTGAAACTTTAAATTTTGATAAAAAAGTAATCTTAATTGTAAGTGCCAAGGTTTTAGTGAGCTATGATTTAAAAAAAATGAAAATTGAATTGGATTCAATTCATAAAAAAATCGTTATCAAAAGCATTCCTAAGGAAGAATTGACCATAGTGCCAAGTTATAAATACTACGATTTTCAGCAAAGTATGTTTAATTCTTTTACCAAAGAAGAATTAAATGCCGTTCAAAAATCAAGTACCGAAAAGTTGATGAAGAGCTTGGAAGTTTCCAAATCAAAGGAAATTGCCAAAAAAAGATTGTTAGAAGAGTTAAATCAACTGTGGAGTGTAGCAAAAATATTAGGTTGGAAGATTGAAGATCAAACCGAAAATCAATTGATTAAAGATTTGTTGCCAAAAGAATTACTGCAAAAAGAAGTGCAAAAATGAGTTTGGCATTTGATTTGATAATTATCGACCCGTATTAACTTTAATTTTTTTAAACCCAAAATGAAAAAAAACACATTATTTGTTTTTGGAATTGCTACCTTAGGATTATTTGCTTGTAAAAACCCAAAAGAAGGTGAAGCGGTAACACCAGTAGTTGATTCATTAGAAGTGGTAACACCACCTGCACCCAAAGTCGACGAAATCGTAATTGATTCATTGACCAACAAAGAAGGAAAAATGCTTAAAATGTTATTCAATAACACCCAGAGCACAGCCACTTTTACCTATGAAAATGAAACTATCGAAATGAAACAAGACACCACAGCATCAGGAGTACAATACAGCAACGAACATTTTGTATTTACCGAATGGCAAGGTCAGGTAGATTTGAAAAAAGACGGAAAATCTATTTTCACACATAAAAAATAAGGAATAATTTTTTTATATAGGAGGGTTGAAAGGCAATTTTATTGCAATTTCAACCCTTTTTGTTTTATCTATAAAAAAAATAAATAACTTTGTCAGTTCAATAATAACTTAGAAACCAATTACAAATATATGGACTACGGTAAAGAATTCAGGCAATACGCCACTAAACATCACGGAATTAGCAATATGCACTATGACAACATCGTGAGCAGTATGACCCCTTATATTATAGAAGAACGCCAGTTAAATGTAGCGCAAATGGATGTTTTTTCGCGTTTAATGATGGATAGAATTATCTTTTTAGGAACGGCTATCAATGATCAAGTGGCAAATATTGTACAAGCGCAATTGTTGTTTTTATCAAGTTTAGATTCATCAAAAGATATTTCAATTTATATGAACACACCGGGTGGAGGTGTCTATGCCGGATTGGGAATTTATGATACGATGCAATTTATCAAACCCGATGTAGCGACTATCTGTACCGGAATGGCTGCTTCTATGGGAGCAGTGCTCATGGTAGCGGGAACTAAAGGCAAACGCTCTGCACTACCCCATTCACGCATTATGATTCACCAACCCTTAGGCGGAGCAGAAGGTCAAGCCAGTGATATCGAAATTACAGCACGAGAAATTGGAAAATTAAAAAAAGAATTATACGAAATAATTTCGCATCATTCAGGGCAACCGTATGATAAAGTGTATGCCGATTCCGACCGCGACTATTGGATGCGTGCCGAAGAAGCCAAAGCTTATGGTATGATCGATGAGATTTTAACTAAGTAATTTAAATCATCATCCGACCAATTTATTGATTGGAAGAATATTTAAAATTCATTCCGTACATCTTAATTAACTCATATTCGATCGTTGAACGCTAAAATGTTTCGTATTCCGATAGCTATCGGAACGTAAATCGTAATTATAAAGATGAAAACCATCACCGACCTCTCACAATTGGATTTCAGCAAACAATACACGTATGCTGACTACCTTCAATGGCGATTTGAAGAGCGAGTAGAGCTCATCAAAGGATGGTTGTACAAAATGAGTCCTGCGCCTAAAAGAATGCACCAACAGATTAATTTTAAGTTGGCACATCAATTTTATTTATCATTAAATTTAAATTCATGTAATGTTTACGAATCTCCTTTCGATGTTAGATTAACTAAGCAAAATAGAAACATTACAGTTGTCCAACCCGACATCTGCATCATTTGTGACCGATCAAAATTAGACGATTACGGTTGTATAGGATCACCGGATTTGATAGTAGAAGTTTTATCGGAAAGCACCGCCAAAAGAGATTACAATGAAAAATTCAATCTCTACGAAGAAAATGAAGTCAAAGAATATTGGATAGCCAATCCCGATTTGAAAACCATTGAAATCTATTGTTTAGAAAATGGAGTTTATCAATTGCACGGATTGTTTGATGCGAAAGAAGGAGCTGACATCATCGCAGGAAGATTATTTCCCGATATGCAAGTAAGTTTAAAAGAAGTATTTAAAGATTGATTAACATAATTGTTATACCAAAGTAATATGGCAAAAAAAGACAATGTATATTGCTCGTTTTGTGGAAGAAATAAGTCTGAAACCGACATCATGATTGCCGGTATGGATGCGCATATATGTAATTTATGTATAGAACAAGCCTATCAAATAGTATTAGAAGAATCAGCTGGGAAATCCACAAAAACCAATAAAAAACAGTCTAAATTTGAAATAAAAAAACCAAGAGAAATCAAAGCTTTTTTAGATCAATATGTTATAGGGCAAGATTTTACAAAAAAAGCAATGTCCGTAGCTGTTTATAACCATTATAAGCGAATAGCTCAAGAAGGAGCTGACGCCAATGAAGTAGAAATTGAAAAAAGTAATATCATTTTAGCAGGAGAAACCGGCACCGGAAAAACGTTAATAGCACGAAGTATTGCTAAAATGCTCAGTGTGCCGTTTGCAATTGTAGATGCAACCGTTTTAACCCAAGCCGGCTATGTGGGCGAAGATGTGGAAACCATATTAACCAGATTGTTGCAGGCGGCTGATTATAACGTAGAAAAAGCCCAAATGGGAATCGTTTTTATTGATGAAATAGACAAAATAGCACGTAAAGGTGATAATCCTTCTATTACGCGTGATGTGAGTGGAGAAGGCGTGCAACAAGCTTTATTAAAGTTATTGGAAGGAAGTAAAGTAAATGTACCGCCTAAAGGGGGAAGAAAACATCCTGAACAAAGCTTTGTTGAAATAGATACAACAAACATCCTTTTTATAGCCGGCGGTGCTTTTTCAGGTATTGACCGTATCATTGGCAGACGTCTCAATATGCAAGCGGTAGGCTATAATGCTTCCAAAAATGAAGACCAAATAGATAAAGAAAATTTATTACAATACATCACCCCACACGATTTAAAAGAATTCGGATTAATTCCTGAAATCATAGGTCGTTTACCGGTGTTGAGCTATATGAATCCATTAGACCGAGAAACACTGCGTTCTATTCTGACCGAACCGAAAAATGCTTTAGTAAAACAATACCAAAAACTTTTTGCTATTGATAAAATTGAATTGGTTTTTGAAGAAGAAACTTTGGATTTTATAGTGGACAAAGCATTGGAATATAAATTAGGTGCCAGAGGATTACGTTCACTTTGCGAAGCCATACTTACAGATTCTATGTTTGATATGCCGAGTGAAGAGGACAATAAATTAGTAATTACTAAAGAGTACGCAATGCATAAATTGTCTAAAACTACTTTGCATAAATTAAAAGCGGCTTCTTAAATGTTATTCAATTACAAAATAATATTCAAAGCATCGATACTTATGGTAATCGGTGCTTTTTTTCTTTAACCAATCAAAATTCATCAAAAAAAGGAATACAAATCCTATGGATTAATTAAAAAGAAATCAAAGAATTTTCTTTGAATTCACTTGATTTTAAAAAAAATGATTCTGTTTTACATTGCCAAAGAGAAAAGGGTTCTTTTGGATGATGTTATTTTAACATAGTTGCGGATTTATAGACAAACTAAAAACCACATCCCATAATTAAGATGTGGTTTTCTCTCGATTAATCAAATTGTCGGTTTACAATTTGACGGTTTTAGTATGAATAATTAAAAATGAAAACTAATAAACTAAAGTTTGAATAGCATTAGGTGCTATTACGATTTCACTTGCCATTGCATTAATGGTTAAAAAGTATTTTACTGGTTCTTCACTATTGTTTAGCACAATAGTAACTATGGTATTATCGGGATTTTTAAAAGAGGTACTCAATAAACTACTCCTGCTAACCGAGGTTGTTATTCTTTTGGCTCCGGGTTGGATAAATTTTGAAAAATGACCGATAGCATAATAAGCCGGAGTAAATATAAGTTCTTTGGTTTTCAAATCCGCGTGAACAGGGGCAAAACAGAAATTTTTCACGTGGTTAGGTCCCCCTTGCTGATCCAATAAGATATTCCAATCGGTCCAAGCTACTGTTCCGTTGTTAAAATCGTGAATCATCGAAGTGGCATATTGTTTTGCATTGGACCAACTGTAGTAATGATTAGCATCAAAACTCTCGGCACAACCTTCAGTAAAAATTAAGTTTTTATCAGGGTAGTTTTGGTTTACAAAGCCTACATTTTCAAACATGGGTTGACCCCCACTCCAATCTTCATACCAATGGAATCCTACACCCCAAACGTATTTTGAAGCTTCCGGATCGTTTAATATTACATCTGCTCTTTGGGTTATCAAATCTCTGTTGTGATCCCAAACAATGATTTTTTTGTCTTGGAAACTGTTTTTATGCAAGGTAGGTCCTAAATAATTTTTCAAAAAATTTCGTTCAGCTTCAGCAGTATAAATACACGATTCCCAAATTTGCTTTGCCATGGGTTCGTTCTGAATGGTAAGTCCCCAAATAGAAACACCTTCTTTTTCATATGCTTGGATGAATTTCACGTAATAATCTGCCCACGTTTGATAATATTCCGGTTTTAATTTTCCTCCGTGCAGCATATCTTTATTGTCCTTCATAAAAGCCGGTGGACTCCATGGGCTAAAATAGAAATGAGCTTTCCCATTTGTTTTTTTGATTGCCTTTTTAATAAACGGGATTTTAAATTTTTTATCATGCCCGATGTCAAATGTTTGTAACGTTTTGTCGCCTTCTTTGATATAAGTATAACTATCAGAGCTGAAATCACAACTGTTCATATTGGTGCGAATAATGGTATAGGCATTGCCTTTTTCAACATCAAAATAAGCAGTTAACAGCTCTTGTTGTTGTTCAGGGGAGAGCTGAGCAAAAACTTCGGCGCTTGCATCGGTAATGGCTCCACCAATTCCCATAAAAGTTTGATGTTCTTGGTTGGGATACACAAAAACACAAGTTTGGGTTTCCACCGGTTGGTTAAACGCTTCAAATGTTCCGGTACCGTTATTTGTGATTTTGTAATTTAAACTATCATTTGTAGTGTAAATTTTTAGCTTATTAAGTACAGCTTCTTTTGTTCCCTGATTTTCATCTTGTTTTAGCGTTTTATTACAAGCAGTTGATAACAAAACCAACGAAGCAATCAAAACTATGGATATTTTAGTATAAGACATCATTAAACCCTTTAATTTATTTTTATTTTAATTGATATACTCTAACGTAATCTACTATCATACTTTGGGGATATACGCTATCATCAACTCCCTTAGCTCCTCCCCAATCACCGCCCACGGCAAAGTTCAAAATCAAATAATAAGGGCGGTCAAGGGGCCAGTTATCAACTGTTTTTTCTTTGGGACTATAGGTGTTGGTTATGTTTTCAGGACTGTCTAAATAAAACTGAATAGCGTCTTTAGTCCAAATAATTCCATAGGTGTGAAATGCCTCCTCCGCTGTAGTGTTTTCAGTTA
>DYMN01000033.1:198-19038 GCA_020740485.1 Polaribacter sp. | reverse complement strand
ATTGGGAATGAAAGTAGGAATTGTGGAAAAAGGAAATCAACATTGGTTAGTTGAATTCACTTATAAAAAAACACATTTTTTTATAATAAAAAAATTACTATCTTTGCAAATTAATCACATATTAATAATAATATGAATTAACAATCCCCTCCTATTCAATTGTTTAATCATATTTGATATCAAATGAAAAAAATATCTGTATTTATTTTATTATTCGTTCTTAGTTTAGGATTTAAAATACAAGCTCAAAATTTAAACACTTGGAGGATAAGTGTTGGATATTCTAATTTTTCAAAATCAGATGATAATTTGATTGGGAATCATTATTCAAATTTTAACAACTTTAATTTCCCAAATACACTATCTATTGAGAAAAAAATTCACAATAATTTTTCATTCAAATTTTCGGGTACAGTTAATGAATTTGAAAAAATAACTTCAATCCAAACGCTTACAGTTAATCAAAAAACCGATTTCTTTTTAGGACTTGACATTGCTTTAAAATACAGTTTAATGGGCGAAAAAGGAAAATCAACTTGGTTTAACCCTTTTATAACCGGAGGAATTGGCTATTCAAAATTTGATAATTTTGGAGCTCCAAAATTAACTGCCGGGATTGGTTCTAACTTTTGGATTAAAAAGAATTTTGGATTTCAAATTGGGAGTTCTTACAATAAAAGTGTAGAACTAGAAGGCTCTAATTACCTAAATCATTATGTTGGTTTTATAGTTTTATTTAATAGAAATATCAAAACTGATTTTGTTGAAAATAATTTAGACCAAAATTTATTAACTAAACAAGATCAAAAAACAACCAATGATGAAAAAGTTTCTATAAATACTGATAAAATCAAATCAAATGACAACAATCTTGCAGAAAGTAATAAAGTTGCATCAAAAAAGGTTGAAACGAAGAAATCCAAAACTCAAAAAGAAATAAAGAAAAATAAAGATAAAAATGATTTGTCAATTAGTAAAACATCTGAAAAAGATAAGAGTCTTACTATGAAAGATCCAAAATCAGTTAAAGAAGATAATATAACACCAAACGAAGTAGCCTTAGTCGCAAAAGTTGAAGAAAGTACAATAAAAACAAATACCAAATTTGAAAATAGCATAAAAGACAAGGAAATAGAAGTTCAAAAAACTAATGAATCCATAGAGGATAAAACAACAATAGAAGTTAAATCTCCAATAGAGCAAGAAAATATTAGAAGTTTGTCTAACGATTTAAAAACAGAAAAAGTATCGGATAGTGATGGAGATAAAGTTCCTGACATGTATGACAAATGTCCAAACGTTTTTGGCGAAATTTCAAATGCAGGTTGCCCTAAGAAACCTGAATTAGCTTCAACTAATAACGCTGAAGTTTCTAAAGTACAAAATGAATCTAATGATACTACTTCAAATTTTGAAGATAATAAATCTATTTTAAAAGCAACAAATATTTATTTTGAAACTGACAGTGACAAAATTTTAGATGATGAAAGAAGTAAAATTCACATGATTATATACATATTAGAAAAAAACCCAAATGCAAGTATAATAGTTGAAGGACATACCGCAAAAGATGGAGATGTTGACTACAACAAAAAACTATCTGAAAACAGAGCAAAAGCCGTTAGACAATATTTGATAAATAAAGGCATTAGTGCTAATAAAATAGTAACCAAAAGCCTTGGAAGTGCTCAACCCGTTTCTACAGATAGCTCAGAAAAAACCAAAGCAATGAACAGAAGAGCAAGAATAATACTAGTAAAGTAATTTATTTGTTTAATTCTAAATAAGTATCCACAAATTTTTGAATCCCATATTCTATAGGAGTAGAAGGTCTAAAGTTAATATATTCGTATAAACTTTCAACATCAGCATAAGTGGCAGGAACATCTCCGGGTTGAATAGGTTTAAAAACGATTTTTCCTTTTTTACCCAAAGCAGTTTCAATTGCTTTTATATAATCCATCAATTCTACCGGGCTATTATTTCCAATGTTGAAAACTTGATAAGGTGCTGAACTGATAGATGGGTTTGGTTTTTTTGCATCAAATTTTGGATTGTCTTTTGTAGGTGGCAAAACCAACAGACGACGTAAACTTTCGACAATATCATCTACATAAGTAAAATCGCGACTCATTTTTCCATAGTTAAACACTTCAAATTCCTTATCTTCAACAATCGCTTTTGTAAAAATGTACAAAGCCATATCCGGTCTTCCGTAAGGACCATATACCGTGAAAAATCGCAAGCCGGTGGTAGGAATTCCAAACAAATGTGAATAGGAATGTGCCATCATCTCGTTTGCCTTTTTACTGGCAGCATACATCGCTAACGGATGGTCGGTATGCGAAGATACATTAAAAGGAATCTCTTCGCTCAATCCGTAAACTGAACTAGATGATGCATAAAGCAAATGTTTTACCGGATAAGCTCTGCACGCTTCCAGTATATTGAGAAAACCTGTAATGTTATTATCGACGTAAGAATGAGGGTTAATTAAGGAATAACGCACACCTGCTTGTGCAGCTAAATTGACAACATAATCAAAACGGTGTTTTTCAAACAATTTCTTTATTTCACTTAAATCTTGTAAATCAGTTTTTTGAAATAAAATTTTCCCAACAACTTCCTTATTAGCTACAATTTTATCTTTTTCAATGCCTAAAACATCAAGTCGGGTGTATTTTAAATTTTGATCGTAATAGTCATTGATATTGTCAATACCCACCACATCATAATCGTTATTTATCAATAATTTTGCCAAGTGAAAACCAATAAAACCGGCTACACCTGTTATTAATACTTTTTGTTTGCTATTATCTGGCATATCTTTTTTTATTTACGAGTTACGAGTTATGAGTTATGACTTTGGAATTTGGTTCCAATGGTTATCGGAATTAAAATATTGGAATTCCTAATTACAGTCTTCCATCACTTTTATCTTTTGGCAAAACCCCTTTTACATCATAAATTACATGCGGATTTGACACGTGGTTTAGATATTCAAAGGTGATAAATTCATTGTGCGCGACAGCAAACACAATAGCTTTATAATCATTGGCAAGATTTTTAACATCAGAAATCAAATCTACATTATATTCATGTTTTACTTCTTCTGCTAATGCCCAAGGATCATAAACATCTACTTTTAAATCAAATGTTTTTAATTCATCAATGATGTCAATCACCCTTGAATTTCTGATATCAGGACAATTTTCTTTAAAGGTAATTCCTAAAACCAAAACTTTGCTTCCTTTAACCGAAATATCTTTGTGAATCATTTTTTTAACCGTTTCTTGTGCCACAAAGGGCCCCATACTATCATTTAATCTACGACCCGATAGAATAATTTGAGGATTATATCCTAATTTTAGCGCTTTGTCTGCCAAATAGTATGGATCAACACCAATACAATGTCCACCAACCAAACCCGGTGTAAATTTGATAAAATTCCATTTTGTGGAAGCTGCTTCTAAAACTTCCTTGGTATCAATTTGCATCAAATTGAAAATGCGCGATAACTCATTGACAAAAGCAATATTGATATCGCGTTGTGAATTTTCAATCACTTTAGCCGCTTCTGCCACTTTGATGGAAGATGCTTTATAAGTTCCGGCAATGATTACTTCTTTATACATTTGGTCAATATATTCAGCAATTTCTGGCGTAGAACCGGAAGTAACTTTCAGTATTTTTTCTACCGTATGTAATTTATCCCCCGGATTAATTCTTTCGGGCGAATATCCTGCGAAGAAATCAGTATTAAATTTTAGTCCACTCCCCTTTTCTAAAATCGGCACACAATCTTCTTCGGTAGCCCCCGGATAAACCGTTGATTCATAAATCACTATATCTCCTTTTTTCAATACTTTACTAACCGTTTCACTGGCTTTATAAAGCGGAGTTAAGTCGGGTTGATTGTTTTTATCTACCGGCGTGGGTACCGTAACGACAAAAACATTTGCATTTTTAATTTCGTCTAAATTGGTGGTGCAATACAATCCGGTTTGAGAGGTATCAAAATTTGACTTATCAGCAATATTAACTTGGGAAAGTTTTTCTTCTTCCACTTCCAAAGTCATGTCAAAATTGTTTTTTAACTGATTGATCCTGTTTTGATTGATATCAAAACCTATTACTTTGAATTTTTTTGCAAAAGCAACGGCTAAGGGTAAACCGACATAGCCTAATCCAATAATGGATATTAATGGTTTTTTCATTAATTTTGTATTATTTAATATTGTGCAAATTAAAGAAAATATTTAAAAAAAAATATATAAAAATTATAAATATTAAATAGATCTTCTATAAGTTCTTCTTCTTTTGTGATTGATAGGATTAAATTCTTTCCATATTGAATTTATATCTACATTATCTTCTAACTCAGGAGTGCGGTAAGCTCTTTTAATTCCATGTTTTGTATAACTTTTGGCAAATTCATCAAAGATAATAGCGATAACCCCTTTTTTTTGATAATCAGGATGCACTCCAATTAAATAAAATAGCACTTCTTTTGAGTTTTTTTTAGCGGATAAAATATGAAAAATCCCAAAGGGAAATAGTTTTCCATTTGCTTTTTTTAAAGCTTCAGAGAAAGAACGCATTGTAATAGCGAACGCAATAGGATTTCCATCTATATCTTCTACATACTTAATAAATTCAGGGTCTATTAGCTTTATATATTTATCTTTAAAAAATTGAATTTGCTTTTCAGTAAGGGGAACGTAAGAAATTAATTTACTGTAGGTTTTATCAAACAAATCAAATATTTTATCCACATAGGGCAAAACCTCTTTAGTTTTAGTAAAATTAACAACCTTTAATCTATAGCGTCTTTTAATTACATCAGCCATTTTTGCATATTGTGCTGTTCGTTCTGATTGCAAATGAACATCAAAATAATGTTCATGCCATTCATTGGCTTTTTCAAAACCGTGATTTAAAAAATGGCTTTCGTAGTAAGGAGCATTATACCAAGAAATCATATCTCCTTTTTCTTCAAAACCCATAGTGAGCACACCTACTTTGTCCATATTAGAGAAACCTACGGGACCTTCAATAAAATTCAAATGATTTTGTTTTCCAATTTCTGTTATTTTTTCTAACAAAACTTTACTTACTTCTAAATCATCAATAATATCAAAATAGCCAAAACGCATCTTTTTGATGCCCATTTTATCTACTTCAAAAAAATTGATAAACCCTGCTATTCTTCCTACTATTTCGTTGTTTTTTACAGCCAAAAACTGGCGTGATGCAGCATGTTCGTAAACCGGATTTTTTTGAGGATTAAAAAAATCCATTTCTTCTTGTATCAAAGGTGGAATCCAGTAAGGATTGTTTTTGTATAACTCAAAAGGAAATTTGACAAAAAGCTTTAAATCACTTTTGTTTTTAACTTCTTTTATCAAAATATCAGAAGGCATAATTTGAAGTTTTTAGAGCTACAAATTTATAAACAAATAGAGAAATAGATGCTTAAAATTGTTTAAAAAATACTTATAACATTAATCACAATACTTATAATACCTTGCTCCCATCAAAACAGGATTTTCTTTTTCAATATAATCTTTTGAATATTCATTTTTTGGAGAAATTACAGATTGCTTCAATTCTTTTTTATGTAATTTTTCATAGGTCGTAAAATCAATTGCAACGGTCTTTTCTAAATTTTTAAATAATTGCAACTTGTCTATTACCGAATTCCAATTGGTAGCGACACTTGCTTCAAAAACCTTTGATTTTGAGCCACTTCCATAAGCAAAAAAACCTAATTTTTTACCGATAATGTCACTTTTTTGTTGAGCGTGATAAGCTAATGTAGAAAGCAAGCCCATAAAAATGGAACCGGTGTAGATGTTGCCAACCAATCCCGAAGCTATTTCGGAAGGATAAATTTTTTCTTCAACCAATGTTTTATATTCGACTGACTTTGCCAATGCTTTCATCTTTTCGCTTTGTTTTTCTCCTTCTTGTTTTGCTAACAATTCGGGTTTTTCCAAAGCAAAAACTTCTACAAACATTCTACGTCCTTGATAGCAGTAGGGCAAATGCATTTGTATTGCCAACCAATCCTCAAACAATATTTTGTCTGTTTGATTAGAATTTTTCTTATAATCTGCATAAGCGTCTTTTACTCTATTCACATAACAAGTATTTGAATATTGACCATCAAACACAGGTTGTTCTTTATATAAACCTATTTCAGTTTCTAAAACTCCTTGCCACTCCATATTCACGTCACTTTGCACGATTTCGCTTTTATTCACGTAACGTACGGGTTTAAAAAAGTCAAAAACACTTTCGGTGGAAACGCCATATTCAAAACCCATGTTCAACACACGCGGATTTGAGGTAATTAGCAAAGCAACCGCACCGGAACCTTGCGTGTATTCACCCGAAGAACCTAAATCGTATTTGGCTACATCTGTGGCTACTACAATGGCTTTTTTCATTGGATTCAATCGAATAAAATCAACTGAATTATGTAATGCGTCGACTGCACCTATGCAAGCAAAGGTTAAATCAACCACATCGCAATTGGCAAAGGATCCAATTCCCAATTTTTGCTCTAATAACTGGATGACATAGGAAGCAATGGGTTTTGAACCATCTACACTACTTTCTGTTCCTACATAAATCCTTGAAATTTCTTGGGGTTTCAAATTTTCATTTTGAATGAGTTTCAACACAGCATTTGCCGCAAAAACAACAGCATCTTGATGCACATCGGGAAAACTCATGCGTTGCAACCCTAAACCTTTTGTGAGTTTATCAGGTTCAATATTGCGTTGAATAGCAAGTTCTTGTATGGGTAAATAAATTTTGGGAATATCATAATGAATACTATCAATACCTACATTCATGGTGGTCTGTTTTTAGATTTTATCGATACAAATGTAGTAGGTCTTTTAGTAATAAAAAAATAAAATTTGTATTATATTTATTTTTTTAACATTTTAAATAATTATATTACTATAAATATAATATAATAAATTAATTATCAAATAGATATAAAAATAAAAAAATCCCGATTTCTTGCGAAATCGGGATTATATCAATTAAAAATTAACTTTTAATTAAAGAGCAGTGAACAATTGTAAACGTTCCCATTTACCATCTACTTCCACTTGAGCTCGGGTTTGCAACAATTCTGCAAACTTAGCATCTGCTTGTTTTACACGTGCAAAACGGGCTTCTTTATCCAAGAATTCTACCAACGCTTTTTCAGGCGCTTTTGAATCTAATTTGAATTTCTTGCCTTTATCCGCAGCAGGATTGTAGCGGAACAAAGGCCAGTAACCTGTTTCAACAGCCAATTCTTGATGTTCTGCACCCAATCCCATATCATATCCGTGCTCTATACAATGTGAATAAGCAATGATTAGGGAAGCTCCAGGATAGTCAACAGCTTCTTGAATGGCTTTAATGGTTTGCATATCTTTTGCACCCATTGCAATTTGAGCAACATATACATTACCATAAGCAACTGCTTGTAAAGCTAGGTCTTTTTTAGAACTTGCTTTACCATTTACAGCAAATTTAGCACTTGCTCCGAGCGGTGTCGCTTTAGATGACTGACCTCCGGTGTTAGAATAAACTTCTGTATCCATTACTAATACATTGATATTTTCTCCAGATGATAATACGTGTTCAAGACCTCCAGCTCCGATATCATAAGCCCATCCATCACCTCCAAGGATCCACATTACTTTTTCGCTTAAATTATCAGAGATTTCCAACAATTCTTTTGCTTCCGGTTTGTTAACACCTTGTAATTTGGCATTCACTTCTTTAATGTATTTGAATTGAAGTTGTTTTTGTGCCTCGTCATTTTCTTCATTGGCTAAAATGGCATCAACTAATTCTTTGCCAACTTCATTTTCAAGAACTTTCAATAATTTTTGTGCTCTTTCATGTTTGCTGTTTAAAGCCAATTTGATACCTAAACCAAATTCAGCATTATCTTCAAACAATGAGTTGGCCCAAGCAGGTCCACGACCTTCTTTGTTTACAGTATAGGGTGTGGTTGGTAAGTTACCACCATAGATAGATGAACATCCTGTGGCATTGGCAATCACCATGTTATCTCCGTATAATTGCGTTAACAATTTCACATAAGGCGTTTCACCACAACCCGGACACGCACCGGAGAACTCAAACAAGGGTTGTAAAAACTGAGAACCTTTAACGTTGTCAGATTTCAAATCTTCACGTTTGTAATCAGGTAATTCAATAAAATGATTCCAGTTAACTGATTGTACTTCTGCTACTTCTGCTTTAGCATGCATATTGATCGGTTTGAATCCTGCTACTTCTTTGCTTTCTGCCGGACATACTGCTACACAAAGATTACAACCGGTACAATCGTAAGGAGATACTTGTAAAATATATTTATCTCCATCAACAAATGGACGTCCTTTTGCAGCAATACTTGGTAAAGATGCAGGGAATTCTTTGATTTCGTCGCCACTTACTACTTTTGCTCTAATCGCAGCGTGAGGACAAATCAATGAACATTTATTACACTGCGTACACAATTCTTGGTCATCCCACACAGGAATAAACTCAGCGATGTCACGTTTTGAATATTGACTGGTTCCGGTTGGGAAAGTTCCATCCGGTAAGAAAACACTTACAGGAAGAATATCTCCATTACCAGCCATACTCACTGCCAAAACTTCTTTTACAAAAGGAGTTGCGGCATCCACCACAAATGGTTTTAAAGCAATAGTTGAAGTTACTTGTTTTGGATAATTCACTTCAAACAAATTCTCAATAGATTTATCTACTGCATTGAAGTTCATTTGAACAACAGCATCTCCTTTGTGAGAATATGATTTTTTGATGGCTTCTTTGATTCGAGTAATGGCTTGATCTTTTGGAAGCACACCTGAAATGGCAAAGAAACAAGTTTGAAGAATGGTATTGGTTCTACGACCTAATTTGACATCTTGCGCCACTTTGGTTGCATCTACCACATAGAACTTCAATTCTCTTTCAATGATATCATGTTGAACTTTTGCAGGTAATTCATTCCATACTTCATCTTTGGTGAAAGGTGAATTCAGTAAGAAAGTACCTCCTTTTTTAACTTTACCAACGATGTCATATTTTTCAATAAAGTTATATTGGTGACAAGCAACAAAGTTGGCTTCATTGATTAAATAAGTAGAATAAATCGGGTCAGGTCCAAAACGCAAATGCGAAGTGGTTTGTGATCCTGCTTTATTTGAGTCATAAACAAAATAACCTTGTGCATATCCTTCGGTGGTATCGCCAATGATTTTGATAGAGTTTTTGTTAGCACTTACTGTACCGTCAGAACCTAATCCGTAGAATAGAGCATTGAAAGTAGTTGCTTTGATATCAAAATTACCCACTTCTAAACTTGTATGTGATAAATCATCGATAATACCAACGGTGAAGTGATTTTTAGGTTTCGCAGTATCTAAATTGCTATACACTGCTTTAACCATCGCCGGAGTAAATTCTTTGGAAGATAAACCGTAACGACCCCCCACGATTTGTGGCATTGGACGATCACTTTCAACAAATGCTGAAACTACATCCAAATATACAGGTTCACCAATACTTCCTGATTCTTTTGTTCTGTCTAAAACTGCGATTTTCTTAACTGAAGTAGGGATTTTCTTCATGAAATAAGAAATGTCGAATGGACGATATAAACGGATGATCAATGCGCCTACTTTCTCGCCATTGTCCAACATAGTATCAATTGTTTCTCTTACAGGTCCTTCTCCAGAACCCATTAAGATAATCAATTTTTCTGCTTCGGGATGACCTATATAGTCGAACAATTCGTATTTACGACCTGTGTGTGTGTAAAATTCATCCATTGCTTGTTGTACAATTCCAGGTACAGCATCATAATATAAATTGGCTGCTTCGCGTGCTTGGAAAAATACGTCAGGGTTTTGTGCTGTACCGCGTATTACGGGTTTATCAGGGCGTAAGGAACGATCTTTGAATTCCATCACCTTATCTTGAGGAATCATGGCTTTGATAATATCATCGGTGATACCATCAATTTTTTGAATCTCATGAGATGTACGGAAACCGTCAAAAATATTCAAAAATGGTATTCTTGAATTTAAGGTCGCAACTTGAGAAATCAATGCAAAGTCATGTGCTTCTTGAACAGAACCACCAAACAACATTGCCCATCCAGTTTGGCGAGTTGCCATTACGTCAGAATGGTCACCAAAAATTGAGAGTGCGTGAGTTGCAAGGGTTCTTGCAGCAATATGGAAAACAGTTGGCAATAATTCACCTGCTATTTTATACATATTAGGAATCATCAACAAGAGACCTTGTGATGCGGTAAATGTTGTGGTCAAAGCACCACCTTGCAAACCACCGTGAGCGGCTCCAGCTGCTCCTCCTTCACTTTGCATTTCAACAATACGAGGGACATCACCATATATATTGGTCATTCCTTTTGCACTAAAAGCATCAGCGTGTTCTCCCATAGGCGATGAAGGAGTGATAGGATAAATAGCACAAACCTCATTGGTTTTGTGTGCTATTCTTGCCACTGCTTCATTGGCATCGAGAATTAATTTTGGAAATTTACTCATAAAATAAAATATTAAATTTTTTATTTGTTCTTTTTAAAGAGACAGCAAAAATAAAACATTTTGAACAAACTTTATTCAAAAATGTGTAATAATTATGCTAAAATTGATGATGTTTTCTAATGTTTTTCACTAAAACGTTTGAGTTGTAATATCATTTAAAAATCAAAAAAATTAACAAACCAACGCACTTGCTCCCAAAATGGCAGCATCTGCTTCTTTGAGTGTACTGACTAATAGTTTTACTTTGCCTTTGAATGCTGTCAATATATTCTCTTCCATTGCTTTACGCGTTGGATTTAAAAGTAAGTCTCCCGCTTTGGTTAATCCGCCGAATAAAACTATGGCTTCGGGTGAAGAAAACAATACAAATGCGGCTAATGCTTCTCCGAGAATTTGTCCTGTGAATTCAAATGTTCTTATGGCAATGGCATCGCCTTGTATAGCACAGTTATAAACCACTTCGCTGGTTATATCCTCTTCTTTGTAGTTGCGTAACAAACTCGGTTCATTGGGATTTTCACTTAAAAATTCCAATACCGTTTCGCGCACACCGGTTGCAGACGCGTAGGTTTCCAATGTACCTCGCATTCCGGTGCCTTTGTGTAAACGTCCACCCGGACGCACCGTTACGTGACCTAATTCACCAGCAAATCCATCGCAACCCAATACTATTTTTCCATCGATAACGATACCACTTCCCACACCGGTTCCCAAGGTAATGGTAATAAAATGACGAATGTCTTTTGTTACGCCATACATCATTTCACCCATGGCAGCTGCATTAGCATCGTTGGTAAGTTTGGTTTCCAATCCAAATTGATTTTCCATCAATTCTGCCATTGGAATTACGCCTTTCCAAGCTTTGAGATTGGCAGCATATTCTATGGTTCCTTTGTAGTAATTGGCATTGGGGGCGCCCATTCCTATTCCTTTGAAATTATTTTTACCCCCAAATTCATCGATCATGGGTTGTAGTTTTTTAGCCAAATTTTTGACGAAAAATGAAACCTCTTGATCAGAATTGGTTAAAATTCTATCTTGTTTTAAAATGTTTCCGGCTTTGTCCACCACTCCAAATTTGGTGTTGGTTCCGCCTACGTCTATTCCTATTGTGTACATTGTTAAGTTTGAAGTTTGAAGTTTGAAGTTTGAAGTTTGAAAGTAGAGATTTTTTTATAATTCTAACTTCTAACTTCCGACTTTATTAATGACTTGCTTCTGCTGCTAAAGCATCAACATCTATATTTTGTTTTTTTAGGATTCCTTTTACCAAAATGGCAAACAAAGTTAAATATCCGAATCCCAATAAGGGAACCCAGTAAGAAACAGTAATATTCGACATATCGGCTATTTTACCTTGTAATGGTGGTAAAAATGCTCCACCGAGTATCATCATAATTAAGAAAGCTGAACCTTGCGAAGTGTATTTTCCTAAACCTTGCAATGCTAATGAAAAAATACTTGGCCACATCACGGAAGCAAATAATCCACCACTTACAAAGGCGAAAACAGATACACTTCCGGTAGTAAACATACCAATAAGCATGGCTAACATTCCCAAAATTCCAAAAATCATTAATGTTTTTGCAGGTTTTTCTTGTCCAACCCAAAATCCAGCAATTTGAATCAAAATTACGATACCATAAGGTAAAATAGATTGAATTACTTCACCTGAATTTCCGGCAATATAATTTGAGAAAATAATTACTAAAAAAGCGATGTAAGGAACGATGATTAAAGCTAATTTTCGGGTACTTGAACTCAAATTAAAAACAGCAATAGCTCCTGCCCAACGTCCTATCATCAAACTTCCCCAATACAGAGAAATCAACAAAGGAGTTAACCCGGACCAATAACCCGACACTTCTTTGTTCTTTAACATTTCAATGAACTGAGCATAATCTACGCCGGCATTTGCTATTGAAAAATTTGAAAAATCTAAATGTTTTAAATATTCACCCAAATTACTTTGAATGGTAACCTCAGTTCCAACATAAGTAAAAATGGCTAACATTCCCAAAACCAATTGCGGATATTTGAATGCTCCCCAACCTTCTGATTGTTTTGATGCACTAGTGTTGGCATATAATAACCCAAAAACTAATGTTGCAATACCAATCAGTAAAAGATACAATCCCATATTGCTGGAATTATCAACACTTTCGCCTGTATTTTTTATAAAAATCATTGACAGAACAACTACCAAAATAAGTGTTATGATGGTCATTGTCCAAGTTGCTTTAGTCTCATTTTCAATAGTTGCGTCTGCTTTTGCATCAGGCAATTTTTTAGAAAATTTGAATAAAAGAGCAGCACCTAAAAAGGCAATACCCACTATAACATACAACCATTGAACTGTAGAAAGATTTAAACCTTTGATTAAACTTTCGTCTAATTTGGTAGTTCCTAACAATGCTAATGCAAAAACGATGGGACCAATTGTTGTTCCAAACGAGTTGATTCCACCTGCTAAATTTAATCTATTTGCTCCTGTACTTTCATCTCCTAATGAAATAGCAAAAGGTTGCGCTGAAGTTTGTTGTAATGAAAATCCTAAAGCTATGATAAACAAAGCTGCCAAAATAAAGGCAAAACTGTTAGACGCCAAAGCCGGAAACATCAAAAAGGCACCCACAACAGATATCATTAAACCATATACTATTCCGTTTTTGAACCCCCAAGCATTGAGTAAATCTTTCTTTCCTAAAACAGAAATAATAAACAATAAAAAAGCTCCAATGTAATAGGCAAAATAAAATGCTGAATCTATTAATTGGCTTTGAAATTGGGATAAATTAAAATAAGACTTTGCAAAAGGGATAAATACGCCATTGGAAGCGGCTATAAATCCCCAGAAGAAAAATACGCCTATCAAGGTGTAGAGCGCAGGATAATTGGTTGGTTTGGTTGTTGACATGTTTTGATTATTAATTATTTGGTTATTTGGTTATTGATTATTTGGTTATTGATTATTAGGTTATTGATTATTAGGTTATTGATTATTAGGTCATCTTATTATTATTCAGATAATTATCTGGATAAGTTATTTGATATATGGAATTTGTTCTCGATTGGAATCGGGATTGAAATTTGTCTTTAGTTATTTATAGATAAAAGTCGCCATGATAGGCAGATGGTCACTTGGATATTTGAAATCATAATGGTCATCTATTGTGATAAATTTTTCAACTTTCAATATGGAATTTTTATTAAAAAAAATGTAATCTATTTGGCTTTCAGGTTTTTTTGAAAAGTTGAATCCATTCCATGTGTCTTTTTCGCCATAAGGTTTTTCTATGCTCATTGATGATGCTTCGTTGAAATTTTGCATTAAATGTTGTAAGGTATTCTCTTCAGGTTTTGCATTAAAGTCTCCGGTAATAATCACAGGAACATTTTTAATTTTTTTCAAATCATCGGTCAATTTCACCAACATTTTGGCAGATTCCATTCTTGCTGTCAATCCAACATGGTCAAAATGGGTATTGGTAACCCAAAATTTTGCACCCGATTTTTTGTTTTTAAACAAACCATAGGTTACAATTCTCGGAAATGCTGCATCCCAACCTTTAGAAATGGTGTCGGGTGTTTGCGACAACCAAATGGTATTTTGTTGCAACAATTTGAATTCTTCTTTTTTGTAGAAAATACAAGAATATTCTGCCCATTCTCCTGCATCGCGTGGCAACCCGATATAATCATATTTCTTCATTTTATCGAGTAAATAGTCCAATTGCATTTTTTGCACTTCTTGCATTCCTATAAATGAGGGTTCATAATATTGCATCAAATCAGTTAATTTTTCTTTTCTGATATTCCAATGATTGGCGCCATCATCTACCAACCCTAATCTGATGTTATAAGACATTATTTTCATCTCATTTTGAGAAAAAACAAGTAGTGGTAAGAGAAAAAGTATATAAATAAATCTCTTCATTTATTCACATTTTAAAATTTCAGTCCGCTCTCCAATTCCACTAGAATTAAATGCTTCAATTTGAAAATAATAAACGTCATTTTCATCCATTCCGGTAAAAAAATATTCACTTTTACCGTAGACCATAATACTTCCATACAGTTTATCAGGGGATTTTCCAAAGTATATGACATAGCCATCGGCATCATAACTTTGTTTCCACTTGATCCAAGAATTTCTTCTTTCTCCTTCGTTATTTGGTGAAGTTCGCAACACGATAAAATTTTCAACTTTTTCGGGTAATGAGCCATTCCCTTTTCCGAAAACTCTAAACCCACTGATTGCAAATTTTCCGGTGGGCATTGCTATATTCTCTAATTTTAAAAATCGGGTTTTAATCGGGTTTTCCAATTCTACATATTCGTGAGGAATATCAGTTTGATTATTGCTTTTGTCTATCAAAACCGACCATTTTTTAGCATCATCCGATTTCCAAACTTTATATTGATGCTTCACTCCGCTACTTTTTCCAATAAATTCGGCATCTTGGTCAGCATAATTGATTTGAATGGCATTAATAGTGCTTATTTCTCCTAAATCCGTTTGAATCCATTCTCCTTTATCTCCTGATTTAGCAGACCAATATGTTTTTATATCTTCATCTACTGAAAAATTAGGATGAAATCCGCCTAATGTGGAAGAAACCTGAATCGGTTTTTGATAATTTAACAACATCCACCCTGAAAAACCGGAAAACATATTATTTAATTTTTCACTTTTACTAAATTCGGGAATATAAGTTGGATAATCTCCATAGGCAGTATTGCAATACATAACATCATCTTGATCAAAACCAGCTGGCCAAATACCTATGCGGCGTTCAAAATTATTTTTAACCCCAATAGCTATGGTAGAAACGTGCCAATATTGCCCCCTGTTATCTTGAAAAGTAGCACCATGACCGGCTCCCCTTGCATATCCACCCGGCTTGTAAGAAAAAGGATTGTGGCTTTGATAAATAAACTTTTCCATCGGACTTTCACTTACGTAAACCCCATCAGCATAACCACTAAATTCTGTTCCGGGCGCACCATATTGTATATAATATTTGCCATTGTGTTTTATCATTTCAGCTCCTTCGATAAAAGGCATCAAAAAAACATTGTCATTGTATTCGCCAAATCTTTCCCAACCATATAAATCAGGATGAAGTTTAATGAGCGGTTTTACATATCCATCACTTTGAAAGGTTTGAGTATTCAATTCTGTTCCTAATAAAGGGAATTCATTACTTGAACCCCAATACAAGTATAATTTATCTAATTCTTTATCATATAAAAACCCGGGATCCCACGCCCCAACTTTCAGTGTGTCGGTCGCTATTTGCCAATCATCTTTGGTGGGATTACCACTTTTCCACAGAGGAAAATCTTTTTGATGACTGGAACCGTAAACGTAAAGTGTGTCTTTCATTATAAAAACACCGGGTGCATTAATATCGTGCACCTTATAAGCACTGCGAGGTAGTAAAAATTTCCTCGAAATAAAATGCCAATGAAGCATATTTTCACTCCACCAATATCCTTGTTGATTAGTAGAAAACAGAAAATATTTGTTTCTGAAATTTACGATGACCGGATCTGCCGTTGTTCTGTGTTTGCCTTCTTCCGTTCTATGTTCCCAAGGTGTGTATCCGTAATCAATGTTGACCGGATTACAATAAGTCCTTTGTTGGCTTATTAAAACCACACTTTGAAAAAACAAAAAAATAATTCCTATATTTTTTAAACTACCATTCATTTATCTTCATTTTAAGGGGACAAAACTAACTGCAGTTCCACCTCCGGAAACTAAATTCAAATCTAATGTAGAATTGGCATTTACCTTTATTTTTTTGATTTCATAGGCAGTTGGATTATTTTGCCAATGTGCATTTTTTGCATCTTGATAAATGGTGGCTTCATAAGTTACATTTGGCGTAAGAAAGTCCAATTTGAGTTTGGTTTTTCTCGGAATTTCATCGGTTATCGCACCCAGAAACCAACGTTCGCCATTTTTTTCTTTACGTACAACAGTGATATAATCTCCGGGTTCCGCTTCGAGATAGATTGAATTTTGCCAATCAACGGCTACCTCTTTTATGAATTGGAAAGCATCGAGATGTTGTTCGTAATTTTCAGGAAGGTCTGCAGCCATTTGTAATGGAGAATAAATGGTCACATACAAAGCTAATTGTTTTGCCAGTGTCGTATGCACTTGCTCTGTCTTTTCAGTTCCTTCATAGGGTTTTATTTTGAATATTCCTGGTGTATAATCCATAGGACCGCCAAGAAAACGGGTAAACGGTAGGATAGTTTCGTGCATGGGTGGATTGCCATTGCTCCATCCGTTGAATTCATTGCCTCGGGCTGCTTCGGCTGCAATATAGTTTGGGTACGTTCTGTGCATTCCGGTAGGACGAGAACTTTCATGTGAATTGACCATTAATTTATTTTCGGCAGCTCTTTTTACTACATGATGAAAATGATTGACCATAGATTGACCATCGTGAAACTCTCCACGAGGGATAATACGACCTACATAGCCGGTTTTAACGGCAGGATAACCGTATTCTTTCATCAAATTAAATGCCCTATCCAAATGTCGTTCATAATTACCTACCGAACCCGAAGTTTCGTGGTGCATTATCATTTTAATTCCTTTGGATTTGGCGTAATCCGTTACTTTTTGAATATCAAAATCAGGATAAGGGGTGGTGAAATCGAAAACATTTTCTTTCCAATTGCCAAACCAGTCTTCCCAGCCTACATTCCACCCTTCTACTAAAACGCCGTCGAAACCGTGTAGGGCAGCAAAATCTATATAACGCAAAGTGTTTTGGGTAGTTGCTCCGTGTTTTCCGGTAGGTTTTAATTGTTGGTCGGCTGCATTTTGAGCATTTTGAGAACCCGCATAATCCCAAGTGGATTTTCCGATGTGCATTTCCCACCATATTCCTACGTATTTCATGGGTTTTATCCAAGATGTATCATCCAATTTATTTGGATCGTTAAGATTGAGAATCATTTTGGAAGTCAATAAATCTCGTGCGTCATCGCTTACCATCACAGTTCGCCAAGGAGTGTGTGCAGGAGTTTGAAGATAGGCTTTTTTTCCAAGAGCATTGGGAACTAATTGAGAAGTTAATCCAAAATTCTGTGTATCAACTCTGAGATGCATTACAGGATAATTATCTACCGCAGCTTCAAAAATATTGATGTATAACCCATTCTCGGTTTTCATCATCAAAGGAGATTGCACAAAATTATTTCCAAAAATTGATTTGAGAGCTATCCCATTGGATAGATCTAATTTTGAATTGTCAATTGCTGATAGCTTTGTTTCATTGTACACATATTCTTGCGAATCAGGGTCACCGGGAATCCAAAAGGTTTTGTGGTCCCCAGTTAAATTGAATTGGGTTAATTCTTGATTTATAATAAAATAATTTAATTTTTCTTGAGGTAGAAATTCAAATCTAAATGCTAAACCTTCATCGAATAATCTGAAAACAAGATTATATTTTATTTGACTATCTTTTTGGATTAATTCAACTTTAAGTTCGTTATAGTGATTTTGAATTTCGGCTACCTCTCCAAGCACAGGTTTCCAAACAGAATCCTCACTCGATACATTAGAAGTTATCATTTCAATATTATTAGTCAACGATGCATTTTCAAATACAATTTGTAATTTACTTCTTTCAATAATTTCCTGCCCTCTGTATTGCAATTGATAAGTAGGTATTCCATTTTCAATACTGAAAATCATTTTTAAATTTAGATCAGGGGATAAAATATTTTGAGATAAAGCCATTTGAAAACTCATTAGAACTAAAAAATTTAAAATTTGAACTTTCATTTTACTTAAAATTAATCAACAAATATAAAAAAATGTATCGGCTTTAGGTGTCTCTCAAATTCAAATTTTAATAATATAGTTTCATCTAGGTTAACTTAATTATAAAAAACTGTTTATCAGTAAAATAAATTTAGTCAAAAAATAAATGATGAGTTTATGTATAGTATAGAATCATTTAAAAAATAGGGATGAAATACGTAATGTGAAAAGTTAAAGATGCTATTTGATGTAGGCAATGGATTTTTTAAAATTTAAAACAAAAAAATCGACTTTTAGGTCGGCTTTTCAATTTGTTGGGATGATCACGCTTAGAGCGTGACGACCCCTTGAAAACGAAAAAACCGACTTTAGGTCGGCTTTTTGAATTTGTCGGGATGATCACGCTTAGAGCGTGACGACCCCTTGAAAACGAAAAAACCGACTTTA
>DYMN01000033.1:0-98 GCA_020740485.1 Polaribacter sp. | reverse complement strand
GGTCGGCTTTTTGAATTTGTCGGGATGACAAGATTTGAACTTGCGACCCCTTGCACCCCATGCAAGTACGCTACCGGACTGCGCTACATCCCGAGAAA
>DYMN01000032.1 GCA_020740485.1 Polaribacter sp. | reverse complement strand
AGATTACACACAAGAAGAAAAATATTTGCGAGCGCAAAAGAAAGTAAAGAAAATGCAGGGTTTTTACATACATTTAGCTGTATATTTGGTTTTTAATCTTTTGTTTGCAATCCTTTCCGGTACTAAAGACGGATGGAAAGGTTTTATTGAGCCATTGATGACAACCGGATTATTTTGGGGAATAGGTTTGTTTTTTCATTGGTATGGGGTCTTTGGAATGGATTTGTTTCTTGGAAAAAACTGGGAAGAGAAAAAGATAAAAGAATTGATGGATAAAGATAAATAATGTTTAAATCATTGATTTATCGCAATATTAATAAATAAATGTATATTTGTCCGCACTTTGTCCATACCTTTATTTGTAAATTCATTTTTTATACCCGTTCTTTGTAACTCCAAAAAGAAAAAAACTTATCAGAGTTTCATACTCAAACAAAAATTTTAGGGGGGAAATTGAACTCACTGAATTTGCATAGCAAAGGATGTGAGTTTTTTTTATTTTACAAATATGAAAACACTTTTTATTTTCTTTTTATCGGTTCAATTATATCCTTTGGAACTTAAAGCTGTTTCTGAAGTTGAAACATTTTTTTTTAATAGTTTTAAAAATAAAATCAACTGCGATAAATCTGTGGTTGAATATATAGAAAAAACCGTCCCATTAATAAATCCTTCTCATATTGAAAAAAATATTTTTTTTGGTCACGTCAGTCGATTTGTTGAAATAGTAAGACCTATTTTTTTTAAGAATCACTACAAAACTGAAGCAGAAGATGTACTGAAGAATAAAATTAAAGAAGAATCGAAAAATAGTTTTTCAATTAATAATGGTCAAAAAAAGCTATTTGTATATATTAATATTTTAGGGATATTTTTAATTATTTTACTTTTTCTATCCCTGTTGTATCATAACAAATTAACAGCTAGAGATTTAGAAATTGCTAAAATGAAGGAGCTCGAATTGAAAAGGTTAAATGAATATGAACAACTTGAAAAGTCAAAAATAAATGATGAACTCAAAGCGCAAAAAAGAGAAATGTTGAATTCTCTATTATTTTTGAGAGATATAAATACTGAGATTAATAAAGTGCTTGATAAAATTAATAAGATTGCAGAAAAAAGCGTAATCACCAAAGATGATTTACATAAATTAAAAGAAGAGATAATCTATAGAAACAACAAGATAAAAAAGAAAAGTGATTTTAATCAAAAATTAGCCAATACTCATAAAAAGTTTTTCACGGAATTAATTCAACTTCATCCCGATTTGACCACAACAGAGCTAAAAATATTAGCCTACCTTAGAGTAAGTATGACTACAAAAGAAATAGCTGATATTCAAAATGTAACCATTGAAGCGGTAAGAAAAACAAGATATAGAGTGCGAAAAAAAATGAATCTTAAAAGCGACGAATCATTAGAACAATATTTACTTAATATTCAATAATGTAGTGTATGAGGAAAGCCATTATCATAGAAGATGAAAAACCGGCAGCAAGACGGTTAAAACGAATAGTCGAAGAACACGGTTTTGAAGTAATTGAAATGTTGCATTCAGTGAACCAAGCTGTAGAATGGTTTGAAAATAATAAACATCCTGATCTCATTTTTTTAGATATTCAACTTGCGGATGGTTTGTCTTTCGATATTTTTGATAATGTGGATATTAAATCACCCATCATTTTTACCACAGCTTATGATCACTATGCTCTGAAAGCTTTTAAGCATAACAGCATTGATTACCTATTAAAACCCATAGACGAGGATGAATTGGCTGCATCCATCAAAAAATATAATTCGCTTAATTCAAACGATATTGGTTTGGAAATTTCAAAATTAAAAACTTTATTATTTGAATCAAAAAGCTATAAAGAACGGTTTAGTATTTTTCTGGGTTCGAGTATTAAAATATTGGAAGTAGTTGATATTGAATTAATTTACAGTAATGATAGAGCAACCTATGCTTTTACACAGCATTCCAAAAATTTACTGATGGAGGGTAGTTTAGAACAAGTTTTTGAGCAACTCAACCCAAAACAATTTTTCAAAGTCAATCGAAAATTTGTAATCAATTTCAATGGAATTGCAGAAATAATCGCCTATTCCAATAGCAGGCTTCAAATAAAAATGAAAAATTATAAAGAAGAAGAAATCGTTGTAAGTAGAGAAAGAGTAAAAGATTTTAAAGATTGGATAAATTAAATGACTTCATCATTTAAAAAATGAATCTACAAATTCCATTTTATTAAATACTTGCAAATCTTCGATTCCTTCACCAACACCGATGTATTTTACAGGAATTTGAAATTGGTCAGAGATTCCTATAACCACGCCACCTTTGGCGGTGCCGTCTAATTTGGTTACAGCCAATGCACTCACTTCAGTCGCTAAAGTGAATTGCTTAGCTTGTTCAAAGGCATTTTGTCCGGTTGATCCATCTAAAACTAAAAGCACATCATGTGGCGCATTTATGACTATTTTTTGCATGACATTCTTAATTTTAGTTAACTCATTCATTAAATTTACCTTGTTATGCAATCTTCCGGCGGTGTCAATGATCACCACATCTGCATTTTTAGTAACAGCTGATTTCAGGGTGTCAAAAGCCACCGAAGCGGGGTCGCTTCCCATTTCTTGACGCACAATGGGCACTTGAACTCTATCCGCCCAAACTTGTAATTGGTCAATTGCAGCAGCTCTAAAGGTGTCAGCGGCACCTAATACAACGGATTTTCCGGCTTTTTTAAACTGATAAGCTAATTTTCCAATGGTAGTGGTTTTTCCAACCCCATTAACCCCAACGACCATAATTACATAAGGTTTTTGAACGGAAGGCACATTAAAATCTTCAGCGTCTTTAATATTCGTTTCGGACAAAAGGGACGCTATTTCTTCTTTTAGAATTCCGTTGAGTTCGTCAGTTCCTAAATACTTATCGTTGGAAACTCTTTTTTCTATTCTATTGATAATTTTAAGCGTGGTATTTACTCCTACGTCTGATGAAATAAGGACTTCTTCCAAGTTGTCCAATACCTCATCGTCTACCTTTGATTTACCGGCTACAGCTTTAGTTAATTTAGAAAAAAAGGAAGTTTTAGTTTGTTCCAAACCTTTATCAAGACTTTCTTTTTTTTCTTTTGAAAATATGTTTTTAAAAAAACTCATATTTTTTGATTTACGAATTATGGATTATAATTGCGATGGGTTAAATCAGAAAGAATAAATGAGAAATTTGCTCAATCCGAAGCAGATAAGCGCTATCAACTCTCTTATTTCTTCACTAAATTTACCTTAAAATATACGAACGCAAATATAACAAAAAAAGCCACTTTCAAAATAGATGAAAGCAGCCTTGCATTAGTAAGTTTTTAAGATTGGTTTATCTTTTTTTTAACCAATCATTTACCAAGTCAGGATCCATAACAGATTCTACAAAAGTGTAAGCACCTGTTTTTGGAGATTTAACCATTTTTACTGCTTTGGTTAATCTCTTTGTACTGGTTTGTAATGTTGCAACGGTCTTCTTAGCCATGGTTACTTGATTTCTTTATGTACGGTTACTTTATTCAAGATACGATTGAATTTTTTCAATTCCATTCTATCCGGAGTGTTTTTTTTGTTTTTGGTGGTGATATAACGAGAAGTCCCCGGCATACCTGAATTTTTATGTTCGGTACACTCTAATATCACTTGAATTCTTGCGTCTTTTGACTTCTTTGCCATGATTCTAAATTATTTAATAAATCCTTTGTCGCGGGCTTCTTTTAGTGCAGCACTAATCCCTTTTCTGTTAATATCTTTTAGTGCTCTTGTGGATATTTTTAAAGTAATCCATCGGTCCTCTTCGGGAATGAAAAATCTCTTTTTAACCAAATTTACATCGAATTTTCGTTTGGTTCTATTCAATGAGAAGGAAACATTGTTTCCGGTCATTGCTTTTTTCCCTGTTAATTCACAAACTCTTGACATTTACTATACCTTTATATGGGTTATTTTTAATAGAGTGTGCAAAAGTATAAATAATATTTTTCTTACACAACTAATTTTTAAATCGATTTTAAAATAATTTTATAAAATTCTTCCAATGCTTTAGATGACCCTCGAAGTATTACCTTTTCGCGAGGTTGTCCTAAACTGAAATTAAAAACGTCCACTCCTTGTGTATGTGCAATCCCGATGTATATTTCACCAACACTTTTGTCGGTTTTATCGACGGTAGGTCCGGCATTACCTGTGGTAGCTATTGAAAAATCAGTGTTGAACTTGTTTTTCACTCCAATTGCCATTTCACGTACCACTTCTTCGCTAACTACACTATATTTATTGATAGTTTCCTTTTTCACATTTAATTCATTTATTTTAACTTCTTCATTATAGCACACGATACTTCCTTTGAAATATTTAGAGGCACCCGGAATCATCGTCAGCAAATGTGAAATATTTCCTCCGGAGAAACTCTCGGCAACAGAAAGTGTTTTATGATTTGCGCTCATCCATTTGCCTATGGCTTCTTCAATCAAAAAATCTTCATATCCCACCACGATATCTGTCAGGTAGGACCCTAATATTTGGACTTGTGCATCCACTTGGGCTTCTAAAAGATTTTTATCTTGACCTTTAGCGGTGAGTCGAAGGCGTAGTTTTTGATAATTGGGTAAGTAGGCTAACTTGATATTTTCAGGTAATTGCGCTTCAAAATCGGTCAGCCGAATAGCCATGTCACTCTCTCGTATTCCATAAGTGATGATGGTTTTGTGTATAATAAATGGCAATTTGAACTCGGCTTGAAGTTTAGGAATTACCCTATCTGAAATGAGATGTCTCATCTCAGTAGGAACTCCAGGCAGAGAAACAGCTATTTTATTGTTTTTGACGAACCACATCCCCGATGCCGTACCTATTTTATTGAGCAAAATTTGAGCTTTGGAAGGAAGGTGCGCTTGCAACAAATCATTTTCACGTAAAGCAAAATTCATTTTTCCGAAAAATTCTTTCAGATGATGGGCAATGGCTTCATTAAGCTCCAAGTGGTCTTCAAAATATTCAGTTAGTGTTTTTTTAGTGATGTCGTCGTTTGTAGGGCCTAAACCCCCTGTGATGATGACCAAATCTACTTTTTGAAATGCTTGGTTCAGTGCTGTTTTAATTGGATTTTTGTTATCTGATACGGAAGTCATTTGACTTACGGATATGCCGATATTGTTCAATTGTTGCGCTATCCAAGGTGAGTTAGTGTCTGTGATTTGACCAATCAGAATTTCATCGCCTATGGTAATAATTTCACAATTCATAGATTAAAAGCTTTCTATATAATTTTTAATAGATTGATTTAATGGTGTTGTTGCTGCAACCAATGGTAGTCTTAACACATTTTCACAATACCCTTTTTGATGGAGCAAACTTTTAATGCCGGTTGGGTTTCCCTCTGCAAAAATCAAATCAATGATAGGAATTATTTTATAGAGCAACTGATTGGCTTCATTAACTTTGTGCTGCAAACCATAGCGTATGAGTTGCGAAAATTCTTTCGGTATTCCTTGTCCAATTACAGATATAACTCCGGCTCCGCCTGCATAAACTAAGGGTAGGGCAAGGGTGTCGTCGCCTGAAATAATTTCAAAGCCATCGGGTTTTGTACGGATCAATTCCAATGCTTGCGCCATATTTCCGGCAGCTTCTTTAATCGCAATGATGTTTTTAAAATCATTAGCTAAACGGATGACGGTTTTAGGTTCCATATTTTGAGCGGTTCTGCCGGGAACGTTGTAGATTATTACAGGTAGCGGACTTGCTTTGGCAATAGCTGCGAAATGTTGATATAAACCTTCTTGAGTAGGTTTATTATAAGCAGGAGATACAGAAAGAATGGCATCAAAACCTTTAAAATCGCGCGATTTTAATTCCTCAACTACAGCTTGGGTATTATTACCTCCAACTCCAATGATCAAAGGAACTCTACCTTGATTGATTTTCACAAAAAGCGAAGCTATTTGAGTTTTTTCATCCGCACTCAAGGTGGCTGCTTCCGCCGTAGAACCTAAAGCGACCAAATACTCAACACCGTTTTCTATTTGAAAATTGATAATGCGGGTCAAACTGTCAAAGTCTACCTTAAAATCCGAATAAAATGGGGTTATGACGGCTACCCCTGTTCCTTTAAATTTAAACATAAATACGTTTTAAAATTGCAAATATCAAATTAAAATATCAAATTCCAAATCGTAGCGAAGCGAAGATCCCGCAAGGCGGGATTCCAAATCAAAAAGAAGGAACATTTTAAATGCTTTTGAAAACCTTAACGTTCGATATATTTCTAAGTTTTTATTAAAGCCACAAAAACACTTTTAAAATTATATTATAGGCAATGCGTAACCTTAAGAAACTCTTTAAGTAGGCAAACCCATCTTTAAATCAACATCCAACCCCGATTAAATGACCTTCAATATTTTGAGATATTTTACTAATTCTGTGATAAATACATCTACTTTTTCCGATTCTAAATTAAAGGTAATATTGTAAAAATCTTGTGTTCCTCCCGCAAATCCTACTTTAAATAATGCGTGTACTTGTGTAACCAATAATTCTGTCAATGCAGTGTGTTTAGGAATAAAATTGATCAACAAGTCGTATGGTTTATCCATAAAATGATGTAATTCAACAGCATTAAATTCGCCTTTCCAATTCACTTCATTAGTTAATAAAACCAAGCCTTTGAATTCGTTGTAATTTGATTTTTTAGATTTTATAGTTAAAATATTAAAATGTTCATCGCTGACATTCATCAATTTAATCAGATTTTTGTAATGTTTATCTCTAAATGCTGATGTTTCATCTACCAAGATAGCTACCTTTTGAACTTTTGTCAGTTCTCCGGATATTTTTATTTTGGCAGCAGCTTTGATTTTTTTTTTCAAAAAATAACTTTGAATCCCCATTTAGTATTAATTTTACAGCTTAAAAATAAATTAAAAACAAAATTAGATAAATTTTAAGCATAATGTTAAAAATATTTACAAAACAAACGTTAAAAACGTTAAATATTGCACCATTAGTAGCGCTTTTAGCGTTGTCTTTCCTGAGTTGCACTCCTAAAGTCTACAAAATAAATAGAATTGAGGGAAAACAAATAGCAATTGATTCTACAATTGCCCCCAATGAGAAGGTAGCTCAATTTATTTTACCTTATCAAGAAAAATTAAATAAGGAAATGGAAGTTATATTAGCTTATACCCCAACAACTTTGACCCGAGAACGAAATGAACCTGAGACATCTTTGGGAAATTTTGTCGCAGATTTAGCGCTGAAAAGAGCACAAACCAAATTTTACGATTTAACAGGGAAAAACATAGATTTTGTGCTACTTAACGCAGGTGGTTTACGATCAGACCTCAACAAAGGTAATGTCACGGTGGGGAATGCTTATGAGGTTATGCCTTTTGAAAACAGCTTAATAGTAGTGGAAATTGATTATGATAAATTTTTGGAATTACTAGAATATTATGGAGTTTCTAAAAACCCGCATCCTATATCTCATAATTTGAAACTCACCTTCAAAGATGACAAATTGGAGAAATACGCATTGAACGGAACAGAAAATTTGAAATTAAAAAGCTATTATGTTCTTACGAATGATTATCTTGCTAATGGAGGAGACAATATGAACTTTTTCTTAAATCCTATCTCTGCTACCGAAATAAATTACAAAGTGAGAGATGCATTATTAGACGAACTAATAGCAATAGACACCATCAATCAAACGCTCGATAACAGAGTAGAGAGATAAAAAGCATTAAATCAATACTAATTTTAAGATATTAAACATCAGCATACCATGAAATGACCATAAAATAAGCATCATACCAACCGAAATGTTTATTAAGGCCATTCCATCTGACCATTAAAAACAAATAATTATAAACAGATGAAAAGAAGGGATTTTATTAAAAATACAAGTGCCACTTTAGGACTCATCGGAATGAGTAATTTTCCTGTTTACGGGTTCAATTCCGAAAACAAAAAACACATCACCGTTCTGCATACTAATGATGTGCACAGTCACATTGACCCTTTTCCTGCCACCGATACCCGAAATCCCAATCAAGGCGGTGTTGCCAGGCGTAAAGCTTTAATTGATAGTATCAGGAATGAAAATCCAAATACCTTGTTACTTGACGCCGGTGATATTTTTCAAGGGACTCCCTATTTTAACTTTTTTGGTGGGGAATTAGAATTTAAATTGATGAGTATGATGGGGTATGAAGCTGCCACCATAGGAAATCACGATTTTGATAATGGGATAGACGGACTTTTTAAACAACTGCCTCACGCTCAATTTCAATTCGTATGCTCCAATTATGATTTTAAACATACTGTTTTAGAAGATAGTGTGAAACCCTACCAAGTTTTTATAAAGGACGGTGTGAAAATAGGTGTTTTTGGATTGGGAATAGAATTAGCCGGATTGGTAGACAAGCGTATGTACAAAGAAACCAAATACCTTGATCCGGTTGGAATTACACAGGATGTGGTAAAGAAATTAAAAAATGACGAAAAATGCGATTTAGTCATCTGTTTATCGCACTTGGGCTACAATTATAAAACAGAGAAAATTTCAGACTTAAAATTAGCGGGACTTACCCAAGATATTGACCTTATTATTGGAGGTCACACCCATACTTTCTTAAAAAAACCAACTGTTACCAAGAATGCGCTTGGCAAAAATATGCTCGTCAATCAAGTAGGATTTGCCGGATTGAATTTAGGAAGAATTGATTTTTATTTAGATGAGTCAGGGAATGTCACTACGGACAGCGCAACTATTATTGTGTAATTGTTGTTTAATGTCTTATAAAAAGCATTTCTGATGGGCCTATGCTTATCGATAGAAGCTAAAATTATTAATAGATTATTTATAAAAAAAAGTACTTATTGAACGGCATCTTAATTAAAACGGCACATCATTTTCATCCCCAAATGCTCTATTGGGGTCGATATTTTTAGCTGAATCGGGAATGACATTCTCGTCGTTATTCATTTTAGAAGCAAAATAATTGGATCCGAAATTGTCTTCCAAATCGGAGAATTGTGCTAAGTGTCCTACAAATTTCAAACGCACATTGTCTAAACTTCCATTTCGGTGCTTGGCAATGATGAATTCTGCTTGACCTTGACTGGGCGTGCGTTCTTCGTCATCCCATTCTGTGATTCCGTAGTATTCCGGTCGGTAAATAAATCCAACAATGTCGGCATCTTGTTCTATGGCTCCTGATTCACGAAGGTCGGAAAGCAAAGGACGCTTCGTTCCGCCACGCGTTTCCACTTGTCGAGACAGCTGTGATAATGTTATGATGGGAATGCTCAGCTCTTTTGCTAATGCTTTGAGATTACGAGAAATGGTAGAGATTTCCTGCTCTCTGTTTCCGGGTCCTTTCGTAGCAGAACCTCCTGTCATCAATTGTAAATAATCTACAATAATAATTTTCACTCCATATTGCGAAACCAATCTTCGCGCTTTTGCCCTTAAATCAAAAATGGAAAGTGAGGGAGTATCATCAATATAGATGGGCGCTTTTGTCAAATCTTTTACTTTTACGTTGAGCTGTTCCCACTCGTGGGGTAAGAGATTCCCTTTACGCAGTTTTTCAGAAGTCAAACCGGTTTCACTTGAGATCATACGGGTAATCAGCTGTACGGATGACATTTCCAAAGAAAATAGAGCTACCGGTAAATTGAAATTAATCCCTATATTTTTTGCCATAGAAAGCACCATCGCTGTTTTCCCCATCCCGGGACGCGCTGCAATGACAATCAAATCAGAGTTTTGCCAACCTGAAGTAATGGCATCAACCTTTTCAAAACCGGAGGGAACGCCACTCATTCCTTCTTTTTTTGAAATTTCTTCAATTCGTTTTATAGCTTGCGCTACTAAGGTTTGCGCATCTTCTGAACTCTTTTTTAAGTTGCCTTGCGAAACATCAAACAAACGAGATTCGGCAGCATCTAAAACATCAAAAACATCGGTAGTTTCGTCAAAGGATTCTTCTTCAATTTTGCCGGAAATATGAATTAAACTGCGTTTGATATACTTTTCGAGAACAATGCGCGCATGGTATTCCACATGTGCAGTAGAAGCCACTTTTTGACTGAGTTTGATTAAATAATAATCGCCACCGGCTTTTTCTAAATTTCCGTCTTTTTTTAATTGTTCGGACACCGTCAACAAATCGGCAGGCTGTGAATTTTGAAACAAGGTGTAAATTGCCTTATAGATCAATTGATGCGCTTCTTTGTAAAAAACGTCGGGGTGCAAAATGTCAATCACCGTATCAATGGCTTCTTTATCTATCATCATCGCCCCTAATACCGCATCTTCCAAGTCTAAGGCTTGAGGTGGTATTTTTCCTTTCTCTAAGGAAATAACATTAGCATTGGCGCTTTTTTTGACGGTGTTTTTTTGCGTATTTTCCATGCCACAAATGTAAGGTAGAAAGAAAATTTTACGCATTAAATTTAAAAAAAATTATGCACCACACCTGTTAACAAATCAAATGAGATGTTAATAAACTCAAATTACTGTTGATAAGATTCAATCGATTGCCGGAAACTGAGAAATTGGAGCACTCAAATTTATTCTATTTCAAGCTATTGTAGCATTATCGTCGAAGTATCTACGGAGTATCTACGGAGTATCTACGGAGTATCCCTATTCTAAAGAGTAACGAAGTCAATAAAATAGGTAGGGGAAGGGGTGTTTGTACTGAAAAAAAATAAAAAGTGATTGCAATAATATGCAATAAGGTGCAATAAGGTGCAAAGATGCGCAATGTTGGAAATGGGGAAATTTGGATTTAACCCAAATGTTGGGTTCAATGAACTTAACCAAAAAAAAGTATTGTGGTTTCTCAAGGTTTGTATATTTGCAAAATGATACGATTGAATGATTATATTTTAAACAGAACCCTTACCATCTTTCTACCTATTCAATTGGTTTTAATAGGCTGGGCTTCCAGGAATCCTGAATGGGTAGAAAAATATTACAGTAGCGGTTTGTATCCGACTCTATCCGGTTTTATGAGAAGGTTGTTAGGTTGGATTCCCTTTTCGGTGGGTGATGTTTTATACGGCATCTTATTTTTTTCGATTTTAGGATGGATTTGGTATCTCTACGAAACTCGATTTTCTCCAATTTTAGAACAAACCTACAGAATAGGTGCCTTTCTATCCGTAATCATTTTTCTTTTTCACTTACTATGGGGAATGAATTATTACAGAGTGTCACTTCAAGAAAAATTAGGCATTGCGTCACTGCAATACGATACGATTCAGCTGAACAGAACTGCAGAGAAACACATCAAACGGATTAATGCTATTCACTCAAAAATAGTGAAAAACGATAGTTTAGTGCCAAAATTACCCTATTCAAAGTATAAGGTTTTCAGTATAGCCTCAAATGCGTACAAGGACATGAGTTACAAAAATGTCGATTTGAATTTTAAACATCGTTCTGTAAAAAAATCCTTGTTTAGTATTCCGCTTTCTTATATGGGTTTTTCGGGTTATCTCAATCCGTTTACCGGGGAGTCGCAAGTAAACCGCAAAATTCCTATAACTACTTTTCCCATTACTACCACCCACGAGATGGCGCATCAGCTGGGATACGCCTCAGAGACAGAAGCAAATTACATAGGTTATTTGGTTTGCAGACAAAACAAAGACTTATATTTCCAATATTCAGGAGAATTTATGGCGATTAAATTTTTAATCTACGAAGTGTCAAAATACAATCCGGATTTAGGTGAAAAGTATTTTCAGTCCTTAAATTTTGGTATTAGAAAAAATATTCAATACAATCAAGATATTTGGGATAGTTATAAAACCAATATAAAACCAATTTCTCAAAAAATATACGACCACTATCTAAAAGCAAACGACCAAGAGAACGGGCTGAAAAGTTACAATGCCATGGTAGCATTTCTCATTGTTGAAAATTTTGAGTAAAATTTAAGTTTTGTCGCCTTTTTTTAAAGATTAAAAGAAGTATTTTTGTTCCAAATAAATAACTCTAATTGAAGATACTTAATAAATATATTATCGTAAGCTTTTTAAAGCCGTTTATTACCACTTTTCTCATTGCGTTGTTTATTTTGATCTTGCAATTGGTGTGGTTGATTTTCGATGACATGGCGGGCAAAGGGGTTACTTTCGGCATCATGCTGAAATACATATTTTACGTTACGGTAGTCGCCGTACCCAAAGCCATTCCGATAGCTATTCTATTAGCTTCTATTATGACTTTCGGTCAATTGTCCGAGAATTACGAATTTGCCGCTATTAAATCCTCCGGGATTTCACTGATGAAATTAATAAGACCACTGCTAATAGTAGTTGTATCATTAAGTCTTATTAATTTATTTTTCTTAAACAATGCTTATCCTTGGGCTATGTATAAGCATAAAAACTTATATGCCAACATCAAGAAAAAACAACCTGCACTTGCCTTGGTGGAAGGCTCATTCAATAATGATTTAGATGGATTTACGATAAAATTTGACAAAAAGTATGGTGAAGAGCAAAATTTATTAGATAATGTGCTAATTTATCAGACCAAAGACAATGGGAATGTGAGTACTATTACCGCTAAGAAAGGAACTATTTTTTCTTCTGATGGAAGTAAATATATGAGCTTAAAGTTAGAAGACGGTTATTATTACGAGGAACATTCGCATCGTGGTAGCTCACTCGAAGTGAGAAACAAAGAGCCGTTTTCTGCTACTCATTTTGATTCCTATACAGTCAATATTGATGTTTCAAAATTTGCTTTAGATAATCTCGAAGAAAATAGATATGACGATGACAGAGAAATGTTGAGTTTAAATCAATTGGATATCTACTCAGATTCACTAAAAACACAATGGGATGAATATCTGGGAAATAGAGCTCAGAATTTTTTATTTAGTGCTAATGGAAACAAATTAGTTAATGATACGACCCCCAAAGCGAAGAATATCAAGGGAGAGATATTGGATAATTTTAACTTAGGAGAACAAATTCAAGTTTTGTCCATAGCAGAAAATAATATCATCAACACCGTCAATGATTTTTCCAATTTTTCAGGCGACTTCAAAAGCCGAAGAAAAGGTCTGAATTTGATAGATACCGAATATCATCATAGAATAGCCATAGCCTTTAGTGCTTTATTGCTGTTTTTAATTGGGGCTCCATTGGGTTCTTTGATAAAAAAAGGAGGGTTTGGAGCGCCTATGGTCGTGGCGATTGTTATTTATATGGTTTACCATTTTTTGTCTTCTTTTGCTGTGAATATGGCAGATGAAAGTTCGATTACCGATTTTTGGGGAGGATGGCTTTCCACTTTAATTTTATTTCCATTAGCAATCTATTTAGCTTTCAGTGCCAATTTTGACAAAGCTAAAATCAATTTTAATGCTCTTATTGACAAATTATATTTATTACTGAATAAGAAAAATGATATAATTCAGGTGGATGAAAATAAAGACACCGATTACATAGAATCATAGATCTGTAAGTGTATTCGTATTATTCTCGTTTATTTGGGTATCAACTGTCTGTCATTAAAGGCTATGCTTGTTTTTCGATTCACTCCCTGAGTGATGCTGTGTTGCCGAGCCTCAAAAACATGCCTTTTCTAACAAGCAATTGACGTTTTCGTGGCGAAAACACTTGCAGATATAAGGTAGAAAAATAATATTTGTTTTTAGATGTGTTTAAACTAAATTAATTGAAAAAAGCAACCTTACTCCTTATAACTATATTAATTGTCAGTTGTAATAAAAATGACAAGAAAGATTTTTTTTCTACTCAATACAAAATAGAAGGAAATGTATTGACTGAAACAACGTACAATAAGATTTATTTAAACTATATCATTGGGAATGAATTCGTATTAATGGATTCTGCGACTATAATAGACCGCAAATTCAAATTCAAAGGATATGTAAACCATCCGAAAAAAGCGCAATTGCAATTTTATCCCAATGGCGCCTTTTTCCCATTTATTCTGTACGGTGAAAATTTTAAAATTAACTTAGATGAAAATAATATAATGAATAGTACGATAACTGATTCTGACATTAATAATGAATGGAACAATCTGAAAACTAAATCTATAGAAATTTTTGGCTCTGTTAATTATCTTTATCCTGTTCTTCAAAAATCAAGGATTCAAAATGATTTGACCCAATTAAAACAAATCTACCATCAAATTGATTCAATTGAAATTCAAAACCGAAAATTTTTATTGGGATATGTAATTCAAAATCCAAAATCCAAATTAAACGGTTTGATTTTAAACGACCTTTATTCTCAAATCAAAAATGATAGTTTGGAAATAATCAAAACTGCTGAAAAATTACCCCTTGAAATGCAAAAAACCTTGGATTTTAAGACTACACCCTATTGAAATTTTGGTGATTATCAACTGTTGTAAAGCTGTGTTATTTTAGTACTTTTGCATTGATATGGACGTATCTGTCATTATAGTTAATTACAACGTTTCTGCCTTTCTTTATCAATGTTTATTGAGTGTAGAAGCGGCATTAAAAACGATCAATGGTGAGATCATCGTAGTGGACAATGCCTCTTCGGATGATTCTTGTGTCTTAGTCAAAGCGTTTTTCCCCCAAGTAGTTTTGATAGAGAATCAAAAGAATTTGGGATTTTCTAAAGCCAACAATCAGGGCGTACATCAAGCCAAAGGAGATTATCTTTTGATTTTAAATCCCGATACTGTCATAGGAGAAAACACCCTGCAAACCTTGCTTAATTTAGGTAGGAAAAATCCGAATTTTGGAATTGTCAGTTTACCCATGTACGATGGAATGGGTCAATATTTGCCGGAAAGCAAACGCAATATTCCCACTCCTTGGATTTCTTTGCAAAAGATGCTAGGTTATGACATTAATTATTACGCATCTGAACCGGCAATGCAAGAAAGTGGAGCTATTCAAATAGCTACTGGAGCCGTAATGTGGATCAAAAAGGATATCTACTTACAAGTAGGAGGTTTTGATGAAGCCTATTTTATGTATGGAGAAGATATTGACTTGAGTTACAAATTATTGAAAGCCGGCTATAGCAACTATTATTACGCTTCGCTTCCTATTATACATTACAAAGGCGAAAGCACGCAAAAAGATGCAAAGTACCTCAATAATTTTTTTGGAGCCATGCATTTGTTTTACAAAAAACATTATAAAAACAAAGGATGGTTATACCCCTTATTTGCTACCGGAATCATAGTGTGGAAAGGAATAAAATATCTAAACATAAAACACAGTGAACGCAAACCCCTTCCCATAGAACAAAATATTTTGTAC
This sequence comes from Polaribacter sp., assembly GCA_020740485.1. Classification (GTDB taxonomy): domain Bacteria; phylum Bacteroidota; class Bacteroidia; order Flavobacteriales; family Flavobacteriaceae. The sequence goes on along the minus strand of DYMN01000032.1, from coordinate 5,800 downwards.
ATCGGAAGCGAAAACCAAGTTTTTGAAGCATTACAAAGGATTTACAATCAGTCGCAACTTCATATTTATGCTGTGTGCGAAACCCGTGTCATTTCAAGGTTTGATGATTTGGAACGCATTCAACAAACGATTCGCGAAAAAAATATTGATAGCTTAGTTTTTGAACAAACCAATAATAGTTTTCTTAAAATCATCTTTTATATCACGCAACTTTCCATCCCAAATGTGCGTTTTAGAATCCACCCCAAAGGGGCAAACTTCATCATCGGAAGTGATGATAAAAACACCAAAGGAGTGGTTACGTCCTTGATGTAAATTTTTCATAAATTTTTGATGAAATTATGGTTTTTCAGAAAATGAAGTCATTTAAATGACTTCATTTTAATGAATCATAGGGGTAATTGAAATTCTTTTAGTCATATTAATAAAAAATCCGCTCTCTTTTTAGTCCATTCTCAATCATTAAAATAGCTATTTTTCCCTAATAATATACATTCTACTCACTGCAAACGCTACCTTTATAAATTTTGAAATGTGAAAATCTTTTCAATATTTCAATAAAATCACGTATTTTTGACCTTTATTTTTAAATTAATGGAACAAAATAATACTATAATAATCGGAATTAGTGTAGGTGATATCAATGGTATCGGTATAGAAATTATACTCAAAACTTTTGAAGATAAGAGAATGTTGGAACTTTGCACTCCGGTGTTGTTTGCTTCAAAAAAAATTATATCTAAATATAAACACATCTTAAATTCAGAAATTAACATTCAAACGGCTCATGATATTGACAGTATCATTCACGGAAAAATGAACTTGATTAATGTATGGAATGAAGAGGTAGAAATTGCATTTGGCAAGGAAAACAAAGATGGAGGAAAATACGCATTGCTATCATTAGAGGCAGCTGTAAATGAGTTGAATAAAGGGAAAATAGACGTTTTAGTAACCGCTCCCATCAACAAAAATACGATTCAATCTGAAAGTTTTACTTTTCCCGGACATACGGAATATTTAGAATCCAAAATCGGTGGAAAAGCCTTGATGATTTTGATGCACGAAAAATTAAAAGTAGCTTTACTCACCGGGCATATTCCCTTAGAAGAAGTCACAAAAACCATCACGCCTGAATTGATCAATAACAAAGTCAATATTTTACTCGACACCTTATTCCTGGATTTCAGTATTCGCAAGCCAAAAATTGCGGTTTTGAGTATTAATCCTCATGCCGGCGACAACGGCGTTATAGGCAATCACGACCGTGAAATCGTGATTCCCACTATAGATCAACTTCAAAAAGAAGGCAAATTAGTTTATGGTCCTTATGCTTCCGATAGTTTTTTCGGGAGCGGCAACTATCTGAACTTCGATGCTATATTAGCAGCTTATCACGACCAAGGCTTAACCGCTTTCAAAACCTTAGCTTTCGGAAAAGGGGTAAATTACACCGCCGGACTTAAAAAGATAAGAACCTCACCCGATCACGGAACCGCATTTGACATTGCCGGTATAGGCATTGCTGATTTTACCTCTTTTTCGGAAGCCGTCTTTACAGCCATAGAGATTTTTAAAAACAGAAAAGACAACCAAGAATTGATAGATAATTCCTTACAAAAAAAATAATTATATCCTTTAAAATCAGCCTACTTATTAACAATGAATTGTTAATTACTTTTTTTAAATCACTTGATTAAAATAGGCTTTTGGCTTAACTTTGAAACCTAAGAAGTTTTAAATTATGTCTTCAAAAAAAATAATGAATTCTCACGAGTTCAAAATCATTTTAAAAAGATTGATAAATGAAATCATTGAAAATCACAATGATTTCTCAAATACGGTACTTATTGGCATTCAGCCCCGTGGCACACTATTGCTCAATAAGATAACCAATCTGTTGAAATCAGAATTTCAAGTTAAGAATATAGCTTCCGGCGTATTGGATATAACATTTTTTAGAGACGATTTTAGAAGAAGAGAACATCCGTTACAGGCAAATGCTACATCTATAAATGTACTTTTAGAAGGGAAGAATGTGCTATTAATTGATGACGTTCTTTACACCGGCAGAAGTGTAAGAGCTGCCTTAACGGCATTAGATCACTATGGCAGGCCGAAAAAAATAGAATTGTTGACATTAATTGACAGAAGATTTAGAAGAGAATTACCCATACAACCCACATATAAAGGAAAGCAAATAGACACTTTTGAAAATGAAAAAGTAATTGTGAAATGGGATGAAAATGACGAATTTATAGCGGTTTTATTAGAAAGTACTGAAAACTAAACAGCAGATTTAATCCACCATGACCAAACAATTAAGTGTTCCACATTTATTGGGAATCAAAGGAATGACACAGGAAGACTTGGAATTGATTTTTGAAACAGCGGATCAATTCAAAGAAGTCATTAACCGACCCATAAAAAAAGTACCCTCCCTTCGCGATATTACTATTGTCAATTTGTTTTTTGAAAATAGCACCCGCACGAAGCTTTCATTTGAATTAGCTGAAAAAAGGTTGTCTGCGGACATCATCAATTTTGCCGCAAGCTCCTCATCAGTGCAAAAAGGAGAAACGCTCATTGACACGGTGAATAATATACTCGCCATGAAAGTAGATATGGTTGTAATGCGTCATCCCGATGTGGGAGCCGCAAAATTTTTATCACGACATGTAAATGCTACAATCGTCAATGCCGGCGATGGGACTCACGAACATCCTACCCAAGCCATTTTGGATGCTTATTCCATTCGCGAAAAATTAGGGAAAGTGAAAGATGTAAAAGTGCTGATTGTAGGCGATATTTTACATTCAAGAGTAGCCTTATCTAATATCTACGCTCTTAATTTATTAGGAGCTAAAGTTAAGGTGTGCGGTCCCCCTTCTTTAATTCCCAAAAACATCAAAAGTTTGGGTGTAGGTGTGGAATACAATTTAGAAAAAGCGCTACAATGGGCTGATGTTGCCAATATTTTAAGAGTTCAAAATGAACGAATGGACGTAAAATATTTTCCTTCAGGAAGAGAATACGCGCAACTATATGGGGTCAATATGCATCTATTAGATAAGATTGGCAAGGAAATTGTGATAATGCATCCGGGACCTATAAATAGGGGAGTAGAAATTACTTCTGAAGTAGCCGATTCAAAAAAAGCCATCATATTAGACCAAGTTGAAAATGGAGTCGCTACTCGAATGGCCGTTTTATATCTATTAGCAGAACAAATTAAACCCAATTAAAATGCACGAGTTAATGAATAGAGTAAATAGTATTATCTGTGGACCCAAAAATGAGAGTCTTACAGATTTTATTGGAAATTTTAAAAACAATTATCCTGAGTTTTTAAAAAAGAATGTCATTGTTGATTTGTCAAAATTGGGAATAATCAAAAATACGGATTTAATGCAATTTTTAAATACGGCTGTATTACACCTTAAAAACAATACGAGTTTTGTGATTGTATCTCAGAATAATGATGTTGATCATTTGCCGGAAGAATTAGTCACAGCCCCCTCTCTAATTGAAGCCATTGATATCATTGAATTAGATGAAATCAGTAGGGATTTAGGTTTTTAATGTTAATTTTTATAAAAATTTCTGATTTTGGTTGCAAAAAACGCTTAAAATATACTACCTTTGTAGTATAAGATAATTTATGTTTAAAAAATTACTCTATAGTATTGCATTCTTGTTTACATCATTTGCTTTTGCACAAACAAATGAAAAAGGAGTTTCTGTGCCCAATAATCAAGAAGAAATAACCATATCTAATCTTTCTGCTTCACCTAATCCACTACACATCAAGTCCGTTGTGTCATTTGATTCAACCCAACAGCAAATTGTGTATTTTGAGGTAAAAAATGTTTTAGGCAAAAGTGTCCTAAAACAAAAACTAAATGCAATGAACGGAAAAAATGAATTGAATTTTTTTAAAGACAACTTACCCTCAGGAATATATATTTATTCTATACAATCTGAGTTTGAGATTGCCTCTAAACGATTGATAATCAAATGAGTTTAAAGCTCACTATTCTCGGATTTCACTCAGCCACCCCACGACTTAATGCACTTCCGACTTCTCAAGTTTTAGAAGTTAAAAATCAATTATTCTTAATAGATTGCGGCGAAGGTACTCAAATGCAATTGAGGAAACATCATATTAGCTTTGGTAAAATCAACCATGTATTTATTTCGCATCTTCACGGGGATCATTTTTTTGGACTCATCGGGTTGATTTCCAGTTTTGGGTTATTAAGCAGAACAAAATCTTTACATATTCACGGACCGAAAGGGATTAAAGAAGTGATTGAGCTTCAAATTCGTATTTCGCAATCTCATCTTTCTTTTCCATTGATATTTAATGAATTAGAAAACACCGAAAGCGAATTGATCTGGGAAGATAAAGATATTGAAGTGCGCACCATACCACTCAATCATCGTATCTACACCAATGGATTTTTATTTATTGAAAAACCAGGTTTGTTAAATTTAGATATGGAATCTATCTTAAAAGAACCGGAAATGGAAAGATGTGATTATTACAACCTCAAAAAAGGAAAAAATTTCATTAAAAAAGATAAATCTGAAATACCAAACCACCAATTGACATTACCTCCGAAAAAAACAGCAAGATATGCTTTTTGCAGTGATACCAGCTATTATCCACAAATCATCCCACTCCTTAAAGATGTCGATTTATTGTACCATGAAGCTACCTTTACTAAAGAACACGAAGCTTTAGCCTATCTCACCAAACACACTTTTGCAGAACAAGCCGGAAAAATAGCAAAAAAAGCAAAGGTAAAGCAACTGATTTTAGGTCATTTTTCCAGCAGATATGCTAATTATTACGAACATTTAAAAGAAGCAAAACAAGTCTTTGAAAATACAATACTTGCTGAGGAAGGTCTTACTATTGAAATTAATTGATTTGTAAAATCTGAAAAGCGTGTTTTTTGGTGTCAACTTTTTCAATGACATTTGAAATCACCCCGTTTTCATCGATAACAAAAGTGGTGCGATGTATCCCATCAAATTCACGTCCCATAAATTTCTTTGGACCCCAAACGCCGTATGATTTGATTATTTCCTTACTTTCGTCGGCAATGAGCGGAAATGGCAAATTATTTTTATCGCAAAAGGATTTTTGTTTCGCTACAGTGTCCGCACTGACGCCCACTACTTTGTATCCATTTTTTATAAAATCTTGATAGTAATCTCTCAGATTCTGCGCTTCGAGTGTGCAACCCGGCGTACTTGCTTTTGGATAAAAATATAGCACCAATTTAGTTCCTCTAAAATCAGCAAGACCAATAGGTTGATTGAATTGATCAAGACCGCTAAAATCAGGTGCTTTATCTCCAATTTTCAGATGTAACATAGTGTGATTGTTTATAGATTTAGACTCCAAAATTACTCATTTTTAACTTATATCCACCCGAATCATTAAGATTGCATTTTATAAATTTAACTACTTTATTATCAATTTAATAAATTACGTAATTCTATAATTAGGTGTAATAAACATTATTAAAACTTAAATTTTATCTCAGATTTTTGATCGTATCAAAGATTGTGAAATAAAAGTTGGGATTAAATTTTAACTCCAAATTATTTATGAGTCCAGATTAAAAATCAACTCTAAAATACACCTTGGAAGTAGCAATGTTAATAATGTTAAATACCTGTTTTATTGCGGGTATTTCTTATATTCGCACTGTAAACGCAATTAATATGGATATTTTTATCGGACAACATCGTGGTGGTAACCAATTGTTTATTAGAACTAAAATAG
>DYMN01000031.1 GCA_020740485.1 Polaribacter sp. | reverse complement strand
ATTAATTCTAAATTTTTTCAACTTCCTCAAAGATTCATAAGATCTAATCAATGCTTGTTCTTTAACCTTTTCTTTTTTTACTAACGATGTTTGAACAGCTTTTACATTTGCTAATTCAAGGTTATTAAATATTTTTGTCTGTGTAGCAATGTCAAAAATTCGTTTCCAATCGTCTTTTGAAATAAGTAAAAGTTTGTCGTATATAAATTTTACTTCAACAATTTCTTTGTCTTCCAATTTCGACAAGGCTTTTACTTCGTCAATAAGTGCTGAATTTTCCATAACATAGTCTAACACCTTTTTACCAAAGGTAATTTCTCTTGTCGTCAGATTTTTATTCTTGTTATTTAAAGCATTCGTTATTATTTCTTGTTTTTTGTTTTATTTTCAATCGCTTTAAGGTTTTCTAAATAGTTTTTTTCCGCTTCGCTTAATGTTTTTTGCTGATATTTTTTATACTCGGTAGTAGCTTTTTCAACTGCATTTTCGTGACTGATAGCTCCATATCCTTGCAATAAATTTTCTCCGCTCATTGTCAAAATACGGTCTAAATGTGCTGCCCAATCTTTCATTGTCATAGCCTGCTCCCGTTCGGCTTGGCGTTCGGCAAAGTCCAAATATCCCGAAACGATTTGTCCCAATACTCGCAATTCTTTTTCGTTTAAATAATTTTTTGCAATAGTTATGTCTTTTAAATAGGGGCGTTTGCCAGAAAAAGTCATCAGTCCCATAAATTCTTTTTCAGCATCTACACGACTAAAAATCACTTCGGCTGCTGTTTGTTCGTGAACTGCATAATGAATTTTGTTTTGTACTTTTTTGAAGAAATCAATGGAAACATCTGCTTTTGCGTCGTAATCAATGCTTGTGGCGTATATATCTAATACTTGACGGTAAAATACTTTTTCTGAAGCACGAATGTCACGTATGCGTTGTAAAAGTTCTTTCCAGTAACCGCCACCTCCCACATTTTTTAAACGCTCATCATCCATGGTGAAACCTTTACGAATGTACTCGTTAAGGCGTGTTGTAGCCCAAATTCTGAATTGCGTAGCAATTTTTGAATTAACACGATACCCCAATGAAATGATCATATCAAGATTATAGTGCTTAGTGCTGTATTTTTTACCATCGGTGGCAGTTCGTAAGAATTTCTTACTAACTGAAATTTCTTGTAATTCGTCTTCTGAAAAAATGTTTTTTATGTGTTGTGTAATGCCGGGTCGTTCTACACCAAAAAGCAAAGCCAATTGGTCTTGTGTAAGCCAAACATCTTGTTCATTTAGACGAACATCAACCGATATTTTTTCGTCTTGGGTTTTGAATATAATAAATTCAGAATTTGGTTGTTCCATTTGGAGTTATTCTTTTAACTATAAGTGATTTACATTTCTTCAACTAGTAAATCCAAAACTTCTTTTTTAGTTTTACAAAAATCAATTTTTGAAACAACCCGATTTGTGTATTCAACAATATTTTCATTCGGTAAAATGAATAGTTCCTTTTGTCCACTTAGATCAAGAACTATATATTCAAATCCATTTTTTCTAAATAACTTTTCAATGTCAATGTCTAAATCCGAACTAAGTTGAAGTCCTAATCCTTTAGCATCCATTAAATTATAATAATTCGCATAAATAAAAAAGTTACTCTTATTTGGGATTTGTGTTTTTGTAATGATTTCTTGGCGGGTTTGGTCTTTTATCCAGAAGTTGTTATTCATTACTTATTAGTTTTTATTGAAAATTACATCCAAATGATATTGAATAAATTCTTTTTTAGGGAAATATCTTTGTGGAGAAATCAATAGTTGGTTTTCTATTGGTGCAAAATATTTTCCGTAATAATCAGCGTCTTTTTTCTTTTTCAATTTCTCAGAAATCAAAATTTGATATTTTTCGTTTACAGCAATTAAACCTCTATCAAATGCCTTATCGTATAGTGCAGATAGGAATATTCCATTTTCTGGATTTAATCTTTCATCTTCATTTTTAGACCAAGGAATAATATGGCTTGCAAAAAGCAATTCAGGCAAATCAATACCAGTAATTGCACATTTACTTGAATAATTTGCAACTACAATTTGCCTGAAAACATTTTGGTTCACTCTTGTTTTCACTTCTCTTAATTTAGTTTCTCCTTTTAAATCTTTTATATCAAAAAGTATATCATCAAATTTAGATTCAATTGTTAAGTTTTCTTTTTGTGCTAATATAGTTTCACTTTCAAATATTAGGAGTTCTTTATTCCCAAAAAATTCATCCCAAATTGGTTGACATTGTTTTATTCCACCTACCATTCCTTTTACTCCTCTATTTTGATGATAAGGGTCGCAAGCAGCAAAATTTGTTAGACGAATTGCTGTTGAATTTACTGTTCTTCCAATTAGATTTGCCATTTCTATAATTTCTGGCGTTCGTGTGTGCATTTTACCGAAAGGTAATTTGAGATACAAGCTAAAAACAAGTATTAGTTCTTCTCGTGACCAAAGTTTTCTTTCCATATTTTTAGAATTAAGCAGCCATTAATGGCGGAACGGCATTACCTATTTGTTTAAAGGCAGCTGTCCTGCTTCCTTCAAAGAAATAATCATCAGGAAAAGATTGAATTCTTGCAGCTTCCCTTATAGTAATTGATCTGTTTTGGTTTTTATCTGGATGTATATAGTAATGTCCATCCATAGCAATATGGGCTACAATAGTATGTGAAACACCTCTTCCATTTACAACCTGAAATCTATTTGTAAATGTATCAACGTTATTGTGTTTTATCAATCTTTTCGGTAATTTTGAATAATCTAAACGTTTTCCAAAACTCCATTCATCAACAGCTATTCTGTAGATTTCTAGATCATTATCATTATTAGGTCTTGCTAAATGTTGAGTAACAAAATCTAAACCATTTCGTATACCGCTTTTTTCTAAATATTCAGTTGGCGAAGTGAAATATTTAGTAGCATTCATAATACCTTCACCATTATTTAAAGGTTTCAAATCAGAAAAAAGATCTTTTAAAATTTCATAATTTGATTCTTCTTCTTCAAATTTTGGATATTCTAATTTAAGTTTCTTTCTCCAACCTATAATAATAACACGTTTTCTATCTTGTAGAACTCCAAAATTTTTTGCATTTAGTACTTTCTTCTCTAATTCATAACCCGCCTTTCTAACTGCTTCGAATATTAAATCTAAATAATGTCCATTTTTTGCTGAAAGGATTCCAGGGACATTTTCAAAAACAAACATACTTGGATTATACTTCTCCAAAAACTTAACATAATACTTATATAAATGATTTCTAGGATCATCTTCCATATTCTTGGGGTCTCTCGCTCTTCCAACAACAGAATATGCTTGACAAGGCGGACCACCTATAATTAAGTCAACTTTTATATTCTCTAATTTTTCATCTATTAATTTAAAAATCTCCTCCCTTGTATTATCAGAAATTTCTTTATTAATTACAGAATCAATCACATTATCAGGCACTTCATTCCATAAATCAGTTTTAACTTTAATATCTAACTTTAAATAATCGTAATAAACTTTTTTATTATTCTCTTTCAACCAATGAAATGCAGATCGAGTTCTAAGAGTGTCGCACGCGTCTTTATTCATTTCAACGTGTGCAATTGGCTTAAATCCAGCACGTATAAAACCTTCTGATAAACCACCAGCCCCAGCAAACAAATCAATATAGTTTAATTCCTTCATAAACAAATGACTATAAGTAAAATATTATTACTACAAAAATATAAAAACTAAAATTCCCCAATAAATTAACATTTAACCTACCTCCCTTTAAACCTTATTTATTCCCACCGGCAACCCAAAACAAATAAGAAAAATCTCCTTCTGTTGCACCCCAATAACCATTCCTATCATTCACTACAACAAATATATAAATAATTTAAGACCGTTGCAAAACTTCGACTAATTTGGTTAAATCTTTTTTTAAGGTGCTATAAAAAGTATTAAAAGCACCTTAAAATAAAATTAACAGTTAAATCTCACTAAGTCGCTTCGCATTCCAATTATTTTATCAATCGCCTTTACGGCTTTGTTAAAACGCTTTTTGCGACTGCCTTTTAAGATAATGTACTTTTTACCATGTAATTTTAATGCGTTTTCAAAAGCTTGAAACATCTCCATTCGCATTTCGGGACGGTCGCGCAGGTCATCTGCCTCCCAAGGGGTGTCTATGTAGGTGAGTAGATATAAGTCATATTGGTTAGTGTGTGCTGCTTCATCCAAGCGTGGGTCAACAAATCCGCCGTAATATTCCTGCGAATAGACTTTGGTTTCCAACAAATCGGTATCGCAAAACAACACACGGTCTGCTTTTTTGGCTAATTCATTTTCCAATCGCATTTGCCCTTCGGCAATGGGAATTAAATCATCGTTTTCACAGGTTTTACGAAAGTTATTCCATTTGGTTTGCAAATATTCTCGTGCATATTCCGGCACCCAAACCGTGTTATAATGGCGCGCTAATTGTTGTGAAATAGTGGTTTTTCCGGTGGATTCCGGACCAAAAAGCACTATTTTTACAATGTTGATGGGGTCTTGTTTAAGATTTGTTTCCATTCTTTGTATCCATAAAATGCTAATATTAAAAATATAATGTATTGAATGCCCGTAAACCCATACCCTTTGATAAAATACAAGGGAATGGAAGCCGTATTGACCACCATCCACATCGTCCAATTCTCCAATTTTTTGTTTGCCATGAGCCACATCGCCACAAAGGCAGCACCTGTGGTGAAAGTATCAATAAACGGCATGGCTTTACGGATGTTTTCCAATGTTCCACTACTGATATTATCCCATGCAAACTGCACACTTTCAACAAATCCGAATTTATGCGGCATTACATCGTGGTATCTGTACACGATAATCACAAAAACAGAGGTGAAAATAAAAATACCAATGGCTTTTATATTGTCTTTTAACGTGTTGTGCGAAATATGCAGATGTTCGTGTGTGCTTTGATTGACAATTCTTGTCCACATCCACCAACCGTAAATACTCATCAAAGTATAGTAAATGTTGATAATCAAATCGCCGTACATCTGCCATTTGGCTAATAGAAAAACGTATAAACCTGTACTTACAATTCCGGTGGGATACACCAAAATATTTTCTTTTTTGGCGTAAAAAACACTGATAATGCCGAATGCCATTGCCACAAACTCAATGAGAATGTAAAGCAAAGGCGTATGGCGATACGGGTCAATAAAAAAATCAAAAAGTGGGCTCATAATTACTTCTATCGGAAGTTACAATTTTCATAAACAATACACCGTGTGCTACCGAGCCAAAGGTGGTTTCTATTTCGCGGGTGAGCACTTCCATTACTTGTTTGTATTCTCCATATACTTGCGTGCTCAAAGGATTTTCTTTCACTACCAAACCTGATGTTCTCAAATTTTTTATAAATGATTTAATCGGCGTATCGAAATCATTTTGCAAAGGACTTAAAGTAAGTTCAACTGAAATATTCATAATAAGTAAAAATTAAATTTGAAAGGATTCATCTTCAAAAGCAGTCCCAATCACCACCACATCAGCACCGGCTTCATAAGCGGCATCCAATTGAAAGCGGTTTTTGATGCCACCGCCTACAATTACGGGAATTGTAACATTTTTAGCCACCATCTCAATCAAACTTTCAGGAACGGGATGCAACGCTCCGCTTCCTCCATCGAGATAAACGAGTTGATGTCCGAAATACTGACCTGCCAAAGCGGTTGCCATCGCGATTTCGGGTTTGTGTGCCGGAATGGGTTTGGTGTTGCTGATGTAGGAAGCAGTAGTTTCGCGCCCGCTTTCTATGAGTATATAACCGGTTGCTATCACTTCTAATTGGGTTTGTTTGAGCAAGGGCGCAGCAATCACTTGATTTCCTATTAAATACTCAGGGTTGCGACCGGAAATTAGTTGTAAAAATAAAATACCATCTGCCTCATTGCTGATTTGTAGAGCACTACCGGGAAATAAAATTATAGGTAATGATGTGTGTTTTTTTAATTCGCTCACAAAATCATCCATCACATTGGTAAACAACAAACTACCACCTACCAAAACAAAATCGGCTTTCGTTTTTTCAATCAAATCTACCTTCTTGGCAATATCTTTCAATGCCAATTTATCAGGGTCTAATAATAGGGCTAAGCGTTTTTTGCCTTCTTTTTTGTCAGATATTATACTATTTAATATGTTTTGATTCATTTAATTTATTTACGAAATTTGAAAATTTGCTAATTTGCTAATTTGCTAATGTGTTAATGTGCTAATTTGGAAATGCGATGCACTGAGCCTGTCGAAGTGTGCTAATGTGTTAATGTGTTAATTTTAATAACTTTAAACTTGAAACATTAAACTTGAAACATTTTATTACTTATTGCATTTTAAAAAAACGAGTTACGTTTTAAATTACAATTCTTTTTCTCTTACGATGCCATATAGAAATTCATCCAAAAATTGATTATTTTTATAGATTGCTTTCTTTTTAACCCCTTCCAAAAGAAAACCGTTTTTCAACAGAACTCTTTTTGAACCTTCATTGTGTTCAAAAACGGATGCAAAAATGCGCTGCAAATGTAATTTTTCAAATCCGTATTGCAACATTGTTTGAACAGCAAAGGTAGTAATGGATTTATTCCAATACGGTTCGCCTATGAAATAACCCAATTCGGCGGAAAAACGATAGACATCATTTTGTAAATGCAAGCCTATCGAACCTACTAATTGCCCTTGATATGCTATTCCAAGAACCGTTTGTGGTTCGGTTTCCAAACACATTTTTATAAATTGTACTGCATTTTCTCTATGATAAGGGTGCGGAAATTGATCGCGTAGATTTTGCCAAATGTTTCGATTATTTGCCAATGTGGTCAAAGCATCTGCATCTTGCGCGGTATAACTTCGCAATTGGATATCGGGATGTTGGGTTTTATAGAACATAGATGACACAGATTATACGAATTTACACAGATAATTTAATCATTTTTTTTACGTAAATCACGAGACGCAATAAATTGCGTCTCTACATTCAAACTTCAAACTTCAAACTTCATCCTTTAATTAGAGTCTGTATTTTAGTCTTAAGTCTGATTTATAATGTTCGCTAACAAGGCTTGCGAAGTGTTGAAAACCAAGGAATTTACTAATGTAACTGACTGTTTTCAACACGAGCGTAACGCAGTTAGGGGACATTAGAAACAGACTCTAATTAACCGCATACACCAACGTATAACCTTCAATAATTTCAAAATAGATACAGAAAGATTCATAATATTTATCTTTGATGATCCACCCTTTCGTTTTCCCGTCCGATAATTGAAAAGGCTCGATTGGTAAATGTTCTTTGAATAACAATCCGCCGTCAGGGTGGATTTTAAACAACGATTCTTTGGCGCCCCATAGTACGGTCAACATTTCCACTTCCTTTTTTTTGTCAATAAATTCTATTTCTTTTCCTACAAATTTTGGGGCAATTTTAATAATTTTATCTCTTTGGCGTTCAATATCAATTCCCACCGCAAAATCACTCACAATGATAGCCGCAAAATCAAATGAGTGCGTTACGGAAATGCGTTTGCCATCTTTTAAATGGGGTTTGCCATCGGGTGTGTAAAATAAATCAGAGTCGGAATAACCTAAAATTTTCAAAAGATGGCGCACACTTAAATACCCTTTTTGATGGATTTCGGAATTTGTACTTTTTAGACGAAGATTGCTTGCTTCTGTTAATTCAATTCCGTTTTTTAATTCCTCCAATGTCTCGGTGATTTGCCAAACTAAAATTTGCGTTTGTTCTTTGTGTACTATGTTTTTAAATATAGGCAATCGTTATATTTCAGGTTTTAAATGTTTTGAATTTGGTCCTCCCCTCAATCCCCTCCCAAGGAGGGGAAGTAATAGGAATTTTAAAATTGAAATTTTGAAATAAAGAGAATAAGTGTACCTTTGCAGCCATTTCAATCAAAAAGAACAAAAGTAATAAATTAGTTTATCTAAATTGGTTTTTTATTTTTCCTTTTTATTTTTACATTTTTTCTTTAATCATGTCAGAAACTACTACTTACCTAAAATACAAAGTCAAAGATATTTCCTTAGCAGAATGGGGTCGTAAAGAAATTCGACTTGCAGAAGCAGAAATGCCCGGATTGATGAGTTTACGCAAAGAATATCGCGATGAAAAACCATTGAAAGGGGCACGTATTGCAGGATGTTTACACATGACCATCCAAACGGCAGTTTTGATTGAAACTTTGGTTGAATTGGGAGCAGAAGTTACCTGGAGTTCTTGTAACATCTTTTCTACACAAGACCACGCTGCGGCTGCCATTGCGGCTGCAGGAATTTCGGTTTACGCTTGGAAAGGCATGAATGCAGAAGAGTTTGATTGGTCTATTGAGCAAACCTTATTTTTTGGTGAAGAACAAAAACCGCTTACACTCATTTTGGATGATGGTGGTGACCTTACTAATATGGTGTTGGATAAATTTCCCGAATTAGTAAAAAATATCAAAGGATTATCAGAAGAAACCACCACAGGGGTTCACCGACTGTATGAAAGAATGGAAAACGGTACTTTACCGGTTCCTGCCATCAATGTGAATGACTCGGTAACCAAATCAAAATTTGACAATAAATACGGCTGTAGAGAAAGTGCGGTTGATGCTATTCGTCGTGCCACCGATGTGATGTTGGCGGGCAAAGTAGTAGTAGTTGCGGGATACGGCGATGTAGGTAAAGGAACGGCAGCCTCTTTTAAAGGGGTGGGTTCAAGAGTAATCGTAACCGAAATCGACCCGATTTGTGCGTTACAAGCCGCCATGGAAGGATTTGAAGTACGCAAAATGGATCATGTGGCTGCCCATGCTGACATCATTATCACCACCACTGGAAACAGAGACATCGTGCAACCCAAACATTTTAAAATGTTAAAGGATAAAGCCATTGTATGCAATATCGGGCATTTCGACACTGAAATCGATATGAAATGGTTGAACGATAATTATGGTCATACCAAAAACACCATAAAACCACAAACAGACCTCTATAATATTGACGGTAAAGAGATTATTATCCTTGCCGAAGGACGTTTGGTCAATTTAGGTTGTGCTACCGGACATCCGAGTTTTGTGATGAGTAATTCATTTACTAACCAAGTGCTGGCACAAATAGAATTGTGGAATCATCCGGAAAGATATGAAAACAAAGTGTATATGTTGCCCAAATATTTAGATGAAAAAGTAGCAAGATTGCATCTTGAAAAATTAGGTGCAGAATTAGATGACTTGAACGACGAACAAGCAGCCTATATAGGAGTAAAAAAAGAAGGTCCGTTTAAACCGGAATATTACAGATATTAAAGCTTCCCCCAGCCCCTCCAAAGGAGGGGAGTTCGTTAGACCTAAACATAGGGAGATTTTTTTCCCCTCCTTTGGAGGGGCTGGGAGAGGTTCAAGGAGAGGTGTCCGAGTGGTCGAAGGAGCACGCCTGGAAAGTGTGTATAGGTCTAAAGCTTATCGAGGGTTCGAATCCCTTCCTCTCCGCAAACAAAAATCCCATCAGCGCAGCTGATAGGGATTTTTTTAGTTTATGTAGCGTTGAAAATTTATTTTCATAAGCGTATAAACTAAAAAAATACCGTAAAATGCGACAGCATTTGGGATTTTATTTTGTAGGATGCCCTTTTGGGATCATGTGAAACATAATCCCTTATCTTTCATAAGCGTATAAACTAAAAAAATACCACAATTCCGATGCAAGAGGAATTGGGATTTTTCTTTTTAGTATGCTTTTTTTGGGATCAAATGAAACATAATCCCCAAATAGATGCTCTTAAAACTATAAAATTAATAAAATTCTGACGCAAATAAATTCCGATTATTTAATTGGATTACTATTTTTGGAGGTGATAAGAAAGTTCGAAACACATCAATAAAGAAGAAATTGAGTTTAAAATATTGGAATTTTATTAAGATTTGATTATAAAAATATAAATATAACAAAGTTTTAGTTGATTTTTATTAAATTTTTATCTTTAAAATCATTTAGATAATAACTAACACAAAATAATTTTATAAAGAATTTAAATTTTATTTATTTGATTAACAATAAGATAATAAAAAACGTTTAAATTTGTTAACTATTTTATAAACTATATTTTTTTCGTATTCAAAAATTATTTTATCTTTAGCCCATCAAAAACTAATATTAAAATTCATAACACAATGAAAAGATTTTTTACAATCCTGGCTATTTCAGGAATGCTATTTTTAGGAGCTTCTCAAACTTCTTATGCACAAGAGGAAACTCCGGCTCAAGTATCTGAACAAATGGCTACATCAGATGAAGCCGCGGTTAAAAATACCGGTTTCCGCCAAGAATTAAAACAACGTATGATTGAAGGGGGACCTGCTTTTATGGGAATTGTTTTATTAACTTTAATTTTTGGGTTGGCTATTGCTATTGAGAGAATTATTTATTTGAACATGGCAACCACTAAAACAGGTAAATTGATTGCTGACGTAGAAGATGCTATCAATTCAGGTGGCGTAGAAGCTGCTAAAGAATTATGCAGAAACACCAAAGGTCCAGTTGCTTCTATTTTCTATCAAGGATTAGACAGAATGGACGAAGGCGTTGACAACGTTGAAAAAGCAGTTGTTGGCTACGGAGGAGTTCAAATGGGATTGTTAGAGAAAAACGTTTCTTGGTTATCCCTATTTATTGCTTTAGCACCGATGTTAGGTTTCATGGGAACTGTAATCGGGATGATTCAAGCGTTTGACAGAATTGAAAGCACCGGAATTATGTCACCTGCCACTGTAGCGGGAGGTATTAAAGTAGCCCTTTTGACAACCGTATTTGGGTTGGTAGTGGCTATTATACTACAAATTTTCTATAATTATATCATTTCAAAAATTGACAGCATCGTGAACAATATGGAAGATGCTTCTATCAAATTAATTGATATTTTAATTAGAAAAAAATAATTTGATGTTATTTACACCATATATATATGGTATATCATTTTTTAATTAATAACATCTTAAATTTATCAAAATGAACAAATCATTATTATTAACAATCATATCATTTGCCATTGCTATCATTGGTTTGGTATTGTTTTTCGCATCAGCTGACAAAGGGGCAATGGTAGATTTTTCACTACTCATATTGGTTGTAACAGTAGCTTTGGCTTTAACATTCTCGGTAGGTAGTATATTAAAAGACCCACAAGTATTAAAAAGAGTATTATTAGGCGTTGGCGTTTTGTTGGTGCTATTCATTCTTTCTTATTTGTTAGCAGGTGATGGCGAAGTTAGAAACGGTGCAGGAACCTTATTAGTAGGAGCGGGCTCTACTTCAAAATGGGTCGGTGCCGGCGTTAATTACAGTATTATACTTTTAATTATCGGTGGCGGTCTATTCTTTTGGGATATGATTAAAAACGTAGCAAAATAATACAATTATGGCAAGAAGACAGTCACCCGAAATTAATGCAGGGTCTATGGCAGACATTGCGTTCTTGTTATTGATCTTTTTCTTGGTAGCTACTACCATGGATATAGATACAGTGATAGCTCGTAAATTGCCACAAAAAACACCGCCAAAACCCAAGGACCAACAAGAGGAATTTCACGCCAGAAACGTTTTTGAAATTAGTGTAAACCGTAACAATCAAATATTGATTGAAGGAAAAGATTGGTATCAAAGCGAAAGTGATTATCCAAAAATTAAAGACCAATTATTAGAATTTCTGGACAATGGTGGTGGGGTAAGCAATAAAACCAAAACTAAATGTGATTATTGTCAAGGGGGACCTGATAAAGTAGTAAGCCCCGATAACTCAGATCACCCTGATAAAGCAATAGTTTCTTTAAAAACAGACCGTGGTACATCTTATGAAACCTTCGTAAAGGTACAAGATGTTTTAGGACAAGCTTACACTGAATTGCGTAATCGAGAGGCAAGAAGATTATACAATGTATCTTTTGAAGATTTGTTGGATGAAAAATCCAAAGACAAAGATAACATAGAAATAGATGAAAAAATCGAAAAGGTAAAAGCACTATTTCCTGAAATCATCTCTGAAGTGGAACCAACCGGTAACTAATAAACAAGAAAATTATGTCAAAATTTAAAAAACAAAAAAAAGCATTGCCCGAAATCTCTACGGCGTCGCTTCCTGATATCGTTTTCATGTTGTTGTTCTTTTTTATGACCGTTACAACAATGCGAGAAACGGATCTCAAAATTAAAGATCCGCAACTACCCACAGCTAAATCCGTTAAAATGGTAGAAGATAAAAATCTTACTTCCACAATTTACATTGGAAAAGCGATTAATGGGGATGCTAAAGTAGATGTGATTCAATTAAATGACAAGATTGCCCAAGTGAGCGATGTGAAAAACTTTATACTCAACGCAAGAACCGGTAAAAGCGGTGATGATGTATTGAGGATGTCAACCTTGTTTAAAGCGGATAAAGCTACCAAATTAGGAACTTTAGCCGATATTAAAAAAGAGTTGAGAAACATAGATGCGCTCAAAATATCTTATGTGGCAGCTAAAGAATCAAAAGAATAAAATTTGATTTGTGTTAAATTTATAGAAGGCAATCCTTTTTGGGTTGCCTTTTTTTATTATTTTTATGGTCAAATATATAATTATATGTCTAAAAAAATATTAGGATGGATCGTGTTGTTGTTTTCCATAAATCTTATGGCGCAAGACAGCTTATTAATTGGGAAAAAATACCGCGAAGATCAGATTTATATCAATGTTACTAATAATAGTATTATTAAAAAACCTGAAACTTTGACCCAACAAGGAATTTCTTTAGGTTTACATACCGGTTTTGTCAGAGATATCCCTCTGAATGAGGAAGGAAATTTTGCCTTAGGAATAGGGTTGGGATATGCTTATGATAAATATCAAACGAACTTGATTTGCAATTCAACAACCCAAACTTACCATATTGCTAATAATAGTAACTTCAATAAAAATAAAATTGAAACACACGCCATAGAAATCCCTTTTGAAATAAGATTCAGAACCTCTACTCCGACTGAATACAAATTTTGGAGAATTTATCTTGGGGGGAAAATAGCTTATAATGTTTTTACCAAAAATGTATTGAAAACAGATACAATCTCATCAAAACAACCTCATGCTCCCTTTGCAAGTAAGCTGCAATACGGACCTCAATTGACCATAGGTTATAATGCTTGGAATCTTTATGCATTTTGGAATTTAAAACCACTTTTTGAAAATGCTCCTTTTTCGGAATTGACTAACCCTAATGCGTTACAAAATTTAAAATTCGGATTGCAAATCTATATGTTTTGATAAATCAACGGAATAAGCAGTTGAGGTAAAAATCCGATTATAAAGCCATACATTGTTTCTCTAAAGGTGTGTGCTTTTAATGTAATGCGATTATGGGCAACAACTCCAAAAAGAACAAAAGACAAAATCAGTAAAGTCAAATAGTTGATTTGATACACCCAACTCATTTCTATAACAAAACCGATAAAACTGCCTATTCCCATAGTGTGTAAGCTTATCTTTTCGCCCGAAAGTAAAAACCAATAGCCTATTAAAAAAGCAATGCTTCCTGCCATAAAATAAACTCCTAAGCCATAGGTTGATTCAATTTTAAAAAATATTCTACTCATCAGCAAAGCCAGAATAGTGAAAATCGCAAATGGATATTTTCGTTCTTGAGGCACTTTTAACAAAAAACTCGTTATGATTTTAGCATATTTTAGCACGAAAAGAAAAACCAGTGGAAATAGAATAGTTCCTATGAATACTGCAACTAAAATATATACTTGAAAATCAGACTTGAGATACCTCGGGGTAAAGTATAAAAAAAATATTGTTGCTAATAGAGGATAAAAGATAGGATGCAAAAGCACCGCAACAAATGGGTAGAAAGATTTTGTTTCTGAATGCATAAATCTTACAATACTTTGCGTAATCTTGCCACCGGAATATCTAACTGCTCACGGTATTTAGCTACGGTTCTTCGGGCTATAGGATACCCTCTTTCTTTTAAAATTGCTGCCAAATGATCGTCAGTCAGCGGTTTTCTTTTATCTTCTTCTCCAATAACCATTTCCAATATCTTTTTGATTTCTCGTGTAGAAACTTCTTCACCGTCTGTGTTGGTCATAGACTCGGAGAAAAATTCTTTTATCAATTTGGTGCCATAAGGGGTAGATACATATTTGCTGTTTGCCACCCGGGATACAGTCGAAACATCCATTCCCACTTCATCAGCAATATCTTTGAGAATCATAGGTTTCATTTTCAGAATGTCGCCGGTGAGAAAGTATGCTTTCTGGTAATTCATAATGGCGTGCATGGTAAGATATAAGGTTTGTTGACGTTGTCTGATGGCGTCAATAAACCATTTGGCTGCATCTAATTTTTGTTTGATAAATTGCACAGCATCCTTCTGCGCTTGCGATTTTTCTCTGCTTTCTTTATAACCACGCAACATATTGTTGTAGGTTTGCGACACGTGCAAATCGGGAGCATTTCTCGAATTTAAGGTTAATTCTAATTCGCCATCTTGTGCTTTGATGTTAAAATCAGGGATGATGTGTTCTATTTCTTTGGTATTTCCTGAATAGGAACCCCCCGGTTTTGGATTGAGTTTTTCAACTTCGTGAATGCCTTCTTTAAGCTCCTTTTCCGTAACGTCAAATTTTTGCATCAATTTGTCGTAATGTTTTTTTACAAAAGGCTCAAAGCCGTCTTTTAATATTTTGATGGCCAAAGCGCGAGAAGGTTTTGGTTCCTTGCGTTGCAATTGAATCAAGAGCGACTCTTGTAAATCTCTTGCCCCAACGCCTGCGGGTTCTAATTCGTGGATGACGGTATGTAAGATATGTTCTACTTCTTCATCGGTAGTCATTACATTTTGCGTAAAAGCCATATCGTCTACAATATCTTCCACATTGCGACGTATATAACCGCTGTCATCTATACTTCCCACTAAGAACTCGGCAATTATGTATTCTTGTTCCGTTAAACTAAATGTATCTAATTGGCTGGTAAGGTATTGGTGAAAACTACTTCCGGCAGCAATGGGAATTTCTCTATCGTCATCATCATCATCGGAATAATTGTTCGTTTGGGTTTTATAATCCGGAATTTCATCGTCAAAAAGGTATTCATCTACATTGAATTCGTCATTTCCATTTTCGCTATCTCCTTCATTATCGAACTCATTATTTTCATTTTCATATTTTTCTTCATATAAATCATCATTATAATCCTCTTCACTTTCATTGGATGATTCCAAGGCAATGTTTTCTTCAATTTCTTGCTTCACTTTTTCTTCAAATGCCAAGGTGGGCAATTGAATGAGCTTCATCAACTGGATTTGTTGAGGAGATAACTTCTGTTGGAGTTTGAAATTGAGCGATTGTTTTAACATTTACTATATAAGGATTATGATTTATGACAAAAATCTCACGCAAAGGCGCAAAGACCAAATTTACAAAAAAAGTTAATTTAGATTGCGACTTAGTTTTTTTTGATATAAAAAATTAAAATTCAGCACTTTGTGGCGTGCGCGGGAATGGAATCACGTCGCGGATGTTGCCCATTCCGGTTACAAATTGTACCAAACGCTCGAAACCAAGTCCGAAACCACTATGTACAGCCGTTCCAAAGCGACGTGTATCGAGATACCACCATAAGTCTTCTTCCGGAATTCCTAAAACTTTCATTTTTTCCAAAAGTACATCTAAACGTTCTTCACGTTGTGAACCGCCTACTATTTCCCCAATTCCTGGGAATAAAACGTCCATAGCACGAACAGTTTTTCCATCTTCATTCAGTCGCATGTAGAACGCTTTGATTTTCGCCGGATAATCAAATAATATTACGGGACACTTGAAATGTTTTTCCACCAAAAAGCGCTCGTGTTCGCTCTGCAAATCCACTCCCCATTCATTCACCGGATATTGGAATTGTTTCTTTTGGTTGGGTTTTGAGTTTTTAAGAATATCTATAGCTTCCGTATAGGTCAAACGTTTAAAATGGTTTTCCAATACAAAATTTAATTTTTCAATCAATCCCAATTCGCTACGTTGCGCTTGTGGTTTTTGGGCTTCTTCTTGTTTAAATCTCTCATCAAGGAAAGTTAAATCGGCTTGACAATGACTCAACACATATTTGACGACATTCTTAATAAAATCTTCGGCTAAATCCATATTGGCATCTAAATCATTGAAAGCTACTTCTGGTTCAATCATCCAGAATTCAGCTAAATGTCTTGCTGTGTTGGAGTTTTCCGCTCTGAAAGTAGGCCCAAAAGTATAGACTTTCCCCAAACTCATAGCAAAGGTTTCGGCTTCCAATTGTCCGGAGACGGTCAAATTGGTTTCGCGACCAAAAAAGTCTTGTTTGTAGTCGATTTTTCCGTCTTCAGTTTTAGGTGGATGGAGTGCATCCAAACTACTCACACGAAACATCTCGCCGGCACCTTCAGCGTCACTTCCGGTAATAATGGGCGTATTGACATAGAAAAAGCCACGTTGGTTGAAATATTGATGAATAGCAAAAGCCAATGCCGAACGCACCCGCATAACGGCACTAAAGGTGTTGGTGCGCACACGCAAATGTGCATTTTCGCGCAAAAATTCAAAACTGTGTTTTTTGGGTTGAATAGGATATTCTTCCGGATTAGAGTCGCCCAAAATTTCCAATTTACTCACTTGAATTTCCATATTTTGACCACTGCCTTGACTTTCTACCAAAGTTCCGGTAATCGCCAAAGCGGCACTAATGGTAATGCGTTTGAGAATGGTTTCATCCATTTTTTCAAAGTCCACTACACATTGAATGTTGTGAAGGGTGGAACCGTCATTTAGAGCAATAAAGCGGTTGCTGCGAAAAGTGCGAACCCATCCTTTGATATGTACTTCCGTTCCGAGTTTATCAGAATTTAAAAGTTCTAATACGCTATATTTGTGCATCATAATTAAATTTAATAATAAAAAAACGTAATTCTATTTCCTTTAATTTTTTGGAAATGCAAAGATAACGAAAGTTAATTGTTATGAAATAGAATTATATGGTTTTAAATCAAAAATTACTACTTTTACCAGATGCAAAAATTAATCTTTATTCTTGTTCTCACCTTTCCCATTATAAGTTGGGGGCAGTCCTCATCGGAAACCCAATCCAATGACGAAAAAAAGGTATTGCAACACATTGCAACTTCCAAAAAATTTGCGCCTGTTCAATTTGATTCCTCACGCATCTACGCAGAGAAAGCCATTGGGTTGGCATTAAGATTAGAAAATGAGCATTTGTTGGCTGATAGTTATGTTGCCAAAGGTTTGGCATTCGATTATCAATTTAATTTAGATTCTACACTGTATTGGTATGACAAAGCGTTGAATATCAGAACACAGCAAAAAAACAAACCTGAGTTGATCAAATTATACAACAATTATGGTGTTTCTTATTTTTATCAAGGGATGTATGATCGTGCTTTGGTGTATTATTTTGAGAGTTTAAAACAAAGTGAGATCATAAAAGATTCCATAGGTATTGCCAGATGCTTTAATAATATGGGATTGATATACGACAAAAAAGGTGATTGGAGCAAAGCCACGACTTATTTTGAAAAATCGCTGAATATTAAAAGAATATTGAAAGATGATGCCGGGTTACTTTTTCCACTTTCCAACTTATCCAATATAGCCTTTTTGCAAGGAGATTATAGCAGCGCGGAACGTTATATGCTCACTAACCTTCAGGTGTCACAGAAACTAAATGACAGTATGCAAATAGGAATCAGTTACGGAATATTAGCGATAATTTATGCCTCACAAGGAAATAGCAATAAGACATTTGAAAATGTTGCGTTGTGCGAAAAATTTATTCCATTTGTCAATGATGAGCTTGAATTGTCACTACTTTATTACAATTTGGGTGAAAGTTTACTTTTAATGAATCAATGGGATAAAAGTGAAAACTATTTAAAAAAATCCTTGGAAATAAGTCGAAAAATCAAGCAATCTGATTTGGTGCTTAAAGCGTATAAATCCCTGCAAGAATTGTATAAAAAACAAGGAAATTATATTGAATCCATCCAGTTTTATGATTTATTTACCGCATTGAACGATAGTATTTTCAAAGAAAATCAAGGGGTGGAAATTTCCAAAATAGAACAATTATACCAATGGGAAAAAAAAGAGCAAGAAATCCAATTGCTCAATGTCAATATTGCCAAAGCCACTGCCCAAAAACGCAATTGGATTTTGGGTTTTGCCTTTCTGGGAATTTTGGGCGCTGTGGTAACCGGTTTTTTTATCATCAACAGACGAAAGTCAGATGAGTTAGAGAAGAAAAACGTACAAATTCAATCAGCGCTTGCGGAAAATAAGACTTTGATGAAAGAAATGAACCACCGCATTAAAAATAATTTGCAGATGATTTCATCTATGTTGCATTTGCAGATGCACTATGCCTCGCAACCGGAAATTTCAAATATGTTGCAAGAAACGGCTTCGCGCATAGAGAGTATTTCAATGATACACCAAAAACTCTATGCTAAGGACAGTGTACAACAAATTGATATGCAAACATATATAAAAGATATTGCCCACGCTGTTGTTCAAAATTCCAAAGAAAAAGATCAAGTAAATATTCAAATGGAGGTGCAATCGGTATCAATGGAAATAGAAAAGGCGCAATCCGTAGGACTTATAGTGAATGAGTTGATTTTAAATGCTTTAAAACACGCTAAAACCGAAGATGCTCTTTTAAACATAACAATATTGCTTTTTGAAAAAGAAAAATTGAAAACATTGATAGTCAGCGATAACGGAAAAGTTGAAGCGCATCAGCCGGTAGATCTTAACAAAAGTTACGGAATGCTACTCATACAATCATTCGTCGAAAAATTGGATGGAAAAATGGAAATAAAAAGAGAAAACGGTTGGAAAGTAATCATTAAATGGTAATTAATATGCAAAATGAATCCCCTAAATTCATTCTTATCGTAGAAGATGAACCACTCATTGCCAATCATATAGAATTGGTATTGACACAAGCCGGCTATACTGTATGCCATAAGGTGCGCAGTGCGGCAGAAGCGATTGAGGCATTAGCATTGCAAAAACCCGACTTGATTTTGTTGGATGTAACCATCAAAGGCGATACAGACGGAGTGGAATTGGCACACCTCATCAATGAAAAATATCATATTCCGTTTATTTATCTCACTTCTCATTTTGATGAGTCAACGGTGAATAGGCTAAAAAAAACCCAACCGGCGGGCTTTGTGCTCAAACCATTCAATGAAAAAGAACTTTTGACTCAAATCAGTATTGCTTTGTATCCAAAAGCAAAAGAACCTAACGTTTCCACGCTGGAAAAAGACCATATTTTTGTAAAATATAACAACCAATGGATTAAAATTCCGTTTCACAACATTTGTTTTGCAAAAGCAGATGATAATTACACCCTCTTACACACCCCTGAAAAAAATTATTTGGTTTCTTATCCGTTAAAAAAAATAGAAGAAAATTTGCCTATTCATCAGTTTTTTAGAATACATAAATCATTTATTATTAACCTACAACGCATTGACAGCATCACAGATCGCAATGTAATCATCAAACAACATCAAATCCCAATTGGGAGAATTTACTATGATGAATTGATGCTGAAAATACATAAAATGTAACTAATTTATGAAGGGAATTATGAACGAAACGATTACAAAAAACTTCTCAAGATTAAAGTTATCGCTTTATGTGCTTCCGATAGCGTTATTGTTAGTAATATTATTATTTTTCTATGTACACAATGCCATAAATGTAACATCTTACGTAGAAGTCCAAAAAGAATGGTTTTATTATTTGAACGCCAAGTTAGGTCAATTGCCTCAACTTCAGTATAACCTCACCCAAATGGGAGATGCATTTGTATTCTTATCCCTTTTGACGGTTTTAATTATCTATACTCCGAAAATTTGGGAGGTACTGCTCACTGCATCTATTCTATCTGCCATCCTCTCTAAAATCCTCAAATTTATTTTTGCGGTGCCAAGACCCGCAGCGGTATTAGACCACGATACCTTTATTATAGTTGGGAAACCCTTGATAAGCCAAACTAATAGCTTGCCTTCAGGACATTCAATTACCATTTTTACAGTGCTTACGGTTCTGTTCTTTGCCTTTATGCCAAAAAAAACGTTTAATAAAGCGCAGTGGTATGTTGGTTTTCTTTTAATAGGATGGATGCTCATTAATACCAGAGTGGCTATCGGAGCTCACTTCCCGCTTGATGTTATCATAGGAGGTGTTGTAGGTTATATTTCCGGCATTAGCGGTATTTTTATCAATAATAAATTTCCTATTTGGAAATGGATTAATTTGCGAAAATACAATCCTTTTTTTATGGTGTTATTTGCGGCGAGCATTGTAATTATGATTTCTAAAATAGAGAAAGATAACTTGCTTATTTTCTACTTTTCTTTAATTAGTTTAGTATGTGCGCTGTTCCTTATAACGAGAAAATATTTTAAAAAGGAATAAATTTTATTCATTAAAGAACAATTTTTAATGGATAAAATCCATTGTATAATTTTAAATCTTACTAAAAAACTGTTTTCACCCCATTTTTTTTGCAGTTTACCCAAAACCATTTTCAAAAAATTGAGATATTGAAGACTTTTGAAGTGATATTAACCTTAAAGTCATTTCAAAATGAAAAAATTATTATTTTCCGTTCTTCTATTTTTAGGATTGCAGCCTTTGTTTTCGCAACAAAAAGACATTCCTGTATTAATGTTGCCTTCTGAGGTAAAAGAAGTGCTAAATGAGTATCTGACTATCCTTACTACTTCCCAAGATTTAGACCAAGCAGCCGAACGATTTCTAAGCATTGCCGGTGGCGGTTTGGTCAATCCTAATGGTGAAAGTTTGCGCAGCAGTGTAAAACCTTTTTCATTAAAAAAAGACTTTGAAAACGTACATTTTTATAAAGTTCCCGCTAAAATAGAACGCGTAGCCAAAACTAAAACAGGACAAGCCGGATTTGGCGATAGTGCTATTGCCGGTGATTGGTACAAAATATATATTGCCAAAGCCAACGGAGGAC
>DYMN01000030.1:11448-21218 GCA_020740485.1 Polaribacter sp. | reverse complement strand
CAGATAAAGAAATATTTACCACTAAAATAGTGAAAGAATAATTACGTAGGCTAATGAAAACCTTAGTGGTTATATCTTTACCAAAGTTTTAAACTTTGGCAAAGATTTTTTTCGGTTGAATATAAAATAAAGCAAACATCTAAAAATACCTTTTGATATATCTCAAACGATGACTGTGTTTTCCTGTATTTTTATTGAATATTCCCCTATCGTCCAAGGTATCTATCCTCACTTCACCATGGGCGTGAATGATTTGAAAATCGGGGAGTACAATTCCTACGTGTGTAATTTTCTCTTCAGTGTTTTCAAAAAAGGCTAAATCGCCTGTTTGTATTTCCGAAATAAAATTTACGAGTTTTCCTTGCTTAGCTTGTAGGGAAGCATCTCTCCACAGTTGAACGCCCTATTGTGAAAGGTCTTGAGGTTGGTGAGGACTTGCATAGGTAACGGGTTTTAAGTTTAACAAATCTTTTGCATCACTGCCATTAAGAACATTATTAAGATAATAAAAAAAGTTATTTTTGTGCAATGATTAATATCATAAAACAACATATTGATAACCAATTTCCCTATTTACAGCAAAAGAAATTGTTGCTAGCACTTTCCGGCGGATTAGATTCGGTGGTGTTGGCGCATATTCTAAAAAGTTTGGATTACGATATTGCTTTGGCTCATGTCAATTTTCACTTGCGCGAGGCGGAAAGTGATGGCGATGAGGCATTTGTGCGAGAATTGGCTTCAAAGTGGCAGGTTCCCGTCTTTGTTCATCAGGCGCAAACTCAACAATTTGCCGACGAAAAGAAAATTTCCATTCAAATGGCTGCCAGAGATATTCGTTACCAATGGTTTAGCGAATTGATGCAACAACATAAATTTCAATATTTACTCACGGCACACCATTTAGATGATAACATCGAAACGTTTTTTATCAATCTCAACCGCAAATCGGGACTGGAAGGTTTGATAGGCATTCCGGCAAAAAATGCAAAAATTATTCGTCCGTTGTTACCTTTTTCACGAAGTGAATTGATGCAATATGCTACTGAAAATCAATTGACTTGGCGTGAGGATAGCAGTAATGCCTCTGTAAAATATGAACGCAACAAAATAAGACATCAACTGTTTCCCGTTTTAGAAAGCATCAATCCCGATTTTAGAAGAGATTTTAGGAAAAGTATGGAATATTTGAATCACGCTAATACCTTGATTAAAGATTACTTAAATGTATTGAAACCCCAATTTTGGCATCAAAAGCAAAGTGAAGTTCATATTTATTTGATGGAATTGAAAAAAGTCAATCATTATGAATATGTATTGTTTGAATTGTTAAAACCATACGGATTTACCGATTGGCAAAGCATTTTTGAATTGATCGAAGCGCAAAGCGGAAAGAAAATTGTTTCGGACACCCACATTTTATTGAAAGATAGAATGAAGTTTGTTTTGACTGAAATTCCACAAGAAGATAAATGCGAAGACCGAATGGTGGTTGATAATCACATTCAAGTGGGTGACTTAAGTTACAAAGTAGAGCGCTTACCTTATGATGCTAATATTAATTTTAAGAAAAAAGGGATTGAATATTTAGATGCTGAAAAAGTGGCTTTTCCCATGTATAAGAAGCGATGGGAAGATGGCGATGCATTTATCCCTTTGGGAATGAAAGGCAATAAAAAGTTGAGCGACTATTTTAGAGATTTGAAATTGAGCGTTATTGAAAAAAGAAAAATTTGGTTACTTTGCGACGCACAAAACCGCATACTTTGGGTCATGGGTTATCGCATAGATGAACGATTTAAAGTTACGGAGCAAACGAATGAAATTATAAAAATTCAACCTTTATAAAATGAGAAAATTCTTAGTATCAATCTTATTACTAACTTCATTTTCGGTCTTTTCGCAAGATATTTTGCAAGGGGAAGTTAAACCGGTGAAATTTACCACCCACACCGAAAAAGTGAATGATTCAGTGTATAATTTGGTCATTAAAGCCACCATTGACAAAGGTTGGCATCTCTATTCGCAACATTCTGCTGAAGGCGGTTCGTTGCCCATAGAAATCACCAGCGAGCAAGAAGGCAAAGATTTTGTATTTAATGGAAAAGCAGAAGAAAGTAAAACCGAAACCAAGTTCAATGAAGTTTTTGGGGTGGATGAAACTTTCTTTTCAGACCAAGCCATGCTTAAGCAAGTCATTACCTTAAAAAACAAAGACTTAAAAGAGGTAAAATTAAATTTCTATGGTCAAGCATGTATGGAATCTTGTGTTCAGATAGAACAATATCTTACATTCGATTTGACAAAAGCCGCAACAACCATTGAACCCATGCCAAAAGGCGTTATTGAAAAGGTAAAAGAAGAAATCAAAAAAGAAGAAGACCCAAAAGAGAGTAAAGGATTGCTGGCGATTTTCTTTTTGAGTTTTCTCGGCGGTTTAGCTGCCTTACTCACTCCTTGCGTGTTCCCGATGATTCCAATGACGGTGAGTTATTTCTTAAAACAAAGCAAAACGAAATCTAAAGGAGTGACCAATGCAGTAGTTTACGGGTTGTCTATAGTATTAATCTATGTTTTAATTGGTTCATTGGTTACCGCGTTTTTTGGAGCAGATGCCATGAATGAATTTTCTACAGGTGCTTTATTCAATTTAGTGTTTTTTTCCATTTTACTATTATTCGCTTTTTCATTTTTAGGTGCTTTCGAAATCATTTTACCGAGTTCTTGGGGAACCAAGGTAGATGCCGGAATCGATAAAAAAGGGGGTTATGTCGGTATATTTCTCATGGCATTGGCATTGGCAATTGTATCGTTTTCGTGCACTTTACCTATTGTGGGAACTGCATTGGCAGCATCGGCTAGTTCCGGTGGCATTGCACCCATCATCAGTATGCTCGGATTTTCTATCGCATTAGCATTGCCATTCACCTTGTTTGCGATGTTTCCCGGCTGGCTCAATGCTATGCCAAAATCCGGTGGGTGGTTAAACACAGTTAAAGTATTTTTGGGCTTTTTGGAATTGGCATTCGCGTTTAAATTTTTATCAAATGCTGATTTGGTATATGACCTCTACTGGTTTGAAAGAGAGTTGTTTATAGTAATATGGATTGCCATTGCAATAACAACAGCATTTTATCTGTTTGGTTGGATCATTTTGCCTCACGACGATGAAGAACCAAAGGTATCTAAAGGAAGAAAACTATTGGGCATTGTACTTATTATAGTAGCAGCCTATCTCGTTCCCGGTTTGTGGGGCGCTCCGCTGCACTTGATCAGCGGTTTTCCGCCCCCGCTGAAATATGCTGAATCGCCATACGGAGTGGATGCATCTGCCTTTTTTCAAAGTGAATTATTAGGCAGAAATATTTTGATCCTTCTCCTTATCATCCTATTGATCATTGCGCTGTTTTACATTTTTAAAGGGAAAATTATTTTTAGAGGCAACCACCACCGTATTGGAGTTTGGATGTTGATGTTAGGAATTTTTGTTTTAGGTGGAGTTTTTTACCTCATTCCCGGACTTTGGGGAGCCCCTGTAGAAAAATTGTCCTATCTCCTTCCTCAAAACAAAACAATAACGCAAACAGCGGTAACTTTGCCCGAACATGCGCATTTAGGACCTCACGACATCATTAGTTTTGATGATTATGCACACGCTTTAGCTTATGCCAAAGCTGTGGGCAAACCCTTGATGTTAGATTTCACGGGAAAAGCCTGTGTGAATTGTAGAAAAATGGAAGATTATGTGTGGAGCGATCCTGCTGTAATGGAAGTCATGAAAAATGACATCGTCGTTGTTTCTTTGTATGTTGATTACAAAAAGGAACTTCCTGAAACGGAACAATATGTATCTAAAGAAACCGGAAAAAAAATTAAAACGGTGGGCAACAAATGGAGTGAAATGCAAACGGTGAAATATAAAACCAACACCCAACCTTATTACGTGATGCTCAATCCGGAAACCGAAGCTCAAATCAATACACCTTATTCCTATAATTCCAATGTAGAGCAATTTTTGAATTGGTTGAAAGAAGGAACAGGGAAGTAAATTCCAATAATCAATATTCCAAATCTAAGCTAAGCGATTCCGATAGCTTTAGAAAACTGCAAGGCGGGATTCCAAAACAGGATACATTATTTATAAAAGAGATGGTTTGACCTTGAGTTAAGCCCTTTTTTTATGTAAATTTGTTTAATAAAATAAACCGATAATTCTTATATGATAAAATGAACCCACTTCGCAAACTCCTTTTTCCTTTTTCGTTGCTCTATGATGGTGTAACCAAGTCGCGCAACGCTTTGTATGACAAAGGGATATTAAAAGAAAACGAGTATGACATTCCGGTAATTGTAGTCGGAAATTTACGCGTAGGTGGCACCGGGAAAACACCTATGGTGGCTTATTTGGTACAATTACTCAAAGAAAACTATCCAATTGCGGTTTTAAGTAGAGGTTATAAAAGAAAAACAAAGGGATTTGTGTTGGCAAATACTCAAAGCACTGCAGCAGATTTGGGTGATGAATCTTTTCAATTGTTCCGCAATTTTCCTGAAATTTTGGTGGCAGTAGATGAAGAAAGAACTCATGGTATTGAAACTTTAATGCAATTGCCCACACCACCGCAAGTTATTTTGTTAGATGATGCGTTTCAACATCGCAGTGTGAAAGCCGGTTTTACTATATTGTTGACTTCCTATGATGATTTGTATGTGGACGACCAAGTACTTCCTGCCGGAAATTTGCGTGAAAACGTTTCGGGAGCAGAAAGAGCGCTAGTGATTGTGGTTACCAAATGTCCTGAACAATTAACAGAACAAGAAGAATTTGAAACAGCTAAACGTTTGAAACCTGAACTTCATCAAACGGTTTTTTTCTCAAAGATTGTTTACAATAATTTTATTCAAAATAGTGAAAATCAAATCACATTAGAAGAATTAAAAGACTATAAAATCACTTTAGTAACTGGGATTGCCAATCCAAAACCCTTAGAGCAATTTTTGAATGAGCAAAAAATAGATTTTATTCATCTCTCATTTCCGGATCACTATAACTTTACAGACGATGATTTTGAGAAAATTTATTCAAAATTTAATAATTTAGATACAAATAAAAAACTCATTTTGACTACAGAAAAAGATTATGTTCGTATCTTTGCTATCCTTTCTCAAAAAAAGGAGAAAGCAGATGATTGGTATTATTTGGCAATTACAAGTCAAATAATGCGCTTTCAAAATGATTTTAACCAATTGATTTTAAATTATGTGGGACAAAGTACAAGAGACCGTTCAATTTCTAAAAAATAAAGGAATCGTCAATATTGATTTTGGGATTATTCTCGGAACGGGATTGGGTAATTTTACTGATTTTGTGGATATTATTCAAACCATTCCTTACGAAGAGATCCCCAATTTTCCTGTAAGTACCGTAAGCGGGCATCATGGAGAATTAGTCTATGGTAAAGTAGGAGAAAAAATAGTGTTGGCTATGCGCGGTCGTTTTCATTATTATGAAGGTTGGAGTGTGCAACAAACTACTTTTCCCGTGAGAGTAATGAAATATTTAGGCATTGATAACTTAATCGTTTCTAATGCTTCAGGTGGGGTCAATGCCCAATTTAGTGTAGGCGACATCATGCTCATTACAGATCATATCAACATGATTCCGGAACATCCGCTACATGGAGCTAATGACGAACGATTTGGACCTCGTTTTGTAGATATGCACGAAGCGTATAGTAAAAAAATGCGCAATCATGTTTTGAAAGTAGCAGCGGATAAAGGAATAAAATTGCAACAAGGTGTGTATTTGGCATTGCAAGGACCTACATTTGAAACGCCTGCTGAATATGGGATGGTGCGCAGTTTGGGCGGTGATGCTGTGGGCATGTCAACAGTTCCGGAAGTAATTGTTGCCAAACACATGGGAATGAACTGCATGGGACTTTCTGTAATTACCGATTTAGGCGTAGAAGGAATAGTAGCCGAAGTTTCGCATGAAGATGTAAAAAAAGCAGCAAAATTAGCCGAAAAATCTATGGGAGAATTGGTAACAGCGTTTGTGAAAACATATTAAAATATAAAAAAAATTTAATAA
This sequence comes from Polaribacter sp., assembly GCA_020740485.1. GTDB lineage: Bacteria > Bacteroidota > Bacteroidia > Flavobacteriales > Flavobacteriaceae. Next base: position 15,127 of record DYMN01000030.1, on the reverse strand, counting down.
TAAACCAATTAGATTTTTACAATAAAAAAACCCGCTCAATGAGCGGGTTTACTATTTTGTAAGAATTAGAAATTATTGGTTGATAACTCTAAATTCAGTTCTACGATTTTGTTGATGTTCGGCTTCTGTACAAGAAACACCATCTTCACATCTGTTTTTCAAACGAGATTCACCATATCCTTTAGAAACTAATTTACTTGGATGAATTCCTTTTGAAATTAAGTAGTTAGACACTGCTTGTGCACGTCTTTCTGATAAGTCTTCATTGGATTCTTTTGAACCGCGAGAATCCGTATGAGAAGCGATTTCAGCAGCTACACCATCTTTTAATACAGGTAAAAGTTTAGTGTCAATAATTGCTTTAGCTTGTGGAGTTAATTCAGCACTACCTAAATTCCATTGAATAGGAAGTACGGCATAATCTTCTACTATTTCACAAGCAACTACTTTCCAAGTTGTCAAACCACCTTTAGAAACCAAAGTTTCGGTTTTAACAGTTTTGTATTGAGCAGGAACCGTTTCTTCTGTCACAAAAGCGTCTTTATCAACAACTGTTCTAGTAATAGTTGCTGTATTTGCAGCTATTTCTTTTTCTACTGCTTGTGGAGCAGCAGCCATTACTTGTTTAGTAAAGGTTTCAGATTTTCCGGGTATTTGAATCGTTTCTACTGCATCGTCAGTGATATTGGTAACTTTAAATGATTCCGTTTTGCCCGGAATTTCTTTTTCTTTAGTAGTTGCGGGTGTGTTTACCACTGCTTTTGCATAACTTTTAGCAGGTGTCGGAGTAGCTATAGTTCTTGTAGTTGGAGGGGTAACCATTACTGATTTTGTGAAAGTTTTTTTCACAGCAGGCACCTCAATTACTTTCGTAGTTGGAGGAGCTACCATTACTGTCTTTTTAACAACACTAGTTACAGCCGGAATTTCAACTTCTCTTGTAGTGGGAGGAGCCACCATAACGGTTTTTTCTATTGTTTTAGAAACGGCGGGAACTTCAACCACTTTGGTAGTTGGAAGAGTAACCATAACTGTTTTACTAACCACTTTAGAAATAGCAGGGACTTCAACCACTCTTGTGGTAGGAGGTGTAACCATTACCGTCTTTTTAATTGTTTTGGTTACGGATGGGATTTTGGTTGTTGAAGTGCTTGCAGGACTCAATAATGCTTTTTTAGTATAAGTACCTTTAGTACAACCTGCTTTTGAATAATCATTTCCCGTACATCCTTCATTTCTGGAAACACTTGCATCGGATGCTAATTTTGTAACACTTACAGTAGTAAATTCAGCAGGAATAGATTTATAACACCAGTAACGACAGTCATTAGGATCACTTGATTCACAATCCGGTTTTTTTGCTGACATTTCCCATTGAGCAGATTCTGATTTGATTTCGATGGTTTGAGAATCGCTTCCAAATTTTGCAGGGTTTACACTGATTTTTGAACCAGCTTCAGATTTAACGTAGTCAAAAGATTCTGTTCCCCATTTGGCAGGAATAATAGTCATGGTTTCACCACCTTCGTTTACTGTAATGACTTCCTCTCTGGTTTCGTATTTGGCAGGAACTAATTCTAATTTTTTATAAGCAGGTTGAATAACGATAGTTTCTGTTTGCGTTTCATACTTAGCAGGAACTACTTCCAATTTTTGATAAGCTTCATTTACGACCACCGTTTCGGTTCTTTTTTCGTATTTGGCAGGTACTACTTCCAATTTTTTTGAAGCTTCCGATACGACAATTACTTCATCGCGTGTTTCGAATTTAGCAGGCACCACTTCCAATTTTTGGTATGCTTCATGAACTACCATTTCGAAAGTTTGATTTTCATACTTTGCAGGCACTACTTCTAATGATTGAGCATCGTCTTGCGCAACAGAGAGTGTTTCGTTTTTGAAAGTTGCCGGAATCACTTCTAGTGATTTACTTGGAGAAACAGTTTCAACTGAGACACTTCCCATAGTTGTTTTACCGGGTACAATTTTTAAAGATTGACTTGGACCTTGTGTTTCAATAGAAAAACTTTGGGTTTCATACTTGGCAGGCATCACTGTCAGTTCTTTGTAAGCGTCCTGAACTGTAACGGTTTCATTAACTGTTTTGTAAGTAGCCGGTACTGCAACCATTTTTTTATAAGCCGGATTTACTTCAACGGTTACGTCTTTATTTTCCCAAATATCTGGGGTTTTACAACGCACGTAACATTTTCCGGTTTCTGGATTGGTAGGTAAATCTTGTGAATAAATAATTAGAGTAAATAGAAAAACAATTGAAAATAAAATTTTTTTCATTGGGTATTTGGTTTTTTGAGTTAAAAAAGCAAATTTAACTAAAAAACAAATCAACCTGAAAAAATTAATGTTAAGTTATCAACAATTAATATATGTTTTTAAAATATTACTAAATTATTAGAAAAAGAAAAGGAGTGATTGAGCCTGTCAAAATGCGATGCATTGAGACTGTCGAAATGCGCCGAAATTAAATAAAAAAATATTAAGCACGCTTTCTTAGCAATCTACACTTTGCGTTACAGCTCTTCAAATAAGAGAATCAGTAACAAAACTATAACATTTGAACTCCCCAATAAATATAGAAATTAGAACCTAATTTAATACTTCAAGATTACAAACTCTGTCCTCCTATTGTCCATGTGATCAGCTTCCGAACATTTTACTCCGTCTAAACAGTGATTTACAGGCATGGTCTCGCCATACCCACGGCCTGAGATTCTATCCGGGTCTACACCATTTGCAACTAAGTATCCTACCGTTTCTTGCGATCTTTTTTCGGATAATTCCAAGTTATATTCAAATCTTCCACGCGTATCCGTGTGAGAACCTGATTCAATAATCATAGTAGGATTCATTTTCATCAGTAAAATAATCTTATCCAATTCTCTTCTTGCTTCTGATGTGAGGTACCATTCATCTAAGTCAAAATAAATTGGATTTAAAACTACTTTTCCTGCTTTTACCACTGGAGCTTCAATTTCTTCTGGTTCCTTATAATAAGTCATTTCATCCTCTTCATTTTTTGCGGATTTTGAATTATTATTACTTAAAACATCCTGTTTTTGATTGACATCCTCATTTATAGCATTTGTTGCAACCACATTTTTGGATTGATTTGGTTCTAAAAGTATTGAAATATCATTAATATTTCCTTCTGTGTAAATTTCAGCTTGCGCAATATTATCATAATATTCTCTATAACAAATTAATATATATTTCGTATTGCAATCAACGTTATAAAAATTAAAATTACCATTCTTATCGGTTGTTATTGTTTCTATGTTTTGACCGTCATAGTACATATCAATGGTTACATTAGATAAGGCTTCTCTGGTTTTGCTGTTCAACACATTTCCATTGATGTTTCTGGCACAGACTTCATTCCCTACAGTGTTGTTAGTCTCAACATCTTTTGTTGTTTGGTTTTCTTCGATTTGTTTAAGTACCCCCTCTTTTTCTTTTAGGAGTGCGGTGTAAGAATTAATGACTTTGTTAATTTGTGACTGCTTTGCACTTGACACAAGAGCTCCACTGGTCATTATTTTATCGGATATCCTTATGTTAGAATTTACTTCTTGTTGCGTTAAATTTGCCTTTTCTGTATTGGTGTTGGCAATGGCTTCCTTTTCTTGAAGTTGTTGTTCGTCTCGTTTTTTAGCATCGA
>DYMN01000030.1:0-11348 GCA_020740485.1 Polaribacter sp. | reverse complement strand
TTAGCCTCTTCTGCTATTTTAAGCTTATCCGCCGTGACTTTGGCTTCTGCTATTCGCTTTTGACGCTCTTCTTCTAAGACTTTTTGTTGTGCCAATAATTTATCTTGACGTTCTTTTTCTATACGTGCTTTGTCTTCCGCTTCTTTCTTTATAATTGCAGCTTCCGCTTGCTTGACTTTTTCTATATTGGCTTTGGCAATGGCTTCCTTTTCTTGAAGTTGTTGTTCGTCTCGTTTTTTAGCATCGACAATGGCTTGTTGTTGGACTTGTTTTTGCTTTTCAAAGTCTGTTTTTTGTTGTATTTCTTGTTGCGCTATTTCCGTGTTTTTAGCCTCTTCTGCTATTTTAAGCTTATCCGCCGTGACTTTGGCTTCTGCTATTCTTTTTTGACGCTCTTGTTGAGCTAATTCTGTTTTTTTCTTAGCTTCTTCTATTTGGTTAACTTCTTGGGCTTTTTGTTTAGGAGCATTTTTAGATTGTGTTTTAGGGTCATAATCTAATGGATCATAATCAGCAACTACTTCTTTTTTGGGTTTAGAATCAATCTCAATTTTTGTATTTTTAGTAATTACATCTTCTTTTTTCTTAGCTGATTGGGAGTAAGGATCATCAAGCGGATCTATATCCTCCTTTTGAGCAATAACTTCCTTTTTAGGTTCATCTTCTACAACTTTTTTTGGAGTTGTTTTTTTGACTTGAGAATGAGGATCATAATCTAAAGGATCATAGTTCTCTTCCACAACTTTTTTTTCAACTTTAGGTTCATTGACGGCAACTGTATTTGTTTCTTCTTTTTTAATTGGAATTATTTTTTGGTCAGCCGGTTTGTTTTTTTCCGGGATTATTACTTCATTCGTTTTCGTGTCAATTGCTACCATTTCGTTACTCAAGTCAAATTCTTCTTTAAAACCTTCGGGAAATTCAGGATTGAGAAACAGATTGATAACATTATTTTTTTTAGGAATGACATGAGCTTCAGCAAAGCCATTGTAGCTCTCTTTATAAGCAACAATGTCAATAGATGCGTCACATTCAATATTTTCAAAAACGAATTGACCTTGCTGGTCTGTCAAAGTATTTTCACTGTTTCCGTTTGAGTCAAATACTTCTACAATAGCTTCAAAAATAGGTTTTTGATTTTCTTTGTTTTTCACAAAGCCTGAAATAGATTGAGAACAATTGTTTAAAGTTGGTTTTTTATCTTCAAAATAATAAATATCAACGCCCCCTTTTCCCTCTTGTCTATTGGAGGAAAAATAACCCTTTGAATTACCGGAAATAAGCGTATAGGCAAAATCATCAAATTCTGAGTTGATTGGGGTTCCAAGATTAGCCGTTTTTTCATATTGGCCATTTGAAAGGAAACTTTCATAAATATCTAAACCTCCTTCACCTCCCATTCCATCGGAAGAAAAGTAAATTTTATCATTTTCACCTATAGATGGAAAAACTTCTTCACCCGGAGAATTTACATAAAAACTCAGATGAACCGGCTCACCGTATTCCAATCCCTTGTTTTTAATATCTACGTAATAAATATCAGTACTTCCGTTGGAATCAGCTTTATCGGAAACAAAGAAAAGCTTAGTATTGTCAATACTTAAGGCGGGTTGTTTGAAATTAAAGTTAAAATCATTAATGGGTAATCTTATTTCGCTTTTCCATCTGCCAATATTATCAATATAAGCCTTAAATATTTGAAATTTGCTTCCTATTTTTTTAGAAAAATAAACATACTGCCCATCGTTAGTAAATACCGCATAAATGGCATCAGTCGGAAATTTTAAACCTTTTGTGATTTCTCCTCTTTCAGCTATTTCGCCCCTGTATAAGTTGGCTGAGGATTCGTCCAAATCCATTTGACCTTTAAATCCTGATTTTAGATAATAGATACTCCCTCCCTTTGAAACTACAGTTCCAAATTCGTTGTTAGCTGTGTTTATCCCAATATTTTTAATAGCAAACCTTTCCGATGTTTGGCTAAACATCGAAAATAAGGAGAATAAGAAAAATACGAGTAAATATCTTATCATAAATAAAGACCTTTCAATTTGTTTGCGCATAATTAGAGTTAATATTGAAAGAGGGGTTTTGGATTGTTTTTGAGCAATACTAAAGTTATTAACATAAAATTATCAATTTGCAAATATATTTCTTTTTTAAAATAAAAAAGATAAAAGATAACATTTTCAACGCATTTAGTTTAAATTATTTAATTTATAGAATCAAAACATTTTTAAATTTAAAAAAAGTTATTAACACTCAAGCCATTTATTAAATGTTCACCAATAAAATTTAATTCAACTCTCATTTGCGTATTGATATTAAAGAAAAAAAATTATAATTTTGTAAATATTTGAATTTAATGGGTAAAAACATTTTTTTGAGAAAATTTACCGAGTGGGAATATTGGCCCTCTTATATGTTTTATGGACCAAATATCCCCTATCTACTGTATCTAAGTCTAAAATCGCATAGTTTTGCTTTTTTTTCAAATGTCAATCCGGGAATCAAAAGTTCCGGAAATGGTACTGAATCTAAATTTGAAACGCTTCAATTAATTCCTGACGCGTTTAAACCAAAATCTATTTTGGTTGATAAAGAAAGGGATTTTGAAACTATTTTAAATCAAATTAAAAATGCAGGTATCCTATTTCCTTTAATAGCAAAACCCGATGTTGGTTTTCGTGGTAATTTGGTAAAAAAAATTACAAATGAATCAGAGTTAAAGAAATACATTGAAACACTCCCTTATAAATTCATCATTCAAGATTTCATCAAACTCCCTAATGAATGCGGTATTTTTTATTATAAATGCCCCAATGAAAAAAAGGGAATTGTTCCTTCATTGACTTTAAAATCATTCATTAGTGTGTTAGGAGATGGGATTTCTACTGTCGAAGAATTGGTGAAGAAAAATGATCGAGCCAAACATTATGTAGAAAGATTAAAACTTAATAATTCAGAAATTTGGCTTAACGTTTTGCCTAAAAATGAAAGTGTTATTTTATCTGAAATTGGAAATCACGCACGCGGAACCCAGTTTATTAACGCAACGCATTTGATCGATACTAATTTAGAAAATGTCATCAATGAACTGAGTAGTCATATTCCGGGTCTTTTTTATGGACGTTATGACATTAAATACAACACTATTGAGGAGTTAAAACAAGGGAAAAATTATAAATTTCTAGAAGTAAATGGGATTATAGCCGAACCAATTCATATTTATGATTCTACTTCAATGTCCTATTTTAAAGCCCTGAAAACCTTTAGAAATCATTGGAGAATTATGTATAAAATTTCCATAAATAATCGTAAAAATGGATTGAATTATATGAATTCTATTGACTTTTGGAGAGAAATTCGTGATTTGATGCTTTATGTTAAGGAAATAAAAAAACTGTCCGATTCAAAATAGAAACGAACAGTTTATTGTATGAAAGTATCCTAAATTATTTAGATGCTTTATTTAATTTACGCTTAGATTTTTCTAAATCCAATTGCAATTCTTTTATTTTTTGTTGTTTGTCCAATATTTTCTCTTCTTGTTTAGTAATGTCTACTGGAGCTAATTTTCCTTTGAGTTTGTCTTTTTCCAATTTAGCTTGAATTTTACTTAAATCTTTCTTTTCTTTATCAATTTTGGATTCTATTTTATCCGCCGCTTTTTCCGCCGCTTCCATTTTTTTGCGGGCTTTTTCTGCTTCTTTTAAAGCCTTTTCTTCTGCTTTTGCCTTCTTTTCAATTTCTTTAGCTACTTTTTCTTTGGCTTTTTCTTCTGCTTTTGCCTTCTTTTCAGCTTCTTTTAACGCTTTTTCTTCACGTTTTTGTTTCTCCTTTAAATCTTTTGCTTGAATTTCAGCTAACTTTTCCTGTTCTTTCGCTTTTTGCTCTTCTACTTCTAATTTTTTCTTTTCAATAGACAATTGTTTGTCCTGCATTTTTTTCTCTTGCTTCGCTTTTTGTTCTTCTATTTGAATTTTCTTTTCTTCTAATTTTTTTTCGTTTTCCAATTTTTGATCAGCCAATTGGATTTTTCTATCGTCTAATTTTTGTTCGACGGTTTTTTTCTTTTTTTCTTTATCATCTTGGGTGGGGTTAGCAACTTCTGTATTTTTATTTATTTCATTTTCTTTTACCTCAATCACTTTCTCTCCTTGTAATTCTCCGGTTTGTATCATAGTTTTTATACTATCGACCGGTTTAGCAATTATAGTTTTTTGTATGCTGTCTTTTTGCGCTTTTATAGGTTCTTGTGCGAAAAGCACCATATTTAATAAAAGAGTGGCTACTAATAAAAATGTTCTCATTTTTTAATTGTTTTTTGGGTTATAATTAATTATTTTTTGCAAAAGTATCAAATATCATTCCAACTTTATTAATAAAATTACAAAATTCTTTTTTTCAATGCTTCAAAGTCCATTCCTCCATAATCACCTGAACTCATCATTAAAACGGAATAGTTTTTTAAATTTTGATCAAATATATATTTTCTAAAGGCTTCCGGATCTGTAAAAACCATCAAATCAACTCTTTGAAAAGCATCTTTAATTTGTTGTTCGGAAATAGGTTCTAATTCTTTAATTTCAACAGCATGAGGCGAATAAAATACGACGGCTTTGTCTGCGGCATCCATTGTGTTTTGGTAATCTTTTAAAAAAGTAGGCGTCAAACTACTGTAAGTGTGCAATTCTAAGCAAGCTAACAATTTACGATGAGGATATTGATTTTTTACAGCGTCTGTTGTCGCTTTTACTTTTGAAGGAGAATGGGCAAAATCTTTGAAAAGTACCGAAGTAGATGTTTCTGCTAATTTCTCCAAGCGCTTTCCGGCACCTCCAAAACTACTGATGGCTTCGTAAAATTCATTTTCTTGAACTCCCATTAACTGACAAATCCATTTGGCGCCAGCCATATTTTGCAAATTGTGTTCGCCAAACACTTGCAAAAGTACTTTTCCTTCATCGGTAAGCAAATAGGTTTTGCCGTTTTCGACGCTATGTGGTAGTGAGTTATACGGATATTTTTTGATGGGCTTTGTACTTTCTTCTGTTATCTTTTTTACATTTTCATCGGTTTCATTGTAAACCAATACACCGCCATTTTCAATTTTATCTATGAATATTTTAAATTGTTTCACATAATTTTCGAAGGTAGGAAACACATTTACATGATCCCAAGCTATACCACTAATTAAAGCAATATTGGGCTGGTAAACATGAAATTTTGGGCGTAAATCCAAAGGCGAAGTCAAATATTCATCTCCTTCCAATACGATGAATTCATTATCATTCGTCAAATGAACCATCGTGTCAAAACCGTCTATCAATGCTCCCACCATATAATCCACCGATTTTTGATGGTATTTCATCACGTGCAAAATCATAGAAGTAATCGTGGTTTTTCCGTGCGAACCGCCTATGACCACACGGGTTTTATCCTTGGATTGCTCGTAGAGAAATTCGGGATAAGAATAGATTTTAATACCTAAATCCAAGGCTCGTTGCAATTCAGGATTGTCTTTTTTAGCATGCATTCCCAAAACGATAGCATCTAAATCCGAAGTGATTTTTTCAGGAAACCAACCGAATGTTTCAGGCAATAATCCCTTTGCGGCTAAACGTGAGCGAGAAGGTTCGTGTATGGTGTCGTCACTGCCAGTTATGCGATACCCTTTGTCGTGCAATGCCAAAGCGAGATTGTGCATCGCCGCCCCGCCAATGGCTATAAAATGAATAAACATTCGATTCAAATTTATTGATTAGGTGCAAAGGTAAAGATATTCACTCTAAGTTAGTACAATTTCAACTTTGCCTTAGTTAACAATGAAATTGATTTATTTATAAGGGCACCATAAACCTGTTATATTGACTCCTTTATTTTTGTATATGAAATTGACAAATCATCCGTAAGAACAAAAGTACTTTTAGTTGGTTTTAATTACAAAACTCGATGTTTTTTATTCAAAACTGACATTTGTCTTTTTTTATTAAATTATTTTTCTCATACTTGCAAACTATATAATATTTTCTATTTATTTTTATATAAACGTCAGTATTTTAATTATAATAATATATTTATTGTAACTTTTATTACTTTAAATAAAATAAAGTAAATTTTCGTATTCCATAAAATTGGAATTATATAAAGTCAACATTAATTGTAATTTTCACTCAATATGGCACAAAAACCGGTAAGAGAATTTTTTGTAAAACAATTATTTGCAAAAGAATGGGATCGTTATTTTACCCGATTGAATTATCAATTCAAATCCGTGTTAATCACTCCGGAAACGCAAATAGAAGGGATTTTAAAAGCCAATACTTGGCTACAAAAAGACAATTTGGTGGTAAAACCGGATATGCTTTTTGGTAAACGCGGTATTAATAACCTGGTATTGTATAAAAATAAAAAAGCTGGAGATGTAGTATGGGATTTTGCCAAAAAATGGATGAAAGAAAAATCCAAAAACGAAACCGTTTTAAAAAGCGGTCAGAAAGGACTACTAACTCATTACATCGTTGAGCCGTTTGTACCCCACGAACAAGAAGACGAATATTACATAGCAGCTACTTCTCAAGGATTGGAAGATGTACTGTATTTGTCTGCTGCCGGTGGCATTGACATTGAATCCGGTTGGGATGAAAAAGTAACCACCGTTTTTATTGCTTTAGACGATGACGAAAAGAAAATAAAAGATAAAATTCTAAAAGGTTTGCCCAAAGATGTTCCGACTGCCAAAAAGAATATTTTTGCTGATTTTGCTACGCAATTTTACTTTTTTTTCAGAGATATGCACTTTGCTTATTTAGAACTCAACCCTTTTGTAATCAAAGGAAAAGACCTGTTTTTATTGGATGCTGTAGCTAGAATGGATGATACGGCAGAATTTGTGATGAAAGAAAAATGGGGTGCTGTAGAATTTCCGGCTTCTTTCGGAATGAATAAAAAAATTCCCGAAGTTGAAGCAATCGAAAAAGCAGACCATATTAGCGGTTCATCGCTAAAATTATCCATTTTAAATAAAAAAGGGCGCATTTGGACATTGGTTGCCGGTGGAGGTGCTTCGGTAGTGTATGCCGATACCATCGCTGATTTAGCCGGTGTTAGCGAATTGGCAAACTACGGCGAATATTCCGGTGGTCCGACAGCCGAAGAAACCCGATTTTACGCTGCTACTGTTTTTGATTTGATGACCCGCGAAAAAAATCCGAATGGTAAAATTTTAATCATAGGAGGAGCCATTGCCAATTTTACGGACGTCGCCAAAACTTTTGAGGGTATTGTATTAGCAATGAAAGAATACAAAGATCAGTTGAAAAAGAATAAAGTGAAAATATATGTTAGACGTGGCGGACCCAACTATCAAGAAGGACTTAAAAACATCAAAAAAACAGCCGATGAATTAGGACTTTATATTGAAGTGTACGGACCTGAAACCCATGTAACGGAGATTGTGAGATTATCCGTTGGATAATTGATAATTGACAATTTGTAATTCTAAAATCGTAATTCGTAATTCGTAAATCCTATGACCGGACTATTTAATAAAAAATCGCAAGCTATCTTTTGGAATAACAACACCGAAGCTATTCAACGTATGTTGGATTATGACTACACCGTTGGGCGTGAAATACCCTCCGTTGCCGCCTTAGTAATTGCTGCAGGCGCTCGAAAATTTGAATTATTTTTCTTCGGTTCCGAGCAAATAAGAATTCCGGTCTATCAAAACACACAACAAGCCGTTGAAAATCATCCCGAAGCACGTGTTTTTCTCAATTTTGCTTCTTTTCGTACGGCTTATGAGGTTACCGTGGATGCTTTGAAGTTAAAACATTTCAAAATCATAATGATTACTGCCGAAGGCATACCCGAGCGTATGGCGAGAATGATCAACGTAGAAGCGCGTAAGCAACACATTACGTTAATCGGTCCCGCTTCTGTTGGTGGCATTACAGCCGGTGCATTTCGAATTGCCAATATTGGAGGCACGCTTGAAAATATAATTCATTCCAAACTACATCGTTCCGGTTCTTGTGGTTTGGTTACGCGTTCTGGTGGATTATTCAATGAATTAGCCAATATTATTGCTCAAAATTCCGATGGAATAGCCGAGGGAATTGCCATTGGGGGTGACCGTTTTGTGGGAACTACTTTTGTAGATTACCTGCTTTTGATGGAAAAAGACCCTAAAATAAAATACATGCTTATGCTGGGGGAAGTGGGTGGAACTGATGAATATAAAGTGATAGAGGCAGTAAAAGAGGGTTTGATTACCAAACCGATTATCGCTTGGTGTATAGGTACTATTGCCGAAAATTTCAGCGGAAGTGTTCAATTTGGACACGCCGGCGCATCGGCTAATTCTAATATGGAAACCGCCAGAGCTAAAAACACAGCACTCAAAGAAGCCGGTTTTATCGTCCCTGACACTTTCAACGGACTTCCGGATATGATTCAAAAAACTTTTGCAACACTAAAAAAAGAAGGAATTATTGAGCCTATCGTTGAACCCGAAGTCAGGGAACTACCTGTAGCGAAAAGAAAAAACAAAAACTTTATTTGTACCATCAGTGACGATAGAGGCGATGAAGCTACTTATGCCGGTATTCCTATCAGCGCAGTGGCAACTCCCGACACAGGATACAATATTGGCGATGTTGTCAGTTTGTTATGGTTCAAAAAACGCTATCCTAAATGGGCAACCGATTTCTTTGAAACCGTACTAAAAACCGTTGCTGACCACGGTCCGGCGGTAAGCGGAGCGCATAATGCTAAAGTTACCGCAAGAGCCGGAAAATCAGTGGTAGAGTCTTTAGTTACCGGTTTATTAACCATTGGTCCGCGTTTTGGTGGCGCTATTGACAATGCGGCAAAATATTTTAAATTTGCACAAGACAACAATATGACTGCACAAGAATTCGTTGCTTATATGAAAAATCAAGCTATACCTATTCCGGGAATCGGTCACAGAATTAAATCTTTGAAAAATCCGGATAAAAGGGTAGAAGGGCTTAAAAACTACGCCACTCGTTTTTTTCCGCAACATCAATTGCTGGATTATGCCTTGCAAGTAGAGCAAGAAACTACTTCCAAAAAAGATACCTTGATATTAAATGTAGATGGTACTATCGGAATTTTAATGGTGGATATGTGGCGTTCATTGGGTTATGCTGAAACTGAAATAGATGAATTTATCTCCGGCGGCACACTCAATGCCTTTTTTATTTTAGGAAGAAGTATCGGTTTTATAGGCCATATTCTAGACGAAAAACGATTAGAAATGCCAATGTACCGACATCCTTTTGATGATATTTTATACGATGAATGAATAAAATAAATGATTATATATTAAGCAATGCTGAACGCACTTTTGATGGGATTAAGACTCATTGGGAAAGCCATAGTGTCAACAAATCCATCAGTTCTTTTTTAGTGCTTGTTTTTATTTTGGGAATCGCTGTGAGTTATGCAAGCAACCATCAATGGATACAGTTGGGTACGTTGCAAAAACCCTTTGAGAATCCTTTTTTTGCGATTGAAATAGTTTTTACTCTTTTGTTAATCATAGAATTACTGAGTTTGGTTTTTATCTTACCCAAATCGGTGGCGCATGCTGTAGGAAAGCAATTCGAATTATTGTCCTTGATCTTCATCCGATCCGGGTTTAAGGAATTCGGACGTTTACATCAATTGCATTGGGAAAAAATTCCGGTGGAGCTCTATCATATGTTAGCCTTTGCATTAGCGGCTTTGGTCATTTTTATCGTTATGGGATTTAACTACAAATTACAGATGCACAGTAAATTGAGAGTAAATGAAAAAGACCAAAATGAATTCGTTCAAGCCAAAAAAGTCTTAGCTCTTCTTCTTTTGCTTACTTTTATACTGATAGGTACTTGGGATGTTATACATCTACTCAAAACAGGTATTTACTTGCACTCGTTTGATAAATTCTACTCTGTACTCATATTTAGCGATATCATCATCGTATTAATTGCCTTGCGCTACACGTTGAGTTATTACCGCATTTTCCGATATTCTGCCTTTGTTTTAGCTACTATTTTTATAAGGTTGGCGCTGACTTCGGATATTTATTTTAATGTAATTATTGGGGTTTTAGCAGCTGTTTACGTTTTATTTTTAACCATTTCCTACAATTATTTCCTTAAATCACTCCCTGATCCTGAATTGGATTAATCATTTTACGAATCTATTTTTGTGTTTCACAAGCTGATAATTGCATTTGACGCATTTGTATGCAGTTCAAATGGTATGATTGTTGTAAATTTGTAATAAGTTTTATGACTCATTTTTTTTATTTATTTTTCAAATTTGAGAAAATTGGCATAAATTCGTTTCATTCGTGTTCTATTAATGGATCAAAATCAACAACAACTCATCAAATTAGCACATACAAAAATGCCTTTCGGAAAATACAAAGGCGTGCATCTGATTGATATTCCTGAATATTATATCATTTGGTATAAAAACAAAGGTTTTCCCAAAGGAAAGTTGGGCGAACAATTTCAATTAATTTATGAGCTAAAATTAAATGGGTTGGAAGATATAATCAAAAAAATTCAAAAAGATTATCCGTTATAAATAATTGATTTAATTATTAATAAAAATGAAAAAATTCTCTTTTCTAATCGTCTTATTCTCAACCTTTATGCAAGCACAAACCTCTTTTCCCACCTATTCCGAACAATGGAAAGAAGTAGAAAAATTAGAAATTGAAAACCTGACGAAATCAGCCAACGAAAAGGTGGAACAAATCTATCAATGGGCAAAAAAAGACCAAAACAGTCCGCAAATTGTCAAAACCTTGCTCTATTTGTCGAAATATGCGATGATTTTAGATGAAAACGAGCAATTAAACATTGTTAAACGTTTTGAAAGTGAAATCGCCACAGCTACATTCCCTACTAAAAACCTGTTAGAGAGTATTCTTGCTAATCTCTATTGGCAATATTTCCAACAAAACCGGTGGCGTTTTTATAACCGCACCGAAACTTCCGAAAAGGTGAACCCTGATGATTTCAGAACTTGGGATCTCAACACTATTTTTGCGGAAATTCAAAAACATTTTGAAATTTCTTTGCAAACCGAAACCCAATTGCAGTCCACTGATTTAAAACCTTTTGAAGCGATTTTAATCACCGGTGCTGACAACCAAAAATACAGACCTTCCCTTTATGATTTTCTGGCACATCAAGCGCTGGATTTTTATGAAACGGATGAAAAAAACCTTTCCAAACCGGCTTATAAATTTGACTTAGATCAACCCGATTACTTGTCAGATTACAAAACCTTTGCAACTTTGACATTGACAACCCAAGATA
>DYMN01000029.1 GCA_020740485.1 Polaribacter sp. | reverse complement strand
GATGAAGCAAGTATTAACACCAAACCCCAATTAGAAATCTTTGCCGATGATGTCAAATGTTCGCACGGTTGCACGGTGGGTCAATTGGATAAAAATGCTCTTTTCTATATGCAACAACGTGGTATTCCCAAACAAGAAGCACAAGCATTGTTGCTTTATGCGTTTATGGATCAAGTGGTTAGCAGGGTAAAAATCCCTATGCTAAAAACTTGGATTACCCAACAAGTTTCAGAAAAATTGGGCGTAACCTTGGATATTGAAGTGTAAGAAAATAAAAATTACACATTTTGTATTATACATTTTGCGTAATTTATTTTTTTTATGTAAATTTGTCTACTAATTCTAACCCAAATGAATCCATTTCCAATTAATACCTATTTAGGTCCCGAATATTTTTGTAATAGGGAAAATGAAACTGCGGTTCTTATTAAAAATATTAAAAATCAGAGTAATACTGTTTTTTTTGCACAAAGAAGGGTTGGTAAAACGTCCTTGGTAAAACATGTATTCTATAGAATAGAAAACACTTCCTATGAAACTATATTTATAGACATTTTTTCCACTGAAAAATTATTGGATTTTACAAATATATTGGCAGGAGCGATATATAAAAAATTTCCACTCCAACACTCAATCGGAAGTAAATTTTGGGAAAGCATCAAACTTTTGAGACCAGTAATCACAATAAATGAATTTAACGGTTCACCTGAGTTATCATTTGATATTAATAATCCACAAACAATAGAAAAAACAATCCCCCAAATTTTCGAATTTTTAGATACTCAAGAAAAACACGTTATCATTGCAATAGATGAGTTTCAACAAATATTAAAGTACCCCGAGAAAAATGTCGAAGCTATTTTACGAACTGTAATACAAAATCTAAAAAATGTTAATTTCATTTTTTTAGGGAGCAACAGAAAAATGATATCTGAAATATTTAATAATTCTAAAAAACCATTTTTTGAAAGTGCAATTAATTTGCGTTTACACAAAATTAAAGACGTTGATTATTTTGTTTTTATTGAAAGTCTTTTCAAAAATGATAATATAAAAATAGATGAAGATGCTATAATGGAAATATTAAAAATCACCAAAACACACACTTATTATACACAGCTACTTTGTCATGAAATTTATGCTGAAAACAAAAAACATATTGACACAAATGATGTTTATCGCGTTTTAGAAAAGATAATCACAGCAAACGAAGGAGTCTATTTTCAATATAGAAATTTATTGAGTAAACCACAGTGGAAATTGTTAACAGCTGTAGCAAAAGCCGAAGTTGTTCATAAACCGTACTCAAAAGATTTTATAAAAAAATACAGCTTAGAAGCCGCATCAAGTGTAAAACGCAGCTTAGAAGCATTGAATGAAAAAGAGTTAATTTATCAAGAAATCGATTCAGAACAATCCCACTATGAGGTTCAAGATAAATTTTTGATGAAATGGTTGCAGTATAAATATTAACAAAAAAACCGAAAGCATTAAAACTTTCTGAGTTTGTAGTTTGTTTGCGTTTTATTATGCATTTTGAGTAACTCAAAATACGAAATGTTTTTTACTTTAATTGCTATTTATCATCTTGGCGTGAAAAATATTACTTCATTGAACTTAGCACTTTCTTCAATATTTTATTAAAATCAATTTCAGCTGTTTTATTCTACTTTATCTCAAATTAAGCATTAGAATCTACAATCACCATAATACAGCATAAAACCTATTCCAAGCTAAATCTCTTCAAATCAGTAGCATATTCACTTTCATACTCACAGCTACGGCAATGCTTTCCAAAAATAAACATATTATAGCCCTTCCTTGTAGGAATCGGGAGGGTACAAAAGAAGCGCTACACATTTTTGTATGCTCTTTTTTTGGTAAATATCCCTGTTAAGTAAATTTTTAATTTTCTGTAAAACAAAACGGATTTTTATCATATTTTTACAACTAAAAAGACAATCACCTCTGTAGCCAATTTAAAATTTATTACTGTTTTTTAGCAAATATAATCAGGTAAATACAAAAATCATTATTTAATGAAACAAAAGATATCATTAGTTTTATCCGGTGGAGGCGCAAGGGGTATTGCGCACATAGGGGTAATTGAAGAGCTTTTAAAAAATGACTATGAAATTCATGCCATTACGGGAACTTCTATGGGAGCTTTAGTAGGAGGTGTATATGCGCAAGGGAAGATGGATGATTTAAAAAATTGGTTGTATACTTTAGATAAAATGAAATTGTTTCAGTTAGTTGATTTTACTTTTAGTTTACAAGGTTTTGTAAAAGGGGATAAGGTACTTAAAAAAATGAAAGATTTCATTCCTGATATAAATATCGAAGATTTATCAATTCATTTTCAAGCAGTAGCCACTGATTTACTCAATAAAGAAGAGATTGTTTTCAGAGAAGGAAGTCTATATACTGCTATTCGCGCGTCTATATCTATCCCAACTGTGTTTACACCTGTTCGCATAGATAATAAATTATTGGTTGATGGGGGTGTTTTAAATAATATACCCATTAAATATGCTGTACGTCAACCAGATGATAAATTGATAGTGGTAAATGTGAACGCGGATTGTCCGGTTTACAATCCATTTCTAACGGTTCCTGTAATGAAAGGGCAGAAGGCTGCTTACCAAAAAAAAATCAACGAAATTTATGAGTATCTAAATGAAAAGTGGTTAAAATCTTCTCCAATTAATGATAAACCGATTTCAAAGATTAAAAATATGGGCTATTTTGAATTAATGAACAAAACATTAACCTTGATGATGAACCATGCTGACAATATGTTGTTACAACAATACCAACCTGATTACATTATAAATATCTCAAGAGATAGTGCAGGAACATTTGACTTTTTTAGAGCAGAAGAATTGGTTGAAATAGGAAGGGGCAAAGCCGCTGAACTCCTTAAAAAATAAATGAGTTGATTTTTTGTCAACCTTCTTTAACTAGTATTTTAAAGGATAATTTTATTGAGAATGGCCACGGGATTAAACATAGTATAATATTTAAAAGTGTAAATTTATATAGCTATTCTATTTCAATATAATTACCAACAAGAACAGGCCAATTTACAGTGATTTGAGCCAAATCAAAATCTAAAAATTGACAGAACTGAAAGGATATAAACATTATTTTACTACTTTTACAACCTCAAAACAACTTCCAACTGTTTTAAAATTTCACGAAAAGTAAATTTAAATTATTAGAAAGTTCATCCCGCAGGTGCTAACTTTGAAATTAACACATTAAATATGTCCGAAGAAAAAAAATCGCTCAATTTTATTGAGCAAATTATAGAGCAAGATATTGAAGAAGGATTAAAAGCCAATCAATTGCGTTTTCGTTTTCCTCCGGAACCCAATGGGTATTTGCACATTGGGCACGCCAAAGCCATCACGTTAAATTTTGGTTTGGGGAAAAAATATAATGCCCCTGTCAATTTGCGTTTTGACGACACCAATCCCGAAGCCGAAGAGCAAGAATTTGTAGATTCTATCAAGGAAGATATTGCTTGGTTGGGTTTTCAGTGGGCAAACGAATTTTATGCTTCCGATTATTTTGACCAACTTTATCAATGGGCAATCCAAATGATTAAAGAAGACAAGGCCTATGTAGACGACCAAACATCTGAGCAAATCGTAGCACAGCGCACTTCGCCTACCGAGCTCGGCATTGAAAGTCCGTTTCGCAATCGCAGTGTGGAGGAAAACTTGATGTTTTTTGGAAAAATGGCAAATGGCGAGGGTTCATCCGTATTGCGCGCCAAAGTGGATATGAATCACACCAATATGAATATGCGCGATCCTGTGATGTATCGCATTCTCAACCGCGCACACCATCGCACCGGAACCAAATGGAAAATCTATCCTATGTATGATTGGGCACATGGACAAAGTGATTATATTGAAGGTATTTCACATTCGCTGTGTTCCATGGAGTTTGAAAACCATCGCCCGTTGTATAATTGGTATAAAAACCAAGTAGAAGTTCCGCAAAACGACAACCGACCCAAACAAAGAGAATTCGCAAGGGGTAATGTAGCCTATATGATTACCAGTAAACGCAAATTAAAACGATTGGTAGCTGAAGGGGTGGTCAAAGGATGGAACGACCCGCGTATGCCCACCATTGCCGGTTTACGAAGAAGAGGCTACACACCGGAATCTATCATTAGTTTTTGGGAAAGTGCCGGTATAGCCAAACGTGAAAATTTATTGGAAATTAATAAATTAGAGTTTGAAGTGCGAGACCATTTGAATAAAATTTCACAACGCAGAATGGTGGTAGTTGACCCTATAAAAATCATTATAGACAATTATCCAGTCAACCAAACAGAATATTTAACTACGGAAAACAATCCGGAAGATGAAAGTGCCGGTAATAGAGAAGTGCCCTTCAGCAAAGAGTTTTACATAGAAAGAGATGATTTTATGGAAGAAGCTTCTAAGAAGTACTTCCGATTAACCTTAGGCGGAGAAGTACGTTTAAAAAGTGCTTACATCATCAAGGGAGAAAGTGTGGAGAAAGATGCCGAAGGAAATATCCAAACCGTACATGTTACTTATGACCCATTGAGTAAAAGTGGCAGTGGAACTCCTGAGAGTCAACGCAAAGTGAAGGGAACTATACATTGGGTAGAAGTATCTCACGCGGTTCCGGTGCAGTTAAATCTCTACGATAGATTATTTACAGTGGAAACGCCAGACGACCAAGAAGGCGATATTTTGGATTATGTAAATCCTGAATCATTGGTGATCAAACGTGGCTTTGCAGAACCCTCACTGAAAGATGCACCTAAAAACGAACATTTCCAATTTACACGTGTAGGTTATTTCTTTGAAGACAAAGATTCTTCCTTAGAAAATATAATTTTCAACAAAACCGTTGGTCTAAAAGATACTTGGGCAAAGGTGGAAGGGAAATAGGGATGGAACACAGATTATACAGATAGTACCGATTAACACAGATTTTGCTTCTTATTGATGAACGGATTACTTTAGAATTCAGCAAATGAATGATTTAATTACGATTTTAGTGTTAATAGAGTAATAATAACAGCGAAAATCCATTTCATCAGTTTTCCCGCCATGCAGCAGGCGTGGATCTGTGTCCCGTTAAACCATCAACACCCACAATCCATCCCACAACTTTTCTTACTCTTTTTGGGAAAGAAAAATTTCTTTATCAAAAATGCTACTGCAAGGAGTAATGCTATGTAGGTTAATATATCTTGCATCTTCTGTAGGTTATTGATTATTGATTATTGGGTTATTGATTAATGGGTTATTGGGTTAATTTGCACACTTCAACGCATCGACTCCACTCCAGCCACCTTTTAACTTTACAAATTTTTAACTATTTTAATAGCTGATAAGCAATAAGTGATACAATATAAGCCAAAGCTCCCATTCCAAAGAGTTGCAGCAGAGGCCATTTCCAAGAGTTTGTCTCTCTTTTTACGATGGCTAAGGTTCCCATGCATTGCATAGCAAAGGCATAGAAAAGTAAAAGTGAAATCCCTGAAGCAAAATTAAATACCGGTTTCCCCTCATCGTTTTTTTCTAATTGCATACGCTGTTTTATAGTGTTTACATTTTCACTGCTATCTCCCACGCTGTATATAGTAGCCAACGTTCCAACAAAAACTTCTCTTGCGGCAAAAGAACTGATGAGAGCTATTCCTATTTTCCAATCATAACCTAAAGGTTTAATGACTGGTTCTATCGCTTTTCCAATGTTTCCTAAGTAGGAATTTTCCAATCTATAAGCATCAATTTGATTTTGAAGTTGGTTAGGGGTTAAATTTTTTTCCCTACTAGTTGAATTTTGTGTTACAATTTCTTCTATATTTTTAAATTTTTTCCCGCCATGGGCTGCCAAAAACCACAATACGATTGAGATAGCTAAGATGATTTTTCCGGCTTCCAAAACAAATGATTTTGTCTTATCCCACACGGTAAGCCCTAAATTTTTGAGCGAAGGGAGTTGATAATTAGGCAACTCAATGATAAAAAAACTTTTATTCTTAATTTTAAGTACCGCATGCAATAGTGCTGCGGAAGAAAAGGCAGCTCCAAATCCAAGAAAGTACAATCCTAAAAGGGTCAAACCCTGCAGGTTGAATATTCCTAAAAATGATTTTTCAGGAATGATAAGTGCTATAAGAATGGCATAAACCGGCAATCTAGCTGAACAAGTTACAAATGGAGTTACCAATATGGTTATTAATCTTTCGCGCCAACTTTCTATGTTGCGCGTAGTCATGATGGCTGGAATGGCGCAAGCCGTACCACTGACCAAAGGCAAAACACTTTTGCCGCTCATTCCAAAACGACGCATGATTTTATCCATCAAGAACACCACCCGACTCATGTAGCCGGTTTCTTCTAAAATGGCTACAAAAAAGAACAAAATGGCAATTTGTGGTATAAAAATCAAAACGCCTCCAATACCGGGAATGATACCGTCCGTGAGTAAGTTAGTGAAAGTGCCCTGTGGAAGATGCTTTTGTGTATAATCTGCCAATCGGGCAAAAGTGACGTCTATCCAATCCATAGGAATACTTGCCCAAGCATAAACTGATTGAAAAATTAACAACAAAGCGAAGGCAAAGATGACGTAACCTAAAATCTTATGCGTCAAGATGCGGTCTAACCATCCTCTTAGGTCGGTTCCCTTTGTTCGGTCCACTACATAAGTATTTTTTAGTATTTCGTGTAATACTTGGTAACGATAAATAGTTTCTTTATGTTGAAAATGTTTGATTTTATGATCCCAAGATCGAAAATGTTTGATTTTACCCTGTAAATCCGGAGTTAAAAAATTGATTACTTCTTCTTGGGTAATCAACAACCATGATTTGTAAATACTGTAATTAGGGAAGGCATCTTTGATGTGTTCAAAGAAAAAACCACGTACCTTTTCGGAGATATCGGCTACGGGTTCCGAGTTTAGGGATTTATAGTCTAAAAGTACTTTTTTGAGTTCATCTATCCCTATATTCTTTCTGGCACTGATAGGAATAACTTTCGTTTTTAGTTCTTTAGCCAGTAGGGTTAAATCTATTTGAATTCCCTTTCGCTTAGATTGATCTATCATGTTGATGACCAATAAAGTTGGTAAACCCAAATCTTTAATTTGAGAGTACAAAAAGAGATTTCTTTTTAAATTTTCTACTTCGGCAACCACAACTACTACATCGGGAAAATTAGGATTACGTTCGTTGACCAAAGTGTCGAAAACAATGTCTTCGTCTGCAGAAGTGGCATTGATACTGTAAGTACCTGGTAAGTCTATAATTTCTGCATTCAATGTGTCGGAAAGCCTACAAGTACCGGTTTTTTTATCAACGGTAATCCCGGGATAATTTCCCACTTTTTGGTTTAATCCGGTAAGCTGGTTGAAAAGAGAAGTTTTTCCGGTATTGGGATTGCCTACTAAAGCTATTTTTAAGTTAGATTCCAAATGATGTTCACGAATTTAGGACTATCTTTGATAGCATTATAGTTTTAATGTTCCTGTCTCTATGGGTCTCACTTCAATTAGAGCTGCAGTTTCAACCCTGATGGCTAAATGACTTCCGTTTACTTTGATATATAGAGGGTCTTTAAGAGGTGCCCGTTGCAACAACTCAACTACTTTGCCGGGCAAGCAACCCATTTCAAGCAATTTTAACGGGATATGCTCAATGGCAATATCGCAGATAATTGCTTTTTGTCCTACCTTTAGTGAAGCAATGGTATCATTCATTATTTAGAATGGATTTAAATTGCAAAGATAGGATATAAAATGGAATAGCGTGCTTTCCTATTGTTTTTTTTGAAAGATAATAGAGGTAAAGATTTTTTTGATCTCTACCTCTATTAAATGTGAGTTTTAAAATTTTTTTTTACTTCACTACTTCCACCCAATTTCCTTTGTCGCGGGCAAAATATTCATTGTCATACATGGCTTCCACTTGACTACCAAAATTGTAGTAACGTCCTAAATAAGATGCATTTAGGTCAATTGTAAATGTTTTTGAGGCACCTTTTGCCAAATCAAAATAGAAATTCACACTATCATCGCGGATATCTACAAATCTGGCTTGAGATGATGTAGTGCCATAACCGGCAAAGTCCGTATTGATTATTTCCCATCCGCTTGGGAATAGTTGCGTTAAGGCAAGATTACGCACATAATTTTCAGAGGTATTGGTCACGGTAATTTTTGCTTTGAAATCAGTGCCTTGCATCAGTTTGTTCACGTCAATCGTTTTACCTTCCGACGTTTCAAACACCGTATGGACAGAAAGGTTTCTACTACTGCTCAATTCTTGACCCACCGGAAGTTTTCCGCTGTATAATAAGCGCACATACACCACATTGTTACCGTTGTTAGTCAATTTTACATTGTATTTACCTTCACCAAGTTTATTGTTTCGCAAAGCAATAGTCTTATCTGTCTTTATTTTATCAATAACATTACTCAATTGATAGTTTACATCTATTGATTTTCCCCCATTTTTTTGAAGCATTTTTGCCATTGCTAAAAGGGAATAGGCAGTAGATTGAGTGCTCATCCAATAATCTGAACTTAAATGCTTCGCTATGATTTTAGCTAATTCCATACTTCCGGATTGCCCGGTCAACACCATAGTTTCCAATGCCATTGCTCTATTTCTATCTACATTGCCGTAAGTGTAATAATCATAAGAAGACGGAGTAAAATTAATGTTGGATAGGTTTGCCAATTTTTTAGCCACTTCTTTTTGACCCACCAACGCATAAGCTGCCGCCAATCGCCAACGCCCTTCGTTGGATATTTCTTTGAATTCACGCAAGCGGTTCATCGCTGCCAAATCAGGTTCGCCGGCTAATGCTAATGTATAAAGTCTATAGGCTTGTGCCAAATCCGTGTTGTAACTACGATAGGTGGGGCGCCAAGTTTTAGCAGCTTGCTTTTGGTATTTCAGCCAATTAGTTTTAAAAGTCAAGGGTAGTACATAACCCTTCTTCTCGGCTTCTATCATAAAATGTCCGACATAACTGGTTCCCCAATCATCAGCCGTTTTTTCTCCACGCCAATAGCCCAATCCACCGTCGGGATTTTGAAACATACCCAACGCTTTTATTCCTTCTTTGATGTTGTTATCTGTTTTTTGTTTTTGTTGAGAAGTTAAGTCAAATAAATCCTTGAGATACAATTGCGGGAATACACTCGATGTGGTTTGTTCTACGCATCCATAAGGATATTGAATGAGGTATTGCAAACGTCCATTAAAATCCATAGGAGGTAAGGTGGAAAATTCCAATTGGACCCTGTTAGTGCCTTTTTCTCCGAATGTATTGAACGTAATATCTTGTGTGGCATTAGGTTGTAACTCCACATCCATATATTTATTGGTTATAGGATTTCCATTTTCAACATCTATTTCTACTTCATAAGTAGCAGTTTCACCACCACCTGAAGCGGAAATTTTTATTTTCCCAATTCCTTGCGTTTGGCTGACATCCAAATCAAAATAAACCACTTTTTCATCGGGTTTTTCAAAAGTGAGTGTTTGATTGGGTTTGCCTACAATTTGAATTCCATTTTCGGGTTTTATCTGAACCGTAACGTTCTTCACTTTATTTTCCATTGCAAACACCGTTACCGGTAAGGTTACTTTTTCGCCGGGCGATAATTTGCGAGGTAAACTTGCCAATAACATCAGTGGTTTTCTCACCGGAGTGGTTTTCTCGGCACTACCGTAGGCAGCATTAGTGTAATCGCCAGCTACGAGCATAGTGCGAACCGAACCTACATAGTTGGGCATATGAAGGGTGTGCGTTGCGGTTTGTCCTTTTTCCAATCGGAAAGGACCTAAATACATTACAACCGGTTTAAAGCGATTGGCTTTTTTTCCTTTTTTAGAAATTCCGCCTTCATCACCACCGATGCTGAATACTTGGTCTATTCTACCGCCATAAGCCCCGATTACTTCATCAAAAATATCCCAAGTGGTAACGCCAAGGGCTTGTTTTTGGTTGAATTCGTTCCAGATATTTGGAGTTTTAAATCGCGTAATATCAAGCAGTCCGTCATCTACTACCGCTAAGGTGTAGGTCATCGCTTTGCCGTTTTGTTCGGATACTTTTACATTAAAATTGGTATCGGGTTTCAACACTTCAGGCATCGTGATTTGGGGTTTGAGCCTTGTTTTTGGATCTTCCACCATTATAGGAATAACCCCGTAGAGTCGTAGCGGGAGATCATTAGCTGTGATGGCGTGGGGTTGTAACAACGAAATGTTGATATACACATTAGGCGACATAGCTGCGGTAATAGGAATAGCTACTTTGGTTTCTCCTTTTTTGGTTTTTACCCAATTTTGTTCTACCACGCCGCTTCCGTTTTCAATACTTATCAAGGCTCTTCCTTCGCTTCCGGAAGGAAAGGTGAGATGCGCGGTTTCGCCTACGTTATAGTTGGTTTTATCCGTAGCAAAAACCAACATATTAGCAGATTGGTCATCGGCACCACTTGGACTGCGCCACCAATCACGATAGAAATAGGTTATCATTCCGGTAGCGTGACCGCTTGAAGGATCTAAAATTCTAATCAAATAACGACCGCCTTTTTCGTTGGGAATGTTAATGCTGAATGATGATTTTCCGTTTTTTGTAGCAATCGTTTTGTCATACACCTGTTCGTGATATTGACTGCTGATGTAGCTTGCCACATTATCGTAGGAGGAACTCCACCACCAACGCCAATCTATTTTATACACTTTGACTTCCAAACCGCTTCTGTTCACAGGCTTTCCGTTGTCGTCAACGGTTACTATATTGAAAGTATTGGTTTTATCCGTAGTATAGGAGCCGTAAATATCCGGTTTTGGGGGCAAAAGCCCGACAAAAGTAGCGTAGGGGGCTACATTTTTTGTAAATACATCCATTGAAAAATCACCACCGGGTTCGTAAGCTTTGGTTAAAAATGTAGCTTTGAGCATTCCGGGTGCTGATTGAATTCCGCTAAAAGGTTTGTTGATATTGGCGATTCCTTCGGCATTCACACTACCTTCAAAAACCGTGATTTCTTCACTTTGAAACTCACGACTTGGGTCTTGAAATATATAATTAGAATATCCCTTGAAGCCTTCGGTAGTGGAAGACAGCTTCATTTTGACATCGACTTTAACATTTTTAGCAGCCGCTCCGTGTAACCAGTTTACTGTTAATTTCCCTTTGATTCCTTCTTTGGCTTTAATAACTTCCGATGCACCAAAATCGAGATTGATTTTCAAACGATTGGGTTTTACCGTAGCGATTTTCAGCGTTTGATGAAAAGTGGCACCGCCTACTTTAACGGTAGCGTTCCAATTGCCGGTAGGGTCACTCGGATTAGTAGGAACAGTGAATTTATTAAAAAGATTGGGGTCGAAATTAGACACTTGTTTGTAAACTAACTGCCCGCGTGCATCGCGCAATTCAAAATTGATGGGATGACCTTTGGGAATGGGATTGGCTTTGTCATTGAGTACAAAGGTAAGATGCAAGGTGTCGCCCGGACGCCATACGCCACGTTCGCCGTAGAGATAACCTTGAAGTCCTTTTTTCATTTCTTTGCCGGCAACGTCAAATTTACTCAACGAAAGTGAATTACCTTCATTGATTTTCAAATAGGTTTTTTGATTGTTGTGTGTGGCAATGGCAAAATAGGCATTTTTATCAATCTTTAACGAAGCCAACCCTTCATCATTGGTTTTAGTACTGCCTAATTCTTGTTGTTGGTAGTTATACAAGGTAATTTTTGCTCCGGATATAGGTTCGGTAGTGAGAATATCCGTAACGGTGAAATTGTAATTATTATTTTGACCTTTTTTGGCAATGAAACCGATATTTGAGGCTAACACATTGGAAGTGATGACTCTTTCTTCATTGTAATAGGCAGCGTGACACGGATTTTCACGTTGTTCCCAATTGTAGTTATAACGTTTGTAATTGTAAATAAGGTTGTCCCAATATTGTTCTTCGCGTTCTTCCAAGTCTTCGGCTTCTTCTGCAGAATAATCAGCTTCTTCATCGTAATAATATTCGTCTTCGTAGTATGCATCTTCGCTGTCTTCAGCATCTGATGCAGAAACTGTTGCATTTTCACAATTGTAAATAGCATCTGATTTATCAAAACTCAATTCCACTCTGTAAATAGAACCTGGGTCTGCTTTGATCAAATCGGATAGATCAATGGAATAAGCGGTCCATTTGCCTGTGTTGAGTTTTTCATCTTGAATTAAAGTGATTTTCTTTTTGGCGACTCTTCTTCCTACTTTGCGAATGTTATAAGCATCATTATCGGAAATTTCATTTTCTTGTAAGAATTGAAGGATGTTATTTTCGTATATTTTTACAACTCTTACCGTTATTGCCTTTAAGTTTACCGCTTCAAAATTGTAGGTTAAATTCTTAGAATCAGGCAGGATTACACCTTTATTTAAAACCCTTAGTTCGGGTTTGAGTTGTGCAAAAATCACCATTTCAGAGAAATTCTCTTTCAATTTGATTCCATCTTCACTTTCAATTCCTTGAAAAATTTCGACCTTGGCACTTCCTTCAATAACGTTGTCAAAATAGACTTTCAAAACATTGCCTTCGGCGGCAAAGTTAAGAGGTCCGGAGCCGTCAATAGTGACCAAGCCATCAAACACTTGATCTTTTTTCAGTGGGTCTGAAAAATTAATTTCCAAATATTGGTCGGGGGTTTGAACTGCATTGACTCCTAAAACTACAAAATGATTTTTACCCGGAATTTTTATTTTTTGACTACCCTTGTTATCTATATTGAGTTTGTTACCATTCCACGAAATTTCTATTTCACTGTCTTCCATTGGTCTAGCAATGCTGTCAATGGTAAAATCAAAATCCGTAGTGGCATTTTCCTGCCATTTGATATTCAATTTTTTTCCGTTTTGGGTAGCCATTAGCACATTGCCGCAATCATCTAAAGTCATCACATCTGCGGCTTTCAGATTTCCTTCCATATATTGCCAATCCTTGGAATAGGATTGTAAGTTTCCGGTATTGATTACAAAATTGGGCTCTATGGTTTTGAATTGAAACTGAAATTTTTTGAATTTGGAAGGCACATTTTTAAATAATTTATTCAAATGCACTTTAACCGTGTATTCTGTGTTTGGTTTTAGATTTTTTTCAGGATAAATTTCAATAGTTCTATTGTCTTTTATCACATATTGACCTTTTACCGCCGGTGAAATTTCCACAATTCCTTTTTTCAGTTCGGTATTAAACGCCTGACCGGAAAGGTCTTTAGAAAACACAATTTGAATAGGCGAAGCCACCGACACCCGCCCGGAAGTTGTGTAGTACAAGTATTCTCTAAATTTATAGAGATTGTCGTTGTGTGATTCTTTTTTGCAACTCCACGTAGCGAGTAGCAAGAGCGAAAACAATAGGATTTTTTTCATAAGGTAAGTGAAAAGTTAGTGTTTTTTTGTAATCTCAAAATAAGATTTGAGCACCCCAAAGATATAACAAAAAACCGTCGCTTTTTTTGCAAAATGACGGTTTAAATTGTTAAGGAAATGATAATATTATCAATAATATTCGAATGTTAAATTTTCAATATTTCCATTGTAATAAGTTCTTGTTTGAGTAATGGGATAATTATCAGAATTATAAGTATAAGTTGAATTATAGGAATAACTCTCCTCTAATTGATTAGAACTATTATAAACTTTACTGTATAACAAATTATGATCATTATCCATATTAAAAAACTTTATTCTTAATGATAAATATATGTTCATTTTATCATCTTTTAATACTTCTAATTTTGTTGTTAATATATTTTGACTATTATAGCTTACTACAGTATAACTGCAATTAGCATCAACATAAGTAACATAGGAAGTATTAGTTAAACTATTAGAGCTGTTATATCTATAAATAACATCATGCCCACAATTAGTATCTAATAACTGATATATTGTTGAATACTGAATTTGATTAGATGCACTATATTGTTCGTATTTAATATTATTTGCATCAAGTTTAAAATATTTATACTTTTCAATTATTACATTACTTGAATTTTTTTTATTAATTTTTAAGGTATCGGGAAGGTGTATGTATTCAAGTTTACTCGAAACTATTCCATTACTATAGTTTAAAGCTATATTTACAGTCCCATCATTATTATATATATACTCGTTGGTTTTTACCCCGTTTTTATAAATAGTTTTTAAGAGCAAATGATTTTGAATAGGCTCATTTTCCTCTTCATTTGAACAAGATAAAAATAAGAATGGAAAAAAAATTAGGATTAATCGGAGGTAATTAGAATACTGATTCATACAATTTAAATTTAAAAACATTTACAAATACAATAAAAAATGTAAATAAAAAAACCGTCGCTTTTTTTGCAAAACGACGGTTCTTTTTGTTAAGGAAATGATAATTTGTTATAGTTGTCCGGTAACTTTTACATTGTCAATTTGGAAGGTAGTGGTTACACCGGATGCTGATCCTCCTTTATATCGGAAGGCAACATAAACTGTTCCGGTTAAGCAAGAGATATCTACTGTACCGGAATTAGTGAAAGAGGATTGATAGCCTGAAGAGGTACCATTGGCTAATGTACCGTTTACAAGTTGCCAAGTAGCCGTATTTACATCTCCTGCAAAATCTGTTGACACGTAAACACTTAAGGCTTCACCATTATTGTAGCCTGTGGCAGTGCTGAATGTTAAAACTTCGTTGATTGAGTTTTCTAAGTTAATAGCAGGAGTAACCAACCAAACATCTGATCTGGCTTCTCCGTTGTTATAAGCGGAGTATTGCATATATTTATTATTGCTAAAAGATTTTACCGCGTACACGGTAGAACCACCGGAAACATTTACGTTGGTCCAGCCTGTGATTGATGTAGAACCCACGGCAAATGATTCGAATGTTTGTTCAAATAATACGTTAGTTCCTGTACCTGCGTTACTGTTATTGCAATCTAATAGGGTAGGACCGCAACGATCACCGGTAAATGTGAAAACAGACGGATCGTTCACTCTTAAGACGAAAAAGTCATCCCCATAATCTCTGGTCAATATACCGGAAACACTTCCTTTGCCTGAGGGTAATATTTGATCTTTAAAAGAAGCAAAAGTGCTAGTTTCAAGCTTTAATTCATCTTCGGTATCGCAACTAATCATTACTCTTTGTGAATCATAACTATCCAAAGGGTTTACAAAAGGTTTACCAAGTAAATTCACCTCAAACTCCATATTGTCTAACTTAACATACATTCCTATAAGACTATTATCAATTTGAGCAGTTGTAATGGATTTAGGTTTAATTTCAGCAATTGAACAAGAACGTTTGATAATTAATTTTGCCAAATTTTCACTTATTACATCTACATCACCGATGTTGATGCTTCCTACAACTAATTCACCGTGACTTTTATTAATAGCCAATCCGTTTAATTTGATGAAAATATGGCTGCCTACAGGATATTTTGTATATAAGTTAGCGATATCAATGGCAACTTTGACCGCGAATTTTGGATTTTCAGGAGCATCTTGGATGTATAATTCTTTATAGAAGTTACCGGTTTTATCAGATGAAGTCACATAACCTGAAAGGTAAATAGGCGATGCGGTTTCTTCTGCGAATTTAGCCATTTCCATCGTAGTTCCGGAAGTATTAGCGGCTTTCCAAATTCCAATTACATTTTCTATAGTAGTTATGCTATCAAGATTAACTGGTTCATCGCAAGTAATTTTAGGGGTATCATAATCCGAATCTTTAACACAAGAGGCTAAAGAAAGCGTTAAAATAAAGAAATAAAATAATTTTTTCATGATTAATATGTTTTTATACGTTAGTAATTTTTAAAATCTAAAATAAAGGTTGATATAATAACTGGTACCTCTTCCATACCAATATTTGTTTCCAAACAAAGGAGTGGCAAGCGATTGATCATCATTTAATTCGGTGTAGTTTGCCTTGCGGGCTTGTTCAAATCCACCGGTTTTGAAAGTTTCGCCCAATAGATTATTGACACTGGCAAAGAAACCTACGTAATAATCGTCAATTTTCCAAGATTTACCCCCTACCAAATTTACAAGAAACACATCATCTAATTTTTCTTGTGCTAAAATGCGATCTACCTCCGCTTGTTCTAATAATGCAATAGGTTGTCCGGTAAATGAATCTAAATAGAAATTGTTAGTTCTGCGAAATTCGGATATGCCGATATAGTTATTAGTCAATAAATTAGCATTAGCACCTACCCACCAGTATTTAGGGTCGCGGTACGTAAATCCGGCTGAATACCCTGCTTGAGGGGTTCCGGATTGTTTGAAATTTTTGATATAAGATAAACCTTGACTTTTGTTGATAAAGACATCATTGGGATTATCGGACAAAGTAATATACAACTCCGGATTGCTGTCGTAAATAAATTCGCCGTAAGAGGCAGCTCCGGTAAAACTCACCGTAGGAGTAGCTTGAATTTCAATTCCTAATTCTCCACCGGCATTGCGATAGTCTATTCCGGTTAAGCCGGTAGTTAAGAAATCAGATTCTTCATCAATGATTTGATTGGTGTTTAGATTCAAACCGTCTACAAAGTAAAATGCCACTTTTGACATATCTCTGATCGTGGAGTAATATCCGGTCAATCGCGCTTTAACTCCTGGCGCACGGTAAATATAACTAATATCTCCCGAGTTGATTTTTGTAGTTGTAACATTGGGTAGCAATTCATTTGAAACTCTGGAGTTAGCATATATATTGCTAGCATAAGGAGCGTCTGCAATATAAGCTCCGTTGATGTTGATCAAATTTCTTCCGGATATTTTATAAGTTGCTCCCCCTTTAATACCGTAAGTCAGGAAGTTCTTTTGGTTACTTTTACCAAAAGAGCTATTTGCGTATTTACCATTGTTATACAACCCATTGCGTTGGTAGGAAGTATTTCCTAAATTTCCCGCTAAGAAAAGATCTACATTTTTAAAATTGAATTGTCCTTGAGCGAAACCTTCTATTTGATTGGCATTAATTGTGTAATCATAGTTAAATTTTTCACCTTCATATATTGCTCTGTTGGGATTGTTCAAATCAGATTGAGCGGCTTGGTCGGTTTCAAATTTATCTACGTCTAATTGGTATTTTGCACCTAATAAATCTATCATTTGAGCATAACCCTCAGACTGAGTGTTTCTGTATAGCAAAGAGGCATTCAATTGAATATTGTCAGCAACTTGCGATTTGAATATAAAATTAGCAGCTTTGGTATTATCTTTTACTACGTCTTCAGAAAGGAAGTAAGCAGCATCCCCGTTTAAAAGAAAATTTGCTTCGTATAAATCAGACCATAAGATTTGACTCTCCGGGGCATCATTTAAAAATTTATAGGTAAAATCATAAGCTGTTTCATAATTTTCGTGACCGGGCGTAACGTAGTAACTCGGTAATTTTTTATAATAAGTAGGATCGGGATTGTTAGCGTCATAACCTAATCTGCTGTCTCCGATGGTTCCCATTTGATACATCAAATTAGCACTCAATGAAGTTTTATCTGATAAATCCCAATTGTAATCTAAAAAGAAGGTTGGCATTTTGATTTCTTTCACACGAGAATTACGTTTTTCGCCTTCTTGCCAACCCCAATAAGCATTATAGTTTGTTCCTCCCAAATCAAAAACTTCTTGGGTGTTTGGAGAGTTCTTCCCATGACGATTGGGGGTGTAAAATCCGGTGAAATTAATGGCGTGATCACCAAAAACTTTCTCAACAGATAAAAAGAAACTATTGGCATTGTAGGCACTGCCTTCTTGATACCCTTCTTGGGCATATCGGCGTGAGGCAGATACAGCCAAAGCATAGCCGTTATCCATCAAACCGGTTTTGTAACTTGCCATCACACGCCCGTTGTAATTGGAATTAGTGAGTGCATAGGAAATCTGTCCTCCTTCACGGTATTGAGAGGCTCTTGTATTGTAGTTAGTGCTTCCAATAACACTTCCAAATGAAATTTCTGATGCATTTAAACCCATAGTGAAATTTTTGTTGCGCATCATATCGTTCAGTCCGCCCCATTCACTCCATTGCGGACGCCCATTGGAGAACTTGCTCATAGGAATACCGTTGAAAAGCAATTCCCCTAAGTTACTATCATAGCCTCTTTCTTTAAAAAAGACTTGGCTAAAGTTAAAAGCAACCGCTTGTTGGAACGCATCATTAGAAGATTGAAGCAGTCCAGCAACATTATCCGCGCCACCCGCTTCATCATCGGTCAACTCTTCTTCCGAAATTGTGATAACACTAGCATCTAAATTCTGATAAATGGCGGGATAGAGTGAAATTTCGCCTAAATCCACATTTTGGTTATCGACCTTTAGAGGAATGTAAATAGTTTCAAAACCGGATTTACTCATTTGTAAAGTGTAATCCCCATTTTCAAGGTTGGACAAAAGGAAAGTACCATCGGCATTCGAAAAAACAGAAGATTCCGTATTTTGAATGCTGATTTTGACATCTTCTAAAGCAATTTTGGAAGTGTTGTCAATCACTTTACCTTTGATTGAGTTTAAAGTTTGTGCATAAGTATTTAAACTTAGCACTAAACTTAGAAACAGCAATAAAGATTTACGCATAAAATAATGGTTTAATTAATATAAATTTTTGTTAAAAAAGATGTCAAAGGTAAGTTTTTTATTTTGTAAACTATTAATTGTGGGTTAATTTTATTGATTCTTTTGATAAGGACTATAAAGAAGTCTTTGTGTTTCCGATAAATGAGGTCAGTCTAAAAACGGTTGATATTGGATTAAAGCCCGCTAAGTGTTAGATTTTTAATTGCCCCGCCCTTAAGGGCGGGGCAATTAATGTGCTTGACATTCATGGCTTTAGCCAAATTAATAAAAATTATTGCCCCTTTTTAGACCGGGCTCATCAATTTTAAGTTGATACACAATCAGGATTTTAATTATACCTCCAAAAAACCTACTAAAATCTCTTTTTTTAAAATGTAGAATTTTTTCGTTTTAAATTAGAATTAATTTTATGTAAATAATGATAAAAATCATTAAAAAGTTGTTAACAATTGTGAATAAATGTTTACTTTTGCAAGATATAGTTTGTTGATATATAAAAATCAATCATTTAATGGCAGCTAATATTAATATTTAAGGTTCCCATTCTCAATTCCCCCCCTTACTCATTAATCGAAAAATTATCTTACAATGAATAAAAAGTTACATCTAACTATGAAAAATTGGGTTTTCAAAATTCTTATCGTATTGATTGCAAGTTTATATGGCGTAGAGTTTTTTGCGCAGCAAGTTCCTTTTGGGGTAAGATACCAATCCCAGTTTAACGGAGATGTTGTTTATTTAGCAAACAATGTGGTTAGTAACACTGCAACTGGTGCTAATACGAGCAATGACAATAATACCATGCAAATGGTTAATGTGGACATAGATGGAGATAATGCTACGTTTAATTCAAGTTCTGCTAACCTTAATATTGGTAGTTGTAGTAGGATCGATAAAGCATTTCTATATTGGTCAGCAGCCTACCCTTGGTTAACCGGGAGTGACACAGGTGGCTGTTTAGATTGTAATCGCCCCGGAGGGTATAATGTGGTGAAGTTCAAATTACCGGGAGGGTCTTATCAAGATATAACCGGAACCAAAATTTATGACGATTCTGATGCAGGTAATCAAGTTTTTTATAATAGACCTTATGCTTTTGTGGCAGATGTAACTAATCTTTTAACTTCCCAAGCTAATGTTAACGGCACTTATACGGTGGCTAATGTCAGAGCAACAACCAATTTTATTATAAATTCCAATTCTGCAAATTATGGTTGTGCAGGCGGATGGACCTTGGTAATTGTTTATGAAGATATAAACAAAACAGCCAAAAACTTTACCCTATACGATGGTTTTGCTGGGGTCAATGGAAATACGGGTCCGAGTGAGGTTCAATTTGATTTCAGTGGTTTTCAGACAGTTCCTAACGGTCAGGTGCAAGGAAATTTCGGAGTGGCTACCTTAGAAGGCGATAGAGGAATCACTGGAGATTATTTAGAAATACAAGATGTTGCAAATAATTGGGTGGCGTTGACTGATGCAGTAAATCCCAATAATAATTTTTTCAATAGTACCGTCAGTGCTAATGGTGCGAATGTTACAACCCGAAATCCGGCAAGTACTAACACGCTGGGTTATGATACGGACTTACTTGCCATTAACAGCAACAACAATAACAATAATACTTTAATTGCAAATAACCAAACAGATGCTACCTTTAGAACCCGCACCGCAACTTCTGGTTCGAATAGGGATTCCTATTTTGTTTTTCATAGTGTGTTCGCTATTGAAGTTTATATTCCCCATATTGAAGTAGTAAAAACCCAACAATTAGTTGAGGGTAGTACAGTTACGGACATTAATCAAGATACTACTGTTGATCCGGGGGATATTATTAGATATAAGTTTAAAATAGACAATACCGGAAATGATGATGCTATAAATGTAGTAATTACAGATGTTTTACCACCTAACGCTACATTAGTCCCTAATTCATTGACGGCAGAAACTGCATCAGGAACCACTTTGGCTACAAATGGGACGCCTATTAATGCAGTCTATGACAGCACTAATTCAACCTACACATTTACAATTGATGAGAGTTTAGTAGGCGCTACACAAAGTGAATTTTATATCTATTTTGATATAGAAGTTTCAAATGAACCCTATCAATTATTGGGTTGTGGTAGTGAACTTTTAAATCAAACATCTGCAGTTTACAATGGGGATTTAAATGGAGCGCAACAGATAGATGTAAGTTCGGGTGGGGTAGATGCGTGTGGAAATCCTTCAGAGGAACCCACTGCAGCTAATATTGATGTGGCAAATATTCCTATCGAAAATTTTCCAGGTAATTATGCCTTCGCCAACCTGTGTCCATCCGAAAGTATTTCAAAACAAAATATCCTTGATGCTGGTTTTAATTTAGATTACGATGATGGCAGTGGTAATCTATACCATATATATAATACTAACACTTTACCTCCCGATGCTGGCAATGAAGTGAGTTTTCCTTTAACTTCTGGCACCTATTATGCCATAAGACTCTTAGATGATAGGTTTACACCGGCATGTTATGCTACCAGTCAAATCAATGTGACTATTAATGATTGTAATGCTGAGTTAAGTGTAACCAAAACAGATGGAGATACCACCTATCAATCCGGTGCCAATCAAACTTATACCATAGTGGTCTCCAACGCAGGACCTCGAAATGCTAATGGGGTTGTGGTCACGGACAATGCACCATCGGGAACTACGATATCAAGTTGGTCTGCCTCTTTCTCAGGCGGTGCAACAGGAACAGCAAGTGGTTCAGGGAATATCAATCAAACTGTAAATATTCCAAATGGAGGAAGTGTAACCTACACGATAACTTTAAATGTACTTTGTACCTACTCAGGAGATTTAGCCAATACCGTTAGCATTACGCC
>DYMN01000012.1:53315-71002 GCA_020740485.1 Polaribacter sp. | reverse complement strand
AGGTTTGTACCTTTACCAAACGGTAGTGAGAACTTCACCGCCACATCGCCTACACATAGCCGTTATTAATAAAAAAAAAGCCGAAATTCACAACGTATTTCGGCTATTTTAATTATGAAGTCATTTAAAGTTATTTTATTTCTATCTCATAGGGTAATCTGGCTTGGATGCCTTCCATTTTTTGGAAAGATTGTAAGGTTTTATACATTTTATAGTTTTCAACTCCAATTTCTTCCATCAACATTTTTTCTTTTGATTTTCCAAAAGGAGTCATAAAAAACTCATCTTTGAAGTCTTTTTTATATCTTGGATATTCTGTGAGTTTGTAAGAGGTCAATTTAGCTAATTTGGCAGCATAAGCTATGGCATTTTGCATACTTCCCAGCTCGTCAACCAGCCCGATTTCTTTGGCTTGCATACCGGTCCAAACCCTTCCTTGTGCTATTGAATCTACTTGTGCTATGCTTAATTTTCTGCCTTGCGCCACGTGAGAAACAAAAGTTTGATAAATTTCATCTATGCTACCTTTGATGTACTCGTGAAATTCGTTGCTCATCGGCTCAAACACACTATAATTAGGTGATTTGTTTGTGGAAACTTGTTCAGCATTAATTCCCATTTTTCCGGCAAGTCCGGTCATATTTGGGATGGCTCCAAAAACACCGATAGAACCGGTAATAGTGGTGGGTTCGGCAAAAATTCGGTCGGCATTACATGCTATGTAGTATCCGCCGGATGCTGCCAAATTACCCATAGAAACCACTACCGGTTTTACCTTCTTGGTCACTTCTATTTCTCTCCAAATCATATCAGAAGCTAAGGCACTTCCGCCTGGAGAGTTTATGCGTAATACGATGGCTTTAATAGCTTTGTCTTTCTTTATTTTTTGCAAAGCTTCAATCATCGCTTCTTGACCAATGTATTTTTCATCTCCTTTGCCATACATAATTTCACCTTGTGCATATAGGATGGCAATTTTATCTTTAGCCGAAGAGATAATGTTACCTTTTCCGGATTTAATATAATCCTGAATGGTAATTTTTTCTATGTCTTTATCTGCTTTTGTACCAGTTAATTTTTTTAATTTCGTTTCATACTGGTCTATGTACAAGGCTTGATCGATCATTTTATTGGACACCGCTTTTGCTATACTTGCCGTTCCCAATTGATTGGCAACCTCATTTAACTCAACTACAGATTTTTTGCGAGACACAGCAATATCATTGAGCATTTCTGTCCAAATAGAATTTAAAAACGATGTAATTTGTTCCCTGTTAGCTTCACTCATTTTATTTTCTATAAATCCTTCCATGGCACTTTTGTATTTGCCATGACGAACCACTTCCATTTTTACACCGTATTTTTCTTGAAAATCTTTAAAAAATAATTTTTCAGTTGACAAACCATCGAATTCAAGACCACCGGCAGGATTCACAAAAATAGAATCAGCAACTGAACTAAGATAATAATTTTTTTGGGTCATCATGTCACCAAAGGCATACACAAATT
Source organism: Polaribacter sp. (assembly GCA_020740485.1). Taxonomy (GTDB): domain Bacteria; phylum Bacteroidota; class Bacteroidia; order Flavobacteriales; family Flavobacteriaceae. The sequence continues at coordinate 69,493 of DYMN01000012.1, read as the reverse complement.
TTTTACTTTTTTTGAAGTCTTCTAATTTGGCTCGTATTACTTGCATTTGAGAAATCCCAATTTCAGAATTCCATAATTCTATACTGATCCCTTTGATGTTATCATCCGTTTGAGCATTTTCGATTGCATTTAATACTTTTCGCAGTTCAAATTTTCTGTCATTTTTACCCAAAATTTGATCGAAAGGATTGTCACTTTCGGGAACATAATCAAGCACTTCTCCATCAAGGTTTAGTACCAAAACAGACTGCGGTTTTACTTCTACCTCATCAGGATCTCCGATCATAGCGGCTATGCCCACAAAGATGAAAAAGATTAAAAATAAAGCTATAATTGTTCCTAAAATTGCAGCTAATAAATTACCAAGAAATTTCATGTGTTTAAATTTATTGTTTTTTATAGGTCACATGGAATGCCCAAATAAACATTGCAATTGGTATGCAACATTGCTTATGGTCATTTCATTTTACTTATTTAATATTTGACATGTATGTCGTTCAAATTTATCATTTGTTACAAAAAAACAAAAAAGCCATTATTTGCACAATGACTCTAATTTATTTTTAAAATATACATAGAAACCAGCTATTTACAAAAAGATGTCTTGATTTTGTGTAAACAAAACTTCAGTTTCAATTTGCTTTAAAGTTTGGAGCAATTCTTTTGATTGCTTACCTAAATCTCTAAAATACGCTAATTTTAGGTTATCTTTTTGCGTACTATCTTCTTTTTTAATCAATTTAAAGAATGTTTTTGCTTCTTTTTCTTCCGATATTTTGCAAATATTGTTGTATATATAGTGAATTCTATTATTCAACACTTCCAACTTTTTAAAATCTTGGTGAAAACTCACTTCTTGACCAAATCCATAATACCACTCGCCAAAAGCTGTTTTTTTAGGATCTTTTTCTACTTCTTTTTCTATCAAAGGTAATCCGAGATGTATTGCTTGAGCAGCCGATCGCCATTTAATGTGTCCAATATAAGCCTGACGCACCTGATATTGAAAATCTTTTTTTGTCATGTGATGAATATAATTTTGGGGATGACAAAAGTAAATCTTTTATTTTGAAATTTTATTTTTTTTGATACGTTTTATCAAATCGAAAGCTTATTATAATAGAAAATACTTATAGTTGTAAAAGATGATAAATATTATAAATTTGCTAAACAAAATTTTAAACATAATTTTTATTCAATTAAATGAAATACAAACTATTAACAAAAGAACAATTTGAAGATTTATACAAGGAATTTGCTTCTTTTTTGGCTGTATTAGAAATAGATAAAAAAGAGTGGGACCTCATTAAATCATCTAATGAAACTCGATTGAATGAATTATTAGCCCAATTTAGCGATTTAGTTTGGGAAGATGTTTTGAACAAAGTACAATATTTAGAACACCTATCGCAGGATAGCCTCAATTTATTTTCATGTGGGCAAAAAGAGATGAGAAGATTGGTCATTCGAAGTACAGATCCAAAATTTGATTTCACCAAGACTGTAGATTTTGAATGGTTTGTAGATCATTCCAATGATGAAAGTTTTCAATTTTTTAAAGGAACGAAAGAATATAAACCTTCTAGAAATATAGAGATTTTTAAAATTATAGAGCAAGGGGCAACAATTAGTGACGGAAGATTATTTAATGCTGTTTTCCAGCTTATTAATTAACAAATTAGTTTAACTATTTTAAATGTTTTAGTAAAATCGGGACTCCAACGGTTGCGCTTTCAGCTATAATTTTCAGATTAGGGAAAGATAGCTCAGAAATTGTTGGTTTAGGATCAATATAAAATATTGGATTTCCCCTTCTGACGTAATGCAATAGAGATGCCGCCGGGTATACCTGAAGCGACGTACCAACTACCACAAAAATATCCGCATTTTGAGCTATTTCCATCGCTTTAGTAATCAAAGGTACTTGTTCGCCAAACCACACAATATGAGGTCTGAGTTGGTGTCCGTTCTTGTCTAAGTCGCCTACTTTCAAATCTTTTTTCCATTCCAATATTTCATTTTCATTATTGATGCTTCGCACTTTCAATAATTCGCCGTGAAGGTGCAAAACAGAGGAGCTTCCGGCTCTTTCGTGTAAATCATCTACATTTTGTGTTATAATCTGCACATCAAAATCGCTTTCTAATTCTTTCAATCCCAAATGTCCCACATTGGGTGCTACGGTTAAAAGTTGTCTTCTTCTTTGATTGTAAAATTCTAAAACTAATTCAGGATTTTTAGCCCAACCTTCGGGTGATGCTACTTCCATTACATCATACCCTTCCCAAAGTCCACCTGCATCTCTAAAGGTTTGAACGCCACTTTCAGCGCTCATACCGGCTCCGGTGAGTATAACTATTTTTTTCATTGATAAATTGATTTAATGTTAGAAACACTATCACATCTTTCAACTGTTATACTAAAAGACTTGGTCTTTTGCGTTGGTTCAATGGTATAAGTTTTACAAGGGTTGGATTTTGTGTCGCTTTTTTTGAAATTAACTTTTCCGTATAATAAAATTGTTTGAATATCCGCTGAGTCTATTTTTAACAACTTCATTTCTTTTAATGCTGTCTCAGTGTATTGTAAATAAGGTTTATTTCTTATACTTTTCAATGTTCGATCATTGGGTAAATAATCAAATTCTATATTTTTTTTTTGATAAAAAAAACGCACTAAAAAAATCCCTATTATTAATCCAAAGGAAAAATAACCTAATCTTTTGCTAAAACTCAACATATTAAGAAATCTTTTTAAAAAAATAATAAGTTAACATCTCTGTAAGGCACATCAAACCAATCTGCAACCGTTTTGTGTGTCAAGATGCCATTATAAAAGTACATTCCGGCTTGCAATCCTTTATCAAAACGGATTACGTGATCAAATCCTCCTTCTTCTGCGATATGTTGTAAAGTAGGCGAAATGATATTACTGATGGCTAAACTTGCTGTTCTTGCATAGCGAGAAGGAATATTAGGAACACAATAGTGAATTACTCCGTGTTTTATTAAGGTAGAATTAGAATGATTAGTAAGATTACTGGTTTCAAAACATCCGCCTCTATCAATACTCACATCTACAATTACAGCACCATCTTTCATTTTTTCTACCATATTTTCCGAAACCACAACCGGTGCACGGTATTTTCCTCTGATGGCGCCAATCGCTACATCACAACGTTTTAATGCTTTTTCAATCGTTTTGGGTTGTATAGTAGAAGTATAAATATTGGCACCTAAACTCTTTTGCAAATTTCTCAATTTGGCTACCGAATTATCAAAAACTTTAACAATAGCTCCCATTCCTAAGGCAGTTTTAGCTGCGTACTCAGCAACAGTTCCAGCTCCAAAAATAACAATTTCGGTGGGAGGTACTCCATTAATATTTCCGAATAGCAAACCTTTGCCACCATGAACATTACTCATCAATTCCGATGCGATGTGAATAGAAGCCATTCCCGCAATTTCACTTGATGCTTGCACAATGGGGAATGATCCGTGTTCGTCTTTTAAATAATCAAAAGCTACAGCCGTTATTCTTTTTTTTGCTAATGCTTCAATATATTTTTTAGTTTGTGTTTTGATTTGTAGCGCAGAAAAAAGTACTGTTTGTGGTAGTATCATTTTAATTTCTTCGAGTGAAGGTGGTTCAACCTTTAAAACAAAAGCACATTCATAAACTTCCTTTGAACTATATGCAATTTTTGCCCCGGCTTCAGCATATTCGCTATCTGTATAATTAGCACCTTCTCCGGCTCCTGTTTCAATGACAAATTCATGTCCAAGTGCTGTCAAGGATGCAACAGCATCGGGAGTAAGTGATATTCTCTTCTCTTGCAAGTGGGTCTCTTTAGGTATCCCTATTAATAATTTTCCCTTTTTTCGTTGCACTTCTAACATTTCTGTTTGTGGCATTAATTCCTGAGCAGAAAAAGGAGTCGTCGGATTTGAACTCATATTTACCAATTTTATTAATCTATATTAGACATTTATTAACTTAAAACTATTTTTCTGTTTCCATTATCTAAAACAAATATTTCTACTTTAACAGCGTTGAAAGGTAATAAATTTTTCACTTTTTCCGGCCATTCTATCAGGCAAATTGCATCAGAATCAAAATATTCTTCCACACCCATATCTAGAGCTTCGGTTTCAGAATTAATACGATAAAAATCAAAATGAAAAATGGGAATATTAGTTAGAGTCCTATATTCATTAACTAATGAAAAGGTTGGACTACTCACGTTATCATTTGAACCTAATTCTTTTACCAACGATTTTATCAACGTGGTTTTACCGGCACCCATAGACCCGTAAAATAAAATGATATGATTTTTAAAATGATTTACAAGTTCTTTGGCAATACTATCTATTTCTGTTAATGAATAAATTAATTCCATAAAAAAACAACTATTTGAATTTTTAAAAGTACACAAAAATAAAAAAAACACCAAATTTCTTTGGTGTTTTTCTTCTAAGATTAACCTAAAATAGGTATAAAATACTAAGCTTGTCCTGTTGGTCCAAAATTCAACGGAATATTAGGTGTTTTGTCATTTTCATCGATTTCGCCATTTGCTTGTTCAAATTTTTTGACATTATCAGCCAAAGCCTTTAAAAACCTTTTGGCATGTTGAGGTGTCAATATAATTCTAGATTTCACCTTTGCTTTAGGTCTTCCCGGCATAATTGTAATAAAATCAACAACAAATTCAGAAACAGAATGATTGATAATTGCCAAATTTGAATAGATACCATCTGCTATTTCTTCCGGTAAATCAATATTCAATTGATTATCTTTTGGATTATTTTGATTATTCATGATCAAATTGTCTGTGTAAAACTTTAGTTTCTTCGTATTCCTCTTGAGAACCTACAATATAATGATCATAACGTCTTAATCCTGTTCCGGCTGGTATTTTTTTACCAACAATTACGTTTTCTTTCAATCCTTCAAGGAAATCTATCTTACCACTTACTGCGGCGTCATTCAACACTTTAGTAGTTTCTTGGAATGAAGCAGCCGAAATAAATGATTTAGTTTGTAATGAAGCTCTTGTGATTCCTTGAATGACTTGTTCTGCAGTTGCTGGTTGCGCATCGCGCGCTACAATCAAATTCAAATCATCTCGCTTTAAGTGAGAATTAGCATCTCTTAACTGACGTGCTGAAATAATTTGACCTGCTTTGAAATCTTGAGAATCTCCAGCGTCTTCAATTACTTTCAATCCGTAAATTTTATCATTTTCTTCGATAAAATCTACTTTATGAGCCATTTGACCTTCTAAGAACATGGTGTCTCCCGATTCAATAATTTTCACTTTTAACATCATTTGGCGTACCAAAACCTCAAAGTGTTTATCGTTGATTTTAACCCCTTGTAAACGGTACACTTCTTGAATTTCATTAACCAAATATTCTTGAAGTTTATAAGGACCTTTAATCCTTAAAATATCTTCAGGTGTAATAGCTCCGTCTGACAAAGGCATACCAGCTTTAATATAGTCGTTTTCTTGAACTAATAATTGACTTGATAATTTAATCAAATATTTCGTTATCTCACCTGTTTTGCTTTCTACCATGATCTCACGATTTCCTCGTTTGATTTTTCCGAATGAAACAACGCCATCTACTTCAGAAACTATAGCCGGATCAGTAGGATTACGAGCTTCGAATAATTCCGTAACACGTGGTAAACCTCCTGTGATATCTCCAGCTTTTCCAGCGGATCTCGGTATTTTGACTAAAATCGTACCTGCTTTAATCGTTTTATTGTCATCTACATTTAAGTGTGCATCAACCGGCATATTATAAGAACGTAATACTTCGCCATTCTTATCAATTATTTTGATAATCGGTACGAGTTTTTTGTTTTTAGCTTCAACGATGATTTTCTCAGTAAATCCGGTTTGTTCATCTACCTCCACTTTGCAATTTACGCCCATTTCAATGCCGTCAAATTGAATTTTACCAGCAAATTCGGATACAATTACTCCATTGTGCGGATCCCATTTACAAATAATATCACCTTTTTTAACAGTCGTTTGCCCTTCTAAATAAAATTCTGACCCATAAGGAAGATTTTTTGTGCTGAGCACTAATCCATTTTTACTATCCAATATACGAATTTCGGCAGATCTTGATACTACTATGTGTCGCTTTTCGCCTGATTCACTGCTTGTTTCAATAGTATTTAAATCCGTAACTTCAAAATTACCGTTGAAGTTGGAAGTTATCTTATTTTCTTCGGAAATATTTCCGGCTACCCCTCCCACGTGGAATGTTCTCAAGGTCAACTGTGTTCCCGGCTCACCGATAGACTGAGCAGCAATAACTCCAACTGCTTCGCCCATTTGAACCATATGGTTGGTAGCTAAACTACGTCCATAACACTTGGCGCAAATACCTTTTTTGGATTCGCAAGTTAATGGTGAACGTACTTCAACAGTTTCAATATTGGTTAATTCAATTTTTTCAACCACCATTTCATCAATTATTTGTCCTGCTCCAACAATCAATTCATCTGTATCAGGATTGTAAATATCATGTAATGAAATACGGCCTAAAATTCTTTCGCCTAAAGATTCAACAATTTCATCATTTTTCTTCAACGCTGTGACTTCCAAACCGCGTAATGTACCACAATCATCTTCATTGATGATTACGTCTTGAGAAACGTCTACCAAACGTCGGGTTAAATATCCGGCATCTGCTGTTTTCAATGCGGTATCGGCTAATCCTTTACGTGCACCGTGCGTTGAAACGAAGTATTCCAAAATTGATAATCCTTCTTTAAAGTTAGAGATAATCGGGTTTTCAATAATATCCCCACCTGCAGCTGTTGATTTTTTAGGTTTAGCCATCAAACCACGCATTGCAATTAACTGACGTATTTGGTCTTTTGATCCACGAGCTCCGGAATCCAACATCATAAATACAGAGTTGAATCCTTGTTGATCTTCTCTTAATCGTTTCATTGACAAATCAGTAAGTTCATTACTTGCAGCAGTCCAGACATCAATTACTTGATTATAACGTTCTTTGTTACTCAACAAACCGAGGTTTTGATTTTCAATGATGAAATCCACTTTTTGACGAGCTTCTCCAATCAATGCTTCTTTTTCTTCCGGAATTACGATATCACCCAAACTAAAAGAAAGTCCTCCTCTGAAAGCAAAGCCATATCCCATTTTCTTAATTTCATCTAAGAATTTAGAGGTAGTTGGAATATCGGTTACTTTCAATATCTTACCAATAATATCACGCAACGACTTTTTGGTCAAAACTTCATTGATATATCCGGCTTGAATTGGCACTACTTCATTGAATAATACTCTACCCACCGTGGTTTCAATAATTCTAGTAACAACTTCGCCTTCTTCATTTAAATCTTTTGTTCTAACTTTGATGTTTGCATTTAAATCAATGACTTTTTCATTGAAAGCAATGTTAACTTCTTCAGGAGAGTAAAAAGTTATCCCTTCTCCTTTAACATTGTGTTCAGGTGTAGATTTTCTGGATTTGGTCATGTAATACAACCCTAACACCATGTCTTGAGATGGGACGGTAATAGGAGTTCCATTTGCAGGGTTTAAGATGTTGTGCGAGCCTAAAAGTAATAATTGGGCTTCAAGAACTGCTTCTGGTCCTAAAGGTAAATGCACAGCCATTTGGTCACCATCAAAGTCGGCGTTGAACGCGGTACAAGTTAAGGGGTGTAACTGTATGGCTTTACCTTCAATCAGTACGGGTTGGAATGCCTGAATACCTAATCTGTGCAAAGTTGGAGCACGGTTTAATAATACCGGATGTCCTTTAATCACATTTTCTAATATGTCCCAAACAACAGGCTCTTTGCGATCGATAATTTTCTTAGCTGTTTTTACTGTTTTAACAATTCCTCTTTCGATTAACTTACGGATAACAAAAGGCTTGAATAATTCAGCAGCCATTTCTTTAGGCAAACCGCATTCGTGCATTTTCAACTCAGGACCAACTACAATTACCGAACGAGCGGAATAGTCAACCCTTTTTCCTAATAAGTTTTGACGGAAACGTCCTTGTTTTCCTTTAAGCGAATCAGATAATGATTTTAAAGGACGATTGTTAGCTGTTTTTACAGCTGAGGCTTTACGAGTATTATCAAATAAAGAGTCAACAGACTCCTGAAGCATACGTTTTTCATTACGAAGAATCACTTCAGGTGCTTTAATTTCCATTAATCTCTTTAGACGATTGTTACGAATGATCACTCTTCGATACAAGTCATTCAAATCAGATGTAGCAAAACGTCCTCCATCCAAAGGAACTAAAGGTCTTAATTCCGGTGGGATAACCGGTACTACTTTAAGAATCATCCATTCCGGTTTGTTTTCAAAGTTATTTTGAGAATCACGGAAAGCTTCAACTACTTTCAACCTTTTTAAAGATTCTATTTTGCGTTGTTTTGAAGATTCATTGTGAGCAGCGTCTCTTAGTTCATAAGAAAGCGCATTTAAATCAATTCTAGCTAATAAATCTACTAAACATTCTGCACCCATTTTGGCAAGAAATTTATTTGGATCATTGTCATCCAAATACATATTTTCCTGAGGTAAAGAATCTAAAATATCCATATATTCTTCCTCGGTCAAAAAGTCCATCTTTTTGACACTGTCCCCATTTGGATAGTTGGCTATACCGGGTTGAATGACTACATATCTTTCGTAATATATAATCATTTCTAATTTTTTAGCCGGTAATCCTAGTAAGTATCCAATTTTATTGGGCTGTGATTTAAAGTACCAAATATGAGCAATGGGCACAACTAAATTGATGTGACCTGTTCGCTCACGACGTACTTTTTTCTCAGTTACCTCTACCCCACATTTATCACAGACGATACCTTTGTATCTGATTCTCTTATATTTACCGCAAGCACATTCATAATCTTTAACAGGACCGAAAATTCTTTCGCAAAATAATCCATCGCGTTCTGGTTTGTGTGTTCGGTAATTGATAGTTTCAGGTTTTACTACTTCTCCTCTTGAATCTTTTAAGATTTTTTCAGGAGACATTAACCCTATTGAAATACTATTAAATTTTTTGACTGTATATTTCTCTTTTTGTTTTGCCATGATTGGTATTTTGAAAATGGGATGTTATAAAAATTACTCGTTTAAAGAAATGTCTAATGCAAGACCTCTCAATTCATGCAACAATACGTTGAATGATTCCGGTAGACCGGGTTCAGGTAGTGTATCGCCTTTTACAATTGCTTCATATGTTTTGGCTCTACCTATAACGTCATCCGATTTAACTGTCAGAATTTCGCGTAGTATATTAGATGCTCCGTATGCTTCAAGAGCCCAAACCTCCATTTCACCAAAACGCTGACCACCGAATTGTGCTTTACCTCCTAATGGTTGTTGTGTTATTAATGAATAAGGACCGATAGAACGAGCATGCATCTTATCTTCAATCATATGTCCTAATTTAATCATATAAATAACTCCAACAGTTGCGGGTTGATCAAACCGTTCACCGGTTCCACCATCATAGAGATAGGTTCTTCCAAACATCGGAACACCAGCTTTTTCAGTATATTCTGTAATGTCATTTAAAGAAGCTCCGTCAAAAATAGGGGTTGAAAATTTTTGTCCTAATTTTTGTCCTGCCCATCCTAAGACTGTTTCATATATCTGACCGATATTCATACGTGAGGGTACTCCAAGCGGGTTTAACACAATATCAACGGGCGTTCCATCTGATAAGAACGGCAATTCTTCATCGCGAACGATACGAGCAACAATACCCTTATTTCCGTGACGACCTGCCATTTTATCACCCACTTTCAACTTACGTTTTTTAGCTATGTAAATTTTAGCTAATTTTACGACCCCTTTTGGTAGTTCATCACCCACAGAAAGAGTAAATTTCTGACGTCTTAATTCTCCTTGAAGCTCGTTGAGTTTGATTTTAAAATTGTGCAATAATTCAGAAATTAAGAAATTAGTATGCTCATCTGTAGTCCAAGCACCCTTAGTAAAATGGGCGTAATCTTCTACGGTTTGCAACATCTTTAAGGTAAATTTTTTACCCTTAGACATAATTTCTTCTCCTAAATCATTGTATACACCCTGACAAGTTTTCCCATTAACTACTCTGAATAATTTATCAATTAAAAGTTCTTTTAATTGTGTGTACTTTGATTCAAAATCGGCTTCTAATTTTGCCGCATCTACTTTATCTTTATTACGTTTTCCTTTATCTTTTATAGCAATTTGGAATAATTTTTTATCCACAACCACTCCATTTAAAGAAGGTTCAGCCTTTAACGATGCATCTTTTACATCTCCTGCTTTGTCTCCAAAAATGGCACGTAATAATTTTTCTTCCGGCGTTGGGTCTGATTCTCCTTTGGGCGTAATTTTTCCGATGAGAATATCACCTGGTTTTACTTCGACCCCTATGCGAATCATTCCGTTTTCATCTAAATCTTTAGTAGCTTCCTCGCTTACATTTGGAATATCATTGGTTAATTCTTCTGCACCCAATTTAGTATCGCGCACATCTAAAGAATATTCATCTATGTGGATAGAAGTGAAAATGTCATCACGCACTACACGTTCAGAAATAACAATTGCATCTTCAAAGTTATAACCTTTCCAAGGCATAAATGCTACTTTCAAATTACGACCTAATGCTAATTCTCCATTTTCAGTTGCGTAACCCTCGCAAAGAACTTGACCTTTTTCAACCCTATCCCCTTTTCTGACAATTGGTTTTAAGTTAACTACAGTACTTTGATTGGTTTTTTGAAATTTTGTTAATTTATAAACAACTTCGTCCGGATCAAAGCTCACGAGTCTGATGTCTTCAGAACGATCGTACTTAATTATTATCTTATCTGCATCTACATATTCTACTTCGCCATCGCCTGATGCATTAATCAAAATACGAGAATCTTTCGCAATTCTTTGTTCCAAACCTGTACCAACAATAGGCGATTCAGGTTTTACCAAAGGAACTGCCTGACGCATCATATTAGATCCCATCAAAGCACGGTTGGCGTCATCATGCTCCAAGAAAGGAACTAAGGATGCAGAAATGGATGCAATTTGATTTGGGGCAACATCCATGTAGTTTACTTCTTTAGGTCCCACTACCGGGAAATCACCTTCTTCGCGAACTGTTATTTTATTTTCTATAAACTTACCTTCATCATCTATTGCTAAATTAGATTGAGCTATTTTCATACTTTCTTCTTCTTCAGCGCTCAAATAAATAGGTTCATTCTTTTTATCAACGATACCCTCTTTTACTTTACGATAGGGGGTTTCAATAAATCCTAAATTATTTACTTTAGCAAAAACTGCCAAAGATGAAATCAAACCGATGTTAGGACCTTCCGGTGTTTCAATAGGACAAAGACGACCGTAGTGAGTATAGTGAACATCACGCACCTCAAAACCGGCTCTCTCACGAGAAAGACCTCCCGGACCTAAAGCTGACAAACGACGTTTGTGCGTTATTTCAGCTAAAGGATTGGTTTGATCCATAAACTGAGATAGCTGATTGGTTCCAAAGAATGAGTTAATTACAGACGACAATGTTTTTGCGTTAATCAAATCAATTGGAGTAAACACCTCATTATCACGTACATTCATTCTCTCACGAATAGTACGAGCCATTCTTGAAAGTCCAACTCCAAATTGGTTGGCTAATTGTTCGCCCACCGTTCTTACACGACGATTTGATAAGTGGTCAATATCATCAACTTCCGCTTTAGAATTTATTAACTCTATCAAATATTTGATAATTGTAATGATATCTAATTTGGTAAGTACCTCTTCTTTAATATCTATATTTAAATTGAGTTTTTTATTCATTCTGTAACGACCTACTTCTCCTAAGCTGTAACGTTGTTCAGAAAAAAACAATTTATCAATAATTCCTTTAGCTGTTTCGTAATCCGGTGGTTCCGCATTACGTAATTGTCTATATATATGTTCAACCGCTTCAACTTCGGAATTGGTTGGGTCTTTCTGTAAAGTATTGTGAATAATTGCGTAATCAGCTGATTGATTGTCTTCTTTATGCAACAAAATAGCTTTCACACCTGAGTCAACAATCATATCAATGTGATCATTTTCGATAACTGTATCACGATCGAAAATAATTTCATTACGCTCAATAGAAATTACTTCTCCGGTATCCTCGTCCACAAAGTCTTCAATCCACGTTTTAAGAACACGAGCTGCAGTTTTTCTACCCACTATTCTCTTCAATCCGGCTTTGGAAACTTTTACTTCTTCAGCTAAATCAAATATTTCAAGGATGTCTTTATCGCGCTCAAATCCGATAGCACGTAATAAAGTTGTAACAGGTAATTTTTTCTTTCTATCAATGTAAGCGTACATCACCTGATTAATATCAGTAGCAAATTCAATCCATGACCCTTTAAAAGGGATAACACGAGCAGAATATAATTTGGTACCATTGGCATGGAAAGATTGACCGAAAAAGACACCGGGAGATCGGTGTAACTGAGAAACAATTACCCTTTCCGCTCCGTTGATAATAAATGAGCCACTTTCAGTCATATAGGGGATTGTACCGAGATAAACATCTTGAACCACGGTTTCAAAATCTTCGTGTTCTGCGTCAGTACAATAAAGTTTTAGTCGGGCTTTTAAAGGCACACTGTAGGAGAGACCACGTTCTATACATTCTTGTAAGGTATATCTTGGTGGGTCTATAAAATAATCCAAAAACTCCAATACAAATTGATTTCTGGTATCTGTAATAGGAAATATTTCAGAGAAGGTTTTATATAATCCTTCATTATTTCTATTTTCAGCTTTAGTTTGCAGTTGAAAAAAATCTTGAAAAGATTTAACTTGAATATCCAAGAAATCAGGATATTCTGTGGTTAACTTCGCTGAAGCGAAATTAATTCTTGGTTTTGCTGATTGATTTGCCAATGGAATAATATTTTTATTAATAAGAACGAATTATAAATACAAAATGGTTTAGGTCATTTGGAATGTACCAATGACCTAAACCTTTTGAAAAAATTACGATGAACTATTTAAGTTCAACAACAGCTCCAGCTTCTTCTAAGGATTTTTTCAAACCTTCAGCTTCGTCTTTAGAAACTCCTTCTTTTATAGGTGCAGGAGCTCCGTCAACTACGTCTTTAGCTTCTTTAAGACCAAGACCTGTTAATTCTTTTACTAATTTTACAACTGCTAATTTAGAAGCACCTGCTTCTTTAAGAATTACATCAAAAGATGTTTTTTCTTCTACTACAGCAGCTTCGCTACTTGCAACAGGTCCTGCAACTGCAACAGCAGCAGCCGGTTTAATTCCGTACTCGTTTTCTAAAATATCAGCAAGTTCTTTAACTTCTTTTACTGTCAAATTGACTAATTTCTCTGCGAAATCTTTTAAATCTGCCATTTTAATGTGATTTTAATTATTATTGTTTATTTAGTGCTTTATTTTTCAGATAATGTTTTTAATACGCCGGAAAGTGTATTTCCACCTGATTGAAGTGCAGAAATCACATTTCTTGCCGGAGTTTGTAACATATTGATGACGTCTCCGATTAATTCTTCTTTTGACTTGATGTTTACAAGTGCATCTAATTGATTGTCGCCGATATAAACAGACGATTCAACATAGGCCCCTTTTAAAACCGGTCTTTCTGAAGTTTTGCGGAAAGTCTTAATAACTAAAGCAGGAGCTTTACTGTTTTCAGCAATCATCAAGGATGTATTGCCGTGTAAAACAGATGCTAAATCTCCAAAATCTTTATCAGCTTTCTCCATTGCTTTGGCAAGCAATGTATTCTTAACTACTGACATTTTGATATTTGCTTTAAAACAAGCTCTTCTTAGATTAGAAGTGTCTGAAGCATTTAAATCAGAAATGTCTGCCAAATATATGACTTGGTTATCAGTCAATACAGCAGTTAAATCGTCTATGATTTTAGATTTTTCTTCTCTGGTCATTGGATTTGGTTTAACTTAGTTATACTGACTTAATATCTATACAAATACTTGGACTCATAGAGCTGGAAAGGTATATGCTTTTCATATAATCTCCTTTTGCCGCAGCTGGTTTGAGTTTTTTAATAGTTTGAATAATCTCTTTTGCATTATCTGCAATCTTGTTGGCGTCAAAGGAAACTTTACCGATACCTGCGTGAATAATTCCGGTTTTATCAACTTTGAAGTCAATTTTACCGGCTTTAATTGAGGTAACTGCTTTACCAATTTCCATTGTTACCGTACCTGTTTTAGGGTTAGGCATTAAACCTCTTGGACCTAATATACGACCAAAAGGACCTAATTTACCCATTACACTAGGCATAGTAACAATAACGTCAACGTCTGTCCAACCTTCTTTAATTTTTTGAAGGTAATCATCTAACCCAACAAAATCAGCACCGGCTTCTTTAGCTTCTGCTTCTTTGTCGGGGGTAACTAGTGCCAAAACTTTTACATCCTTACCTGTTCCGTGTGGTAATGAAACCACACCTCTTACCATTTGATCTGCTTTACGCGGATCTACGGCTAATCTAACTGCAATATCAATAGTTGCATCGAAATTTACGCTTGTAATTTCTTTGATTAATTTAGCTGCATCGATAAGATTAAAGATCTGAGTATTGTCAATTTTGGAATAAGCTACTTTTTGTTTTTTTGTTAATTTTGCCATTTCTTAAAAATGTTATAATTAATAAATTAAAAAGGAGCTGCTCCCTTTACTTTAATACCCATAGAACGAGCAGTTCCGGCAACCATTTTCATGGCTGATTCGATAGTAAATGCATTTAAATCTTGCATTTTATCTTCTGCGATTGTTCTAATTTGATCCCAAGTAACGGTTGCTACTTTGTTTCTATTTGGCACACCTGATCCTTTGGGTGCTTTAGATATTTCTAATAATTGAACCGCTGCAGGTGGCGTTTTAATTACAAAATCAAAAGATTTGTCTTTAAAAACCGTAATTGCAACCGGTAAAATTTTTCCGGGTTTATCCTGTGTTCTTGCATTAAATTGTTTGCAGAACTCCATGATGTTAACACCGGCAGAACCTAAAGCAGGACCTACTGGTGGTGAAGGGTTTGCAGCCCCACCACGTACTTGTAGCTTTACAACTTTAAATACTTCTTTTGCCATTTGTTAAAGAATGCGATACTTACTCTTAGTGGAAGCATAGAGCTTGCATCAATTATACTTGTGTAACACTTTTTATAATTTCTCGACTTGCATGTAACTCAATTCTAATGGTGTTTTTCTTCCGAAAATTTTGACCATTACTTCAAGTTTGCGTTTTTCTTCATTAATTTTTTCAATAGTTCCTTCAAAACCGTTAAATGCACCATCTATTACTTTGACTGTTTCTCCTAAATTAAATGGGATTACAACATTTTCATTGGCTACTGCTAATTCATCTACCTTTCCTAACATTCTGTTGATTTCAGCTTTTCTCAATGGGACAGGATCACCTCCTCTTTCATCTCCCAACATTCCGATTACACCGGGAATTGATTTAATGATGTGAGGTATTTCACCGCTCAAATTAGCATTTATGATTACATAACCTGGAAAATAAACTTTTTCTTTATTGTATTTTTTTCCATTTCTTACTTGTACCACTTTTTCCGTTGGAACTAGAACCGTTTCAATGTAATCAGAAATATTCAGACGCACAATTTCATTTTCAAGGAAATTCTTCACCTTGTTTTCTTGTCCGCCAATTGCTTTAACAACATACCATTTTTTTAAATTATCTGACATAATTGGGGATTAAAAAATATTAAATAACCCTTTTAAAACTGCTTGAAAGGTTCTATCAGCTGCTAATACTAAAAGAGCAAACACCACAGTAAAAATTGCAACAACTGTTGTTGATTTTTGAGCTTCTTCCCAAGATATCCAGGTAACATGCTCTTTTAATTCTATATATGATTCTTTGAGATAGTTGATAAATTTCATATCTATGAATTTAACTTTATAGTTGTTATTAAAACTTAAGTTTTAAGTTTGCACGGGTGGAGAGGCTTACCTTGACTCCATTTCGACACTTCGGCTGCGCTCAGTGCAGGCATGCTGATTGACTACGCTCGGTATAAACTTCTCGCCTTTAACCACGCTTTTAACAAAATCTTGCACGGGTGGAGAGGCT
>DYMN01000012.1:0-53215 GCA_020740485.1 Polaribacter sp. | reverse complement strand
AAACTTCTCGCCTTTAACCACGCTTTTAACAAAATCTTGCACGGGTGGAGAGGCTTACCTCGACTCCGCTCGGTATAAACTTCTCGCCTTTAACCACGCTTTTAACAAAATCTTGCACGGGTGGAGAGGCTCGAACTCCCGACACTCGGTTTTGGAGACCGATGCTCTACCAACTGAGCTACACCCGTAAATAAAGCGCTGTTTATAAAGCGCTTAAAGAAATTAAAATTAGAATATCCTTATCAATACAATAAGGTATTCCGACAAAATCGGAACACCTTATTGAAAGATATTATTTAGATATTAGTCTATTAACTCAGTTACCTGACCAGCTCCTACAGTTCTACCACCTTCACGGATTGCAAAGCGTAAGCCTACGTTCATTGCAATGGCTTGATGTAATTCAACGTGAATAGTTAAGTTATCACCAGGCATAACCATTTCAACACCTGCAGGTAATTGAATATTACCGGTTACGTCAGTAGTTCTAACATAGAATTGAGGACGATAGTTATTGTGGAATGGAGTATGACGTCCACCTTCTTCCTTTTTAAGGATATAAACCTCTGCTTTGAATTTAGCGTGTGGTTTTACTGATCCTGGTTTACAAAGTACCATTCCTCTGCTTATAGATTCTTTATCGATACCTCTTAACAATAAACCAACGTTATCTCCAGCTTCACCTCTATCTAATATTTTACGGAACATTTCAACTCCGGTAATTGTAGAAGTTAATTTTTCTGCTCCCATCCCGATGATTTCAACAGGATCTCCAGTATTAGCAATACCACTTTCGATACGACCTGTAGCAACAGTACCACGACCAGTGATAGTGAATACGTCTTCAACAGGCATTAAGAATGGTTTGTCTATATCACGAGGAGGTAATTCAATCCAGTTGTCAACTGCATCCATTAATTCCATAACTTTAGCTTCCCATTGTGGTTCTCCATTTAAAGCACCAAGAGCTGAACCTTGAATTACAGGACTGTTATCACCATCGTATTCATAGAATGAAAGTAAATCTCTGATTTCCATTTCTACTAATTCTAGTAATTCTGGGTCATCAACCAAGTCAACTTTATTCATAAAAACCACAATACGTGGAATACCTACTTGACGTCCTAAAAGGATGTGTTCTCTAGTTTGTGGCATTGGTCCGTCTGTAGCAGCGACTACGATAATAGCACCGTCCATTTGGGCAGCCCCAGTAACCATGTTTTTCACATAATCCGCGTGACCAGGACAGTCTACGTGTGCATAGTGACGTTTTTCAGTTGCATACTCTACGTGAGCTGTATTAATGGTAATACCTCTTTCTTTTTCTTCAGGTGCGTTATCAATAGAATCAAACGCTTTAATTTCTGCAAGACCTTTTTTAGAAAGTACTAATGTAATAGCAGCAGTTAAAGTAGTTTTTCCGTGGTCAACGTGACCAATGGTACCAATGTTTAAGTGCGGCTTATTCCTATTAAATTGTTCTTTAGCCATAATTAGTGATTTACTTAGTTTATATTAGTGTTAATCTTAAAATACGATTTTTTTTGGTTTTTGAGCCAACGACGGGAATTGAACCCGTGACCTTTTCCTTACCAAGGAAACGCTCTACCCCTGAGCTACGTCGGCGTAGCAGTAAGAGCGGTATTTTATTTTTGATGTTTTTTTATTTTTCAAAACAAACGCTCTACCGATTTAAAACATACTTTAGTGTTTTAAAAAAGTTGAGCGGGAGACGGGACTCGAACCCGCGACATTCAGCTTGGAAGGCTGAAGCTCTACCAACTGAGCTACTCCCGCTTAAAAAATTCGAAACTCTAAGTGGTGAGAGGAGGATTCGAACCTCCGAAGCTTGCGCAGCAGATTTACAGTCTGCCCTCGTTGGCCACTTGAGTATCTCACCTTATAAAAGAACTTGAGCCGATGGAGGGATTCGAACCCCCGACCTGCTGATTACAAATCAGCAGCTCTGACCAACTGAGCTACATCGGCAATAAAACAAACCGCTTTTTGAAACGGTTTGCAAATGTATAAACTTTTAAATTATTTGCAAAAAAAAATGTGTTTTTTTTTGCAAATAATTATTTGTGTTTGTCATTTTGTTTTTCCTTCAATCTTTTTAATGAATTTTTCATGCTACTAACTGCTTGTAACAAAGCATCTTCAAATGTGCTTGTTGTTCTTTTTACTAACTTGTCTTTACCCGGAATACCTATCTTTAATTCTAAAATTTTATTTTCTTTTTCACTTGTTTTTTGAACCTTTAAAAAGACTTCGGCACTGACTATATTCTCGTAGAACTTAGTTAAGGCTTCTACTTTCTCTTCAATTAATACAACTAACTTTTTGTCAATGTTAAAATTAACAGCTTGAATTTGAACTTTCATAATCAAGAAATTTAAGATTTTACAATTATTCAATATCTAACTCATTAGCAAACGAAGATAAAAAAATACTACATAGGTTTTAGATTTAAGTTTATCACAATGTAAAGTTACAAAAAAAACATATAAAAATAAAGTTAAATTGCATTTTTCTACATTTTATTTCTAGGATGTGCTTTTCTGTAGGTTTCTTTTAGCTTTTCTATATTGGTATGAGTGTAAACTTGTGTTGAAGCTAAGCTCGAGTGACCTAATAAATCTTTTACCGTATTCAAATCTGCCCCTTCTTCTAATAAATGAGTAGCAAAGCTATGGCGCAATACATGAGGGCTTTTAATTTCTTTGCTACTTACGAGATTCATATATTCAGTTACAACTCTATATACTAATGTTTCATAAATTTTTTTACCTTTTTCAGTTATTAATAAATGATTTGATGTTGTTACTATTTCATTTCTACTTTCAATATACTGTTTTATTAAATTTTGAATGTCATTAATTAATGGAATATATATCTCCTTGTTCCTTTTTCCGAATACTTTAATTTGTTGTTTAGAAAAATTTACATCATTTAATTTTAAATTAATCAATTCGGATCTTCTCATACCGGTAGTGTAAAGTAACTCGATAATTAAAGAATTGCGCAATTTTGTAAATTCAGATTCTGTATCATAAAACTCTGCCACCGCTTCCATCTCTTTTTGAGAAAAGGGTAAAATCACTTTTTTTTGAGTTTTGAGTGATTTATGGCGATCAATAGGATTTGCATTGATTACATTAGTTTTAAGTAAAAATTTGTAAAAAGTCTTTAGTGAGCTTATTTTTCTATTGATACTTCGATTGTCTAATCCTTTTAAATTCAAATCAATTATCCACTGTCTTACAAACGAATAATTTGCTCCCTCTATTTTTAAATCTGCATCCACTTCTGATATGAAATTGTTGAATGTAGTTAAATCATTGGCATAAGCCGTCAAAGTATGTTTTGAATACCCTTTTTCAACTCTTAAATACTCTATAAATTTACGTACTAACATATAAAGAAAAACGCTAAAAAAACAAAGATATTAAACTTTATTTTTTTAGCGTCAATTATCTAAATAAAAGAAACTATGCTTGTTCTTCAGCTGTTCTTAAGCGTTGTTTGTATGCAGCTCTAATTTTACCACCTCTACTTACCACTGATGGTTTTGTAAATTGTTTTTTATCGCGTAATTTTTTCATCACTTTAGTGCTGTCAAATTTACGTTTGAAACGTTTTAAAGCTCTATCAATGTTTTCACCGTCTTTAATTGGAATGATTAACATATTGAGGCACCTCCTTTCAAATTGTCGTATTTAATGGTTTATAATGGGTTGCAAAAGTAATTGTTTTTTTCAATTGATAAGATATTAAATGAAATTATTTTAGGCTTTAGTAAAATTTTTGTTAATGATTAATAGATTTTAGATGGGGAATTGAGTTAATTGAGTTATTGGGTTATTAATTATTGGGTTAATTGAGCTGAACGCAGTGATTCCGATAGCACGCTCACGCTAATTCGTAATTTTCAATCCGATAGCTATCGGA
This sequence comes from Polaribacter sp., assembly GCA_020740485.1. Lineage (GTDB taxonomy): Bacteria > Bacteroidota > Bacteroidia > Flavobacteriales > Flavobacteriaceae. The sequence continues at coordinate 49,264 of DYMN01000012.1, read as the reverse complement.
TTGCGCGGCGAGTCTATCGGAAACGCAATCCGATGCCACGCTCACGCCAAATCGTGATTTTCAACATGCGTGGCAGTACTATATAATTGAAAATCACGACTTGGCGTGTTCGAGATTATTGAGTAATTAATCTAATATAGACAGCCTAAATTAACTTTTTTAACCTTTTAACCTTTTTAACCTGATTAATTTTGTGTTTATATAAATAATATTTTACTACAAAAATTCCACTAAAGCCTTATTTTACAATCTACTTACATCTTTATCTCCACGGCCTGATAAATTGATAACCACTAAGGCATTTTTATCTTTAAATAATTTCTGTGCCAATGCTACCGCGTGAGAAGATTCTATTGCGGGAATAATCCCTTCGGTGCGTGATAATAATTTGTATGCATCTACGGCTTCGTCATCTGTTATAGGGTGATAGGCTACTCTATTGATTTCTTTAAGATGCGCATGCTCGGGTCCAATTCCGGGATAATCCAAACCGGCTGCAATAGAAGCAGATGGAACCGGCTCTCCGTTTTCATCAACTAAGCAAAGTGAATAAGCTCCTTGAAAAACGCCGGGCTTACCCAGCGTTAAGGTAGCCGCTGTTTTCCCTATTTCCAATTTTTCTCCTGCTGCTTCTGCTGCGTACAACTTTACTTTGGGGTCATCAATAAAATGTGCAAAAGCACCAATAGAGTTAGAACCACCTCCAATACACGCTACAACGGCATCGGGTTGACGTCCTTCAATTTCTTGGATTTGTTTTTTAATTTCTTCACTAATCACGGATTGAAAATATCTAACAATCGTTGGGTAAGGGTGCGGTCCTACTGCTGAGCCTAACAAATAAAATGAATTTGGATTGTGCACATAATAGGTTAAAGCTGCATCCACTGCATCTTTTAAGGTGGCTCTACCATCAGTAGCTGTAATTACTTCTGCTCCTAAGGTTATCATCCGTTCCACATTCATTTTCTGGCGTTCGGAATCTACTTTCCCCATAAAAACTTTACATTTTATCCCCATTAAGGCAGCCACAGTAGCCGTCGCTACGCCGTGTTGCCCTGCTCCGGTTTCTGCTATAATTTCTGTTGCACCCATTCTTTTTGCCAATAAAATTTGACCTAAAGTGTTGTTTATTTTGTGTGAACCTGTATGGTTTAAATCTTCTCTTTTCAAATAAATAGTACTTCCTACCAATTTTGATAAATTTTCTGCTTTATACAATGGTGAAGGTCTTCCCACGAATGTTTTCAATAAATTTGCAAATTCCGCCTTAAACTCGGGCTCATCTTTGTAAGATAAAAAAACTTCGTACAAATGATTGAGTTTAACGGCAAGATGTTCCGGAACAAATTGACCTCCATAATTACCAAAATAGCCTACTTTTTTTTCTAATGTTGCTGTGTTCATAATTGTTTATTGTTTATTGTTATTGTTATTGTTATTGTTATTGTTATTGTTATTGTTATTGTTATTGTTTAAAAATTTTACATAAAAAAACCGCAGGAAAATCCTGCGGTTTATATGATACCAATTGATGTAATATAAACAAACAGTTATTCCCTATGAGAGAAAACCATTTGCCAACACCAATTGTTGTTTAATGAATACATTATTCTTTATTTTATACTTGCAAAGATAAATTCAATTTTAAATATTCCAAATTTTTTAGGGAAAAACTTGCAATAATTTCACTTCCGTTGGAGGATCAATTTCATATTGGTCTATAATTGCCGGAATTAATACGCTTTCTCCTTTGTTTAATTCGATTTCGAAATTATCATTCTTTAGCGTTGCTTTTCCACTTACACATATGTATATGGTAAAGGTTTCATTTTTTTTACTATTTTGGAATTTCATTTTTTGATTCAAATGGAATAAATTAGTTGTAAAATATTGTGATTCTACTATTTTAATAACTTTATTTTCGACTGAATCGAAATCTGTTTTAAATTGATTAGGAATTTCAAAATCAATGGCATCCAGGGCTAATTCTGTGTGCAATTCTCTTAAATTTCCATTTTCATCTTTTCGGTTATAGTCATATAACCTATAGGTAACATCACTACTTTGTTGAATTTCTGCTAACAATATGCCCCCACCAATAGCGTGAACTCTTCCGGTAGGAATGTGAAAAACGTCATCGGATTTTACATTTTCATAGTGTAAAACGCTTTCTAATGTGTTGTTTTTTAAATGTTTGGAATAGGTTTCCGGATTTAATTTTTGGTTAAATCCGAACATTAATCGGCTGTTAGGTTCAGCTTCCATTATATACCACATTTCTTCTTTCCCTAATGAATTATGTCTTTGTTTTGCCAAAACATCATTGGGATGAAGCTGAATGCTCAAATCCGATTGGGCATCTATAAATTTAATCAACAGTGGAAAATTAGTGCCATAACGTTTATAAATTTTTTCACCCAGCATTTCAATAGGATAATTATCTATCAATTCTTGAAGATTTTTCCCTACAAAATATCCGTTAGAAACTACAGAGACATCTCCGGGAACAGTAGATATTTCCCAACTTTCACCAATTTTATTTTCTTTAAAAGGTTTGTTTAAATTGACTTTTAATTTATTTCCACCCCAAATCCGATGCTTGGGAATGGGTTGAAACTTGAATGGATAGAACATTGAGTAAAATGAAATATTTATTAATTGATGCAAAAGTGTACTATTTATTTTGATTTCACAAATGATAGCTTACTGCTTTTTAAGATGAGTCTTTTGCAAACTTGGGATAGCTTGAGCGACGATGCGAACTAAGACCGATGGAATAATAGTATTTTATTCAGTCGTTTTTGTAGCTCGTCCGTTGAAGTCTGAGGGATAAATTAGGACTAAGTGCGAAATATAGAGAAAAAGACTTCTGAAAAGGTGTTTTTTCTATAAGAAAACGACAAAAACGAGTCGAAAAGCCATAATTTAGATTAGCCGAAGATTTGCAAAGGTACTACCGCATGCTCATAAAGTTGAAATTAAAATTAAAATAATCAGACAAATGTTTTTATTATAAAGACAAATGTCGTATATTTGCATTTTAAAGTAATAATTTGGAAGGTAGAAGTTGGAATTTTATAGATTAACTTTAGTAAGACTTGTCTAATTTAAAAGAACAATTCTAATTCCAAATTTAAAAAAAATAACTTTTCAATCATGCCAATCAACCAGTGGTTTCGATACTTCCCGATAATATCGCTACACTCAACCACCATTGTTAACTAAAATTATCAATAACAAACTATCGAGACCAAATTCCAATAACCTAATAATCAATAACCTATCAACATAATAACCTGATAATCAACGTTTCGATTACGCTCAACGACCGATAATCAATAATCTATAACCTAATAATTAATAGCCCTATAATGAAAAAATACAAATCCCATCAAGATCAGTCATCCGTAAGCAATGAACCCGTGGCTGTCTATGGTTATCAAAACATGGATGATGCGGGGATTTTTAGTATGATGGAAAGTGTCAAGCGAGGTATTTCTTTTGATGCTTTTGTGAGGATTTCACAAAAGTTTCCTTTTACGTTACAGACTTGGGCAGATTTTCTACATCTATCCACCAAAACTCTTTCTCGATACGAAAAAGACAACAAAACCTTTGAAGCACCCCAATCAGAAAGGTTAATACAAATAGAAATGTTGCGTACCAAAGGCATTGAAGTATTTGGTTCAGATGAATATTTTATGATTTGGCTACAAACCGAAAACTTGGTTTTAGGCAAAAAGAAACCCCAAGACCTCTTAGACAGCAGTTTTGGCATTGCCTTATTAACGGATGAATTAACTCGTATTGCCCATGGGGTTCTTTCTTAAAAAGGTAAAAGGTAAATAGGGAAAGGTAAAAATTAAAAGTATTAGTGATAAAGTTTATAAAGTCACGCAGAGCGTGATGGCGCTTTGCGCTCATTTGTAAAGATTAGCACATTAGCACATTTTCAAATTAACAAATTAGCAAATTAACCAATGTTCGTTTACCGCTTATCAAAAGAAATATACACCAAAGATTTGAGTGGCAAAGGGGCTGAAATCGCCGGAGGCAGGTGGAACAGCAAAGGCACTGCCATGCTATATACTACTCAAAACATTGCGCTGTGTGTTACAGAAATTGCGGTACATATTCCGTTAGGTATTTTACCCAGAGACTATTGTTTGATTCATATTGAAATTCCAGATAACTGCTATTCCGAACTAAAAAAACTTCCCAAAAATTGGCAAACTATTCCCCACAACGATGCTACACAGCAGTTGGGTGACCAATTTATAAAAAACAATAAATTCTTAGCCCTAAAAGTACCTTCCGCCACCGTGAAGGGAGAATACAACTTTCTTATCAACCCCAAACACCCTGATTTCAAACAAGTAAAAGTAAAAAAAGTAGAAAAATTTGGTTTTGATGAACGCTTGTTTTTGAGGTAGTGTTTGTTGTTCTTTATTTATTGTTTGTCGGACGTTGAGCGATCCCGATACCACGCCTTGCGTGGCGGGTCTATCGGGAGAAACGCTGTTCTTTGTTTTTTTACAACATCTGTTCTCTAAAATTTAATTCTTATCTTTGTCTAATAACTTTTTCAAAGTTAAAGGGAAAACTCATCTGATCCTTCGACAAAATTCTTGATAATGTTTCGCAAACCCCCAAACTCCAAAAGTTTTGAAACCTTCGCTGTTATTAAGAAAAAATGAATTCCAAGTTTTATCCTCCATTGTTCTCGATACGTCCCGACTTCGTGCCTCATCGGAACTACTCGAACTGACGGTGCGTACTTACCACGTCAGGTCGAGTGATTTTCGAGGTACGAGAAAATCATATCGAGACCTCGATACGTCCCGATTCTTGCCTCATCGGAACTACTCGAACTGACGGAGCATTCTTACCCCGTCAGACCGAGTGATTTGAGTGAGGAACGAACTCAAATTATATCGAGGTCAGGTCGAGTGATTTTTGAGGAACGAAAAAATCGTATCGAGACCTCGATTTACTTTTGCCTTCTAACATCTAACTTCTTATATTTGCCCCATGATTACGATAGACCAACTCAAAGACCTTACAGAGCGCGTAGATAAACTCTACGATTATTTGAATATTGAGCAAAAACGCATAGAAGTGACCAATGAAGAAGAGGTTTCTTTAGCTCCTGATTTTTGGAATGACTCTAAAGCTGCCGAAGCCCACATGAAGGTATTGCGCAGCAAGAAAAAATGGGTTACCGATTATGAAGCCGTTCTGAGTGCCAATGAAGATTTATCGGTTTTATTCGATTTCTTTAAAGAAGAAATGGCTACTGAAACGGAAGTTGAGGCACAATACCAATTGACATTAGAAAAATTAGAAGCTATAGAGTTTCGCAATATGCTCTCGGAAGAAGGCGACGATATGAGTGCGGTGTTGCAAATCACCGCAGGCGCCGGCGGAACCGAAAGTAACGATTGGGCAGAAATGCTCTATAGAATGTATTTGATGTATTGCAGTCGTCAAGGGTTTAAGGTGCGCGAACTCAACAACCAAGCCGGTGATGTTGCCGGTATCAAAACGGTAACCATAGAAATAGACGGCGAATATGCATTTGGCTATCTCAAAGGAGAAAACGGGGTGCATCGTTTGGTGCGCATTTCTCCGTTTGATTCTAACGCCAAACGTCATACGAGTTTTGCTTCAGTCTATGTGTATCCGTTGGCAGATGAATCTATCAACATCGAAATCAATCCGGCAGACATCACTTGGGATTTTGCCCGAAGTAGTGGTGCCGGCGGTCAGAATGTGAACAAGGTGGAAACCAAAGTTTTATTGACCCACTTACCTACCGGAATCCGCATTACCAATTCAGAAACTCGTTCACAATTAGACAACAGAGAAAAAGCCATGCAGTTGTTAAAATCGCAGTTGTATGAAATAGAATTACAAAAGAAAATGGCTAAACGCGACGAAATAGAAGCCGGAAAAAAGAAAATTGAATGGGGCTCGCAAATCCGCAATTACGTAATGCAACCCTACAAATTGGTTAAAGACGTGCGAACTAATTATGAAACCAGCGATGTAGATGCAGTGATGAACGGCGATTTAGATGCATTTATCAAGGCGTATTTGATGATGGAATAGAATACGCTTCGACTGCGCTCAGCGACCGACGCTTCGACTGCGCTCTGCGACCTAAAGGTATAAGTTGAGCGATAGTGATTCCGATAGCTATCGGAACCCGCAATTTGAAAATCACGCTCACGCCACGTCGTGATTTTCAAATTGGCGTGGGCGAGAGTTGAAAAAAGTGTAACTTAAATTTTTTTGAGGTTTACTAATAATATCTTCCTCTTTTATAAAAACCCCATAAATCAATTGAAAAAGCTTTCAAAACATAATTAGCTATTAATAAAAATATAAGAAATCCTGTTATTAAGTTTCTTGTACTTTTCCAAGTGTATTTATCAGGTCCGGTCATGTAGTCATTAAAAGCACCTTTAAATCCCGAAAGCATCCAATAAAAAAAAGCTCCGATGCTTGTGATAACAAAATCGAATATTCCCATTTTTTTAAATACAATTAGAATTTCTATTCTTGTAAATATTTTTTGCTAAATGAAATTTCATATTCTAACGTATATCTTTCGTCTATCCATCCAATAACCTACTGACCAACACAATAGCATATAGGATACGGCAAATAAAAACGAACCCAAATAGGCGCCTATATTACTGAATATATTTTCATAGATCCAAGCATATAAAGATTTATTATTTATTTGAATCATATAAAGTACTACGACCAATAACTCTGATAAAACGTATATTGCCAATGGATTTTTACCTAAAACTTGAAAGAAAAAACTACCTGTGGTTTTTTTACTAAAGTCATAATAATAAATAATAGCACCCAATATCAATAAATCCAATCCCACTGTAAGCAACACATAAGAACTTGTCCATATTTTTTTGTTGATTGGTATTTGATAATTCCACATAAAAGCAATAACCAGCAGCGCAAACCCTACCAACATCATTTTGGCTAACCCTTCAAAAGAATTTTTCACATGTATTTGAATATATTTTCCCGATAGAAAACCCGCCAAAATATTTACAATTGATGGTAAAGTGCTCAATAATCCTTCGGGATCAAATTTGATTCCGTTATCCACATACATATGACGTTCGCCAACTAACCATAAATCGAGGTTGCGAACCGGATTGTTTGCCATATCCCAATTTCCATAAAAACCTAAAATCAATGCGTAACTCAAAAGAATGGCAATACTGAGATACACTATTTGTTTAGGTTTCAGAAAATAAATAACAAATCCGGAAATGCCATAGGCAATACCAATGCGTTGTAAAACGCCAAAGACACGTGTAGCTTCAAATGATTTCCAAACAAATTCTCGATTCTCATCTAAATAGAAGAATGGAAACCAGTATCCTAAAAACCCAATGATAAAAATGATAAAAGCTCGCTTCAATATTTTAAAAAACACTTGACTTTGGGCCATTTTACTCCATTTGAGCATAACAAAACTCATGGCATTTCCTACTGCAAACATAAAGGAAGGAAAAACCAAATCGGTAGGTGTAAAGCCATTCCAATCTGCATGAAGTAAAGGGGCATAAGTTGAACCCCAATTACCCGGCGTATTTACAATAATCATTAAGGCAATGGTCATTCCTCTGAAAATATCGAGGGCTAAAAATCTATTGTTGGTTTGCATATATTTAAATAATCTCGCCCAAAAATAGCGAAAAATATTTTATCTTTGCTCCTATGTATCAAAAAGGCGACAAAAAACTCATCAACGCTTGGGCTTTTTATGACTGGGCAAATTCCGTATATCCCTTAGTAATCACTACTGCCGTTTTTCCGCTCTATTATGGCGGTGTGACCGGTGGTGCAGGGGCAAAAGTCCATTTTCTCAACACAGAGTGGACTAACACAGTGCTTTACACTTATGTGCTTTCTTTTTCTTTTTTGATGGTAGCCTCTCTCTCCCCCATTCTTTCGAGTATTTCGGATTATATGGGAAACAAAAAGCGCTTTTTACAATTCTTTCTCTATTTAGGTTCGCTATCTGTAATGGGCCTCTATTTTTTTGAAAGCAAAGAAACCTTGTGGATAGGAATTTTATTTGCGATACTGGCAAGCATCGGTTTTTGGGGAAGTATTGTTTTTTACAACGCTTTTTTAGTTGAAGTAGCATACCCGAAAGATCAAGACCGTGTGAGTGCCAAAGGATTTATGTTTGGTTATTCGGGATCGGTATTTCTTCTGCTTTTTATACTCACTATGATCATGCATCCGGAATGGTACGGATTTACAGACCATGCACTGGCTGAAGGTGAAACTGCTCCGAGCATTGTTTTTAGATTAGGATTTGTCATTGTCGGATTGTGGTGGATTCTTTTTGCACAATATACCCTTTATCATTTACCGCTCAATGTACACCATCGCAAGCCGAAAGGAAATTTTATTTTCAAAGGCTATAGAGAATTGAGAGAGGTGTTGCGGCAATTAAAAAACCAAGAAGCCTTAAAGCTATTTCTAATTTCCTTTTTCCTGTTTAGTGCCGGAGTTCAAACCATCATCGTATTAGCCGGTAAATTTGGCGATGAGGAGTTGCATTTACCTACTTCCAATTTGATCATCACTATATTATTAGTTCAATTGGTAGCCATAATAGGTGCCTTTGTATTTTCCAGAATTTCAGAAAAATACGGCAATATTTTCACTTTAAAAATTACCTTAATAATATGGGTATTAGTGAGTTTTTCTGCCTATTTATTGCCGGGCGAACATCCCAATGTCAATTTGTATTTCTATACTTTAGGCGGATTTCTCGGTTTGGTATTGGGCGCCACCCAAACCTTAGCTCGAAGTACTTATGCTAAACTCATCCCTGAAGACACGGTGGACACTGCTACCTATTTCAGTTTCTTTGACGTTACTGAAAAATTAGCTATTGTGTTAGGTACAGCCTCTTTCGGATTTTTAGTCAGTCAAACCGGCTCCATGCGCACTTCGGTTTTGGTGTTGATGTTGTTTTTCTTAGCCGGATTTATCGCCTTATTATTCATGAAAAAAACAAAATATGTCAGTTAATTCTTTTGACTACATCGTGGTGGGTGCCGGCATTGTGGGAGCCGCTACGGCTTATAAACTACAATTGAAGTTTCCCGAAAAAAGTATTGCCCTGTTAGAAAAAGAAGACCGTATCGGGAAGCATCAAACCGGAAGAAATTCGGGTGTGATTCATTCGGGAATCTACTACAAACCCGGTTCTTATAAAGCTGAAAATTGTCGTATCGGACGTGAACAATTGTTGGATTTCGCTCAGAAATATAACATTCCGTATGAAGTATGCGGCAAAATAATTGTAGCTACTACCAAAGCTGAAATTCCCGCTTTAGAAAATATCTACAATCGCGGTATTGAAAATCAAACATCGGGCATTCGATACATCGATGCGGAGGAGATAAAAGCCGTTGAACCTTATATTGTGGGTGTAAAAGGAATAACAGTGCCCAGCGCCGGAATTATTGATTATGTGGCTGCCAATCAAAAGATGGCTGATTTGATACACGCGCTTAATCCGGCATCAAGATTGATTTTGAATTGTGAGTATTTATCGAGTCACACAAAAGAAGGAAAGCAAGAGATTACTACTTCTCAAGGTGTTTTTACCACCGATAAAGTGATTCTCTGCGCCGGTTTACAAAGCGACCGCAATGCTGAAAAAGACCATGCGCATGAAGATTTGAAAATCGTAGGTTTTCGAGGAGATTATTATGAGTTTAAACCCGAGCAACAACACAAAATCAAAACGTTAGTGTATCCCGTTCCCGACCCTAATTTTCCGTTTTTGGGTGTTCATTTTACCAAAATGATCAACGGTACAGTGGAATGCGGACCCAATGCCGTGTTTACTTTTGCAAGAGAAAAATATTCTAAAACGGCATTTAATTTCAAAGACACCTTTGAAGCCTTGACTTATAGTGGGACTTGGAAATTATTCTTCAAATTTTGGCGCAAAGGAATTGATGAGTACAAGCGGGCTTTTTCCAAGAAACTCTTTGTGCGCGAATTACAAAAATTAATGCCCCAACTCGAAATGGATGATTTAATCATTTCTAAATCAGGCATCAGAGCGCAAGCTATTGATAAAAACGGCGCTATGGTGGATGATTTTAAAATAGTAGTCAAGGGAAATAACATTCACGTGCTCAACGCACCATCGCCGGCTGCCACGGCGTGTTTATCTATTGCGGATGAGATAATAGGTTATTTAGATTAAAAAGATAAGCTAAAAAGTAGCAAATATTCTACATTCACTTTTGTAGGATATAATCAAAAATTTCGTTTCTTTGTCTTCGAATGCAAGGAAATCAACATTCAATTTTTTTTATTAACTTTAATATTATTTAATTTAACATGAAAAAATCAATTTTATTCTTCTTTTTTTTATCAATGGGTTTTATTTTAAATGCCCAAGTTATTACCAAAGGTGATTCGCAAGTTAATTTAGGAGTAGGACTTTCAGGCTGGGGTATTCCGGTGTATGCTAACTATGAATACGGATTTTCTGATGTTATTTCAGGAGGAGTTGAAGGTTCCTACAGAAGCTTTTCCGAAAATCATGTCGATTACAATTATAAATATTCTGTAATTGGAGTTGGGGCATTTGCCAACTATCATGCCAACGAGCTATTAAGTATTCCAGAGCCATGGGATGTGTATGCGGGAGCAACATTGGGTTATTACATTGTAAATGTTAAAACAGATTATGATAGTACGTATAACGGTGGCTATGCTGGAGGATTATCATTTGGCGGACAAATCGGTGCGAGATACTATTTTTCTGACAAAATGGGAGTGAATTTAGAATTAAATGGTGGAAGTGTTGTTACAGGAGGAAAATTGGGTATTACTATCAAATTGTAAATCTCAACCTAATACTAACAATATAAAACCTTTAGTCTTTATGGCTAAAGGGTTTTTTTATCAATAAAATTACTCTTTCTTCTTCGCACAATCAATAATATTTGCTAAGGTGGCGAGGGATGGAACACAGATAACAAGAATTAAACAGATTTACGCAAATTTTTTTACCACTTAAGATACATAAGATCACCTTAGGTTTTTTGCTTACGCAAAATTAAATTGAATTAAACACTAACTGGTTCTACTTATTATCGGAATTGCTATTGCTCAACTTTTTAAATTTTGACTTTATTCAAAAAACAATCCATCGTGTGGTCATTCACCATTCCTGTGGCTTGCATGTGTGCATAGATCACTGTACTTCCTGTAAACTTAAAACCGCGTTTTTTTAGGTCTTTTGAAATTAAGTCGGATAAAGGAGTGGTGGCAGGAACTTCTTTAATATCTTTCCAATGGTTGATGATGGGTTTTCCATCTACAAAATTCCAAATATACTCGGAAAAAGAGCCAAATTCTTTTCGCACTTTTTGAAATGCGACGGCATTAGCAATAGCTCCTCTAACCTTCAACTGATTACGGATAATTCCGGTGTCTTGCAATAAAATTTGCACTTTATTTTCATCAAAAAGGGCTACTTGGTCATAATCAAATTCGGCGAAGGCTTTGCGAAAGTTTTCTCTTTTTTTTAGTATCGTAAACCAACTCAATCCTGCTTGGAAGGTTTCCAAAATCAGAAATTCAAAGAGTTTGTAATCATCATAAACGGGAACGCCCCACTCTTCATCGTGGTATTGAATGTAGATAGGGTCTTGATTAAGCCATTTGCAGCGGTTCATGGGTTTGGTTAATTTGGTTATTGATTATTGGGCTGAACGTAGTGATTCCGATGCCACACCTTTGGTTTGACTGGTCTATCAGAACCCGTAAAGCGGGGGATTTATGGGTTAATAAGTTTTTAGATTATTCTGCTAATTTGCTAATCCCGCTTTACGGAATCTTCGTTTCACTACGATATGCTAATCTACTAATCTACTAACTCAATCCACCAAAAAATAGATAAGTTACCCAAATGGCTGCGATTGCACCTGCTAAATCGGCTATTAATCCGGCAACGGCTGCATAACGGGTTTTTTTGATATTGACTGACCCAAAATAGACCGCTATCACGTAAAAAGTGGTTTCTGTTGACCCTTGGATAATGGAGGTGAGATGTCCCACAAAACTATCTACCAATTTACCTCCTTCACCCCAGCTTTCGACCATCAAGCCACGTGCGCCTCCTCCGCTGAGCGGTTTCATAAGCGCTGTAGGCAATCCTTCAACAAATCGGGTATCCATATTGAACATTTCAAAGAAATTGCGCAATCCCTGCATCAACCACTCCATAGCGCCGGAAGCATTAAAAACCCCAATCGCCACCAACATAGCTACTAGATAGGGAATGATGGTTACAGCCACCTCAAATCCGCCTTTGGCTCCTTCGATAAATGCGTCGTAAACATTTACTTTTTTAAATAGTGCCACTGTTATAAACGTCACAATAACACCTAATAAAATAATATTAGTCAATAAATTGGTAAACACACTCACTTGCTCCATTGGTAGCGATTGGATATAAAATATCAATCCCAATATCATCAAGGTGGCTGTCCCTAAATATAAAAGTACGGTTTTGTTAATTAAATTGATTTTTTGAATGGTGGCGGTTACTACCAATCCCGTTAAAGTAGAAAAAAAAGTAGCAATTAGAATAGGGACAAAAATATCGGTTGGATTCACTGAACCGGCGGTAGCACGTAAGGCGAGTATACTTACGGGTATTAAAGTCAAACTCGAGGCATTGAGCACCAAAAACATTATTTGAGCATTACTTGCAGTATCGGGTTGTGGGTTGATTTCTTGCAATTCTTTCATGGCTTTCAGCCCCAAGGGAGTAGCTGCGTTGTCAAGTCCAAGCACATTGGCAGACATATTCATCATCATAGAACCGATAGCGGGATGATTTTTGGGTATCTCAGGAAATAATTTGGTGAAAAACGGACTCAGCCAACGCGAGAGAATTTGAATTACGCCTCCCTTCTCTCCTATTTTCATGATGCCCATCCAGAGGGTCATAACACCCACCAAACCTAAGGACAACTCAAAACCGGTTTTAGCTCGATCGAATAAAGCATCTACTATATTTTTAAAAACTTCAAGGTCACCAAAAAAAATCAGTTTAACCAATGCGACCACAAAAGCAATCAAAAAGAAGCCAATCCAAATATAGTTTAAAGTCATCTATATTATGTTAATTCAATTGTTGGTTTATTATTGATTTATATGTTTCAAAACATCATTAAAAGTGAGATTTTAACTCAATATTCTTCTAATTTCTTCATCTAAATCAATTTCATCACTTTTAGGTTTAATGTTGATTTTTTCTTCTTCTCTATTTATTTCCGGCTCTTTTGAAATCGGTTCTGTATTTTTTAAAATAGGTATAGTGTTGTCTTGTTGTTGCGTCTTCATATTATTTTTCATTTTTTCTAACAACTCTTTTTCTATTTTTTGCTTTAACTTCTCCATTTCAGCATTAAGTTTTAGCTTTACTTGTTCATCTATTAATATAGAGATGTCATCAATTGTTCCATTAGATGGTGCAGTAGGAGCAACTTCTTCGGTTTTATCTGGATTAATTATTTTAAAATCTTGATTCGCATTTATAAAATTTTCAAAACTATTCAAATCATCATTATTTGATTGATTAGCATCTAGGCCTTTCATATCCAATTCATTTGGTTCAGGCTGCAAATCAAAAAACTGCTGCATTAAAGAAACTGTATCTGCTAATTCATTATCAATTTTTTTATCCGCAGGTGTTTCAACATTGAAAAAATCATTTAAATCTTTACTATCCTTTTCTTCTACCCTCAATTCATCTTGGAAGTTAAAATCATTTGTATTGGTAAAAGAATCATTAAAAAGAGGGGACACCTTTAGCTTCTCATCAAATATTTCTATAGACTTTAATAGTTTTCTTCCTTTTTGTTTGATATCGTTGTAAAGCTCTTCTAACTGATTTTGTCTTTTTTCCTTTGCATTTGAAAATAGAGACTTTTTTAGGGGCCCTTCAAATATTTGCATATATTTCGAAAAACCATCATACATATCATTGTAAAAACCTTCTAAAATTTCAAAAGATTCAAAACTACTAAATGTTTGCCCTTCACCATAATACCATTTTGCAAATTCGGTAGTATTTCTATCAAATTCATTGGCTTTAGCAAACATTTGATTACCAAAGTTCAACTGTTCCAAATTGGAGAGCCAAACCTTTATGCTTTCTTTGGCAATATTGATATTATCTAAGTATTTTAAATCCATTAATTTAATTTTAAAGGGGTTTATCTTCAGTAATTATATACCAGTCTCTTGCGTCTGTATTTTTAGACAATACCTCTTGAGCAGCTTCCATAGTTGAAGCAGGAGGAACAATTACTTTTTCTTTATAGATCCGATTATGAGGCCAGTTAGCCGGAGTAGCTCTTTGATGGTTGTAGCTCAATTGTAAACTATCAATCAATCTCAATATCTCAAAAATATTTCTACCGTTGGACAACGGATAAAACATAATACTTGCTACCGTACCTTGAGGTGCAATGATAAAAACAGCTCTAACAGTTGCTGTGGAATCTGCATTTGGATGTATCATTCCGTATTTTTCAGCCACATGTTGTCCTGCTATTAAAGGAAATTTGATTGTAACTTTAAAGTTTTTTTCAATATTTCTCAGCCATTCAATGTGCGAATGAATTCCATCAACACTATATCCTATTAATTTGGCATTGCGCGCTTCAAATTCTTTGTGTAAGTCCTGAAAAGCAATAAATTCAGTAGTACAAACGGGTGTAAAGTCGGCGGGATGTGAAAACAAAACTACCCAACTCCCTTTGTAATCTTCAGGAAAATTGATTGGACCTTGTGTAGATTGGGCTTTAAAAGCTGGTGCTTGATCCCCTATTAACGGAAATGCGAAATTTTGAGTGTTCATTTTTATTGATTTTAAGCAAAACTACACTTTTTTTTGAAAATAATAATTTATATATAAAAAAATGGTTAAATCTTTTTCGAGTTCGATTTAAAAAGGTGCCCTAATTTTTATTAATGTGGCTAAAGCCCTGAATATCGCATATACCAAAAGCCCCGACCTTAAGGGCGGGGCTATTGAAATTCAAGCTTTATCGGGCTTTAGCCCAAAAACAATAGTTTTTAAACTGACCTCTTTATATTTAACTACCCAAAGTGGCTACCATAATAGCTTTGATGGTATGCAATCTGTTCTCAGCTTCATCAAATACGATAGATGCTTCGCTTTCAAAGACTTCTTCGGAAACTTCCATCGCTTCAATACCAAATTTTTGGTATATCTCCTCTCCTACTTTGGTTTCACGATTGTGGAAAGCGGGTAAACAATGCATGAATTTCACTTTTGGATTTCCGGTGAGTTCCATTGCTTTTTTATTGATTTGGTAAGGTAACAATAATTTGATTCTGTCTCCCCAAACTTCAGCCGGTTCACCCATAGAAACCCACACATCCGTATAGAGAAAATCGCAATCTTTCACCCCTTCTGCCACACTTTCGGTCAAAGTGATTTTAGCTCCGGTTTCTTTGGCAATTTCTCTGCATAGAGCTACCAATGCTGCTTCAGGATGTAAACTTTTTGGGGCTACTGCACGAAAATCTATCCCCATTTTGGCTGCACCTACCATCAATGAATTTCCCATATTGTTGCGAGCATCACCCAGATAAGCGAATTTTACTTGATGTAAGGGTTTATCCGTATGTTCCATCATCGTCAAGAAATCGGCGAGAATTTGGGTGGGATGGAATTCATTGGTCAAACCGTTCCATACGGGAACGCCTGCATATTTTCCTAATTCTTCGACGATATCTTGTCCGAATCCGCGGTATTCAATGCCGTCATACATGCGTCCTAAAACGCGAGCGGTATCTTTCATAGATTCTTTAGCACCAATTTGAGAGCCTGAAGGTCCGAGATAGGTTACATTGCCGCCTTGATCGTTTACAGCTACTTCAAAGGCACAACGAGTGCGCGTAGATGCTTTTTCAAATATAAGGGCTATGTTTTTGCCTTTGAGTTTTTGTACTTCAGTTCCTGCATATTTTGCTTTTTTCAAATCAGCAGAAAGGTCTAATAAAAACTTGATTTCTTTGGACGAAAAGTCCAAAAGTTTTAAAAAGTTGCGATTTCTTATGTTGTAAGCCATGAGTGTTTGTTGTTTGTTGTTCTGTGTTTATTTATAATTATTTACTGAGCTTATTGAAGTATAGATCCTTTAATTTAAAGTTATTCTCGAGCCAAATTTTCGGTCCTCCAATTTACTTGCTTCGGTGATTACGCTTTTTTCACCGCCGTTTTCGACAAACTTTAATGCGGATTTTATTTTGGGCAACATACTTCCTTCCCCAAATTCGCCATTTGCCATTAATTGTACGATACGTTCTTTGGTCAAAAACTCTTCAATTTGCTGATTGGGTTTCCCAAAATTAGAAAAAACGTAAGGAACATCGGTCAAGATGTAGAATTCATCGGCTTTGATTTTGTTGGCTAATAATGAAGATGCTGCATCTTTATCAATCACAGCTTCAAGGGATTGAATCATTCCCTGTTCGTCATAATATACAGGAATTCCACCACCACCTGATGCAATGACTATCGTCCCTCTATCTACCAATTCTTTGATGATTTTAACATTCATAATATCTTTAGGTTCCGGTGAAGGCACCACACGACGCCATTTGTCATCTTTAGCAGAATTGGGTTTAAAAACCCAACCTTTTTTGGCAGCCATTTCATCGGTTTTGCTTTTATCGTATAACTTCCCTACTCTTTTGGTCGGATTTTGAAAAGCAGGATCGTTTTTATCAACAATTACTTGGGTTACTAATGTAACTACTTCTTTATCAATCCCTTCTTCTTTTAATATGTTGCGCAACATTTTTTCTAACATATAACCTATACCGCCTTGTGAATCCGCTACACAAACATCTAAAGGCATTTGAGGAATATCATAAATTTCTTCTCCTGCATCATTGCGCAACAGAATATTTCCAACTTGTGGACCATTGCCGTGACTGATTACTAAGTTATAACCATCTCTAATCAAATAAATTAAATTATAAATGGTATCTCTTGAATTTTTATATTGTTCTTCTATCGTCCCTTTTTCCTCTCCTCTGGTAATGGCGTTTCCGCCTAGTGCTATTACAGCTAATTTGTTCATTATTGATTTATGTTGTTGTGTTATTGAATATTTCCTGACATTCGCAAGTGCATTTCTACTATCCTCAATTTACTTGGGTTCCAACAGCCCGTCATTAAAGACAATGATCATTTTTAGAATCTCAAAACTGTGCTTCCATTTGCAAACATTCATTTGATGTTTTCTTCTCGAAAACACTTAAGAATTTAAGGAATTAAAATTATTTTTGTTTGATGTTACACTTGGCATATTGAACTCTTAAATTTGCATTTTACAATAAAAATAGGCTAATTTGAGCTACCGTTTCAAACTACAAAAATATAAAAATGTTTAAAACTTTTGATTACTTTTCTTTTACCCTTCAGTTTTTCTGATATTGTTTTTTAATTTTGTAAAAATTATTGTGCTGAAAACTAAACTGCCGGTTTTAAAAACCATAAATTCATTTTTAATGTCAAAACTAAAAGATTACAATATTGTAGAAAAGGTTTTTACAGACTATCTGGAAACTCACGAACACCGCAAAACACCGGAACGTTATGCCATATTACAAGAGATTTACCTCAATCTGGAACATTTTGATATTGACACCTTGTTTGACGTTTTGACAAGCAAAAACTATCGTGTGAGTAAAGCCACTCTCTATAACACCATAGATCTTTTGCAATCTTGTGGCTTGGTTCGTAAACATCAATTTGGAAAAAGTCAAGCGTATTTCGAAAAATCTTATTTTGACAAGCAACATGATCATCTCATTATTGAAGACACAAACGAAGTCATTGAATTTTGCGACCCCAGAATTGAAAATATCAAAAAAACTATAGAACAAGTATTTAACGTTAAAATCCACAAACATTCTCTCTTATTCTACGGCACCAAAATCAAAAATCATGAGTAAAATCAATTTATTGTTAGGCTTACAATGGGGCGATGAAGGCAAAGGCAAAATCGTCGATATCTTTACAGAACAACATGATGTCATAGCCCGTTTTCAAGGCGGTCCCAATGCCGGACACACTTTGGTTTTCAATGGTCATAAGCACGTACTGCACACCATTCCCTCGGGAATTTTTCACGATAAAGCCATGAATATCATCGGTAATGGAGTGGTAATCGATCCGAGTATTTTCAAAAAGGAAATAGAAAACTTACTTCCTTTCAATCTTAATATTACCGAAAAATTAGTCATTTCGCGCAATGCACATCTCATCCTTCCTACGCACCGCTTGATTGATGCAGCCAGCGAAGTCAGTAAAGGGAAAGCTAAAATCGGTTCTACACTCAAAGGAATCGGACCAACTTATATGGATAAAACCGGCAGAAATGGCTTGCGGGTCGGTGATATGGAACATCCCGAGTGGATGGAAAAATATATTGCTTTAAAAGAAAAACATCTCAACCTGCTCACCCATTACAACGTAAAGTTAGACTACGATATGCAGGAATTGGAAAAGGCATTTTTTGAAGGAATTGAAACCTTAAAACAATTTCCTTTTATTGACAGTGTGCAGTATATGCATCAAGCTATGGCTGAGGATAAAAAGATTTTAGCTGAAGGAGCACAGGGTACATTATTGGATATTGATTTTGGTACTTATCCTTTTGTTACTTCTTCCAACACTTCTGCGGCAGGCGCCTGCACCGGTCTGGGTGTTCCGCCCAACCAAATAGGAGAAGTCTTTGGCATTATGAAAGCTTACACCACGCGCGTAGGCTCCGGCCCATTTCCTACTGAGTTATTTGATGAAATCGGAGAAAAAATAGCCCAAATTGGCAATGAATTTGGGTCAACTACAGGCAGAAAACGCCGTTGTGGTTGGTTGGATTTAGTGGCTTTAAAATATGCCGTTCAACTCAATGGAGTCACCCAATTACTGATGATGAAAGCCGATGTACTCTCCGGTATCGATATCCTGAAAGTATGTACTTCCTATAAATACAATGGTGAAGAAATCAACCATTTCCCATTTTCTATAGATGATGACCTACTTCAACCCGTTTATACAGAACTCAAAGGCTGGCATAAAGATTTAAGCGAAGTTAAAGAACCCTCTGAATTTCCTGCAGAATTGATGGAATACATTCAGTTTATCGAGAAATATCTAAACGTAAAAATGACTTACGTATCAGTAGGTCCTGACAGAAAACAAATTGTAAAGTTGATGAGTTGAAGCGGATGATGAATGTAGGGTGATGAATGTTGTGCAATGCTGTTTGTTTGAAAATGAATGAAGCGAAATTCTAAATTCTAAATTCGTAAATCGTGGTTTCGACTTCGCTCAACCACCTATTTAAAACTAAAAACGTAAATCGTAAATTGTAATTTTTATGCATTTTAAATATCCGGAAATACTGTATGCTCTTTTTGCACTGCTCCTCCCGATATTAATTCATTTATTTCAATTACAGCGCTTTGTAAAAGTGCCTTTTACTAATGTTAAGTTTTTAAAACAATTAGAACTCCAAACCCGAAAAAGCTCCAAACTCAAAAAATATTTGGTATTATTGAGTAGATTATTAGCATTAGCAGCGCTCATCATTGCCTTTGCTCAGCCTTATTTTTCAAAAAATGACACCTCTAAAGATTGGGAAATTATTTTTTATTTGGATAATTCTCTAAGTATGCAATCCCACGGGAGTGAAGGTGAATTATTAAAACAAGCTGTTAGAAACATCGTTGAAAACCTACCCGAAAAAGGAAATTTTGCTTTAATGACTCATGATAATTTTTGGACAGAATTAGATAAAAATGCTTTAAAAGCATCCCTAAAAGAAATCAAATATAGTGGCAAAACCGAAAGTCTTAGTGATATAATTTTAAAAGCCCAACAGCATTTTAAACTCTTCCCCAATGCCAATCACAAGCTTTTTTGGATTTCAGATTTACAAAAAAATGATTCCCAAACCGAATTTCCAAAACCTACTGATTTAAAAATTGATTTTATTCAACTTCAACCTAAGTTTGACATCAATTTAAGCATAGACACCGTTTATGTGAGCGATGAGAATATGGAAAATAAAACCCTTACCATCAAGCTGCATAATCAAGGTAAAAAAGCAGCAAACATTAATATTAGCGCCAAACAAAATGCCATTATTCTCGCTAAAACCAGCATTTTAGTTCCTGAAAATCAATCTATCGAAACCCAATTGCAAGTAACCGGAAATTTGAAGCAGGTAAAAATAGAATTAGATTATGAGGATGCATTTATTTTTGACAACTCCTATAATATCAGCTTTCAAGAATTGCAAAAAACACCTGTTCTGGTCATCACCGAGGCGCCCGGTTTTCTCAATAAAATTTACACCGATAACGAATTTGAATTAACGCAAAAAACCATCAAGGAAGTTTCCGCTGATTTATTGAAAAACAACACTTTGGTAGTTATAAATGAAGTAAAGGAAATCCCCGAAAATGCAATGTCTTCCTTCTTAGACTTTGTCAAAAATGGAGGAAGTTTGGCTTTGATTCCAAGAGAAGATAGCTCAATGGAAAATCTCAATACATTTTTTACCTTGCTTAATATCAGCAAAATATCACAACAAAAAAAAGACAGTTTACTTATCAATAAAATTCATTTTGAACACCCGTTGTTTCAAAATGTATTCGAAAAGCAAGTATCCAATTTTCAATATCCTGCCAGCAATACAGTGTTTGAATCCGTTTCTAATACGGGTTTACAAGCCTTGAGTTTTGAAGATTTATCGGGTTTTATCACTCAATTCAATGTCGGAAAAGGAAAATTTTACTGGTTTGCATCCCCATTAAACATTAAAAATTCAAATTTTATCAATTCTCCATTAGTAGTGCCTGTATTTTACAATATGGCTAAATTGAGTAAATTACAAAATCAATTGAGTTATCGCATCGGACAAATCAATGAAATTCCCGTTGAAGTTCCATTGCAAAAAGATGAAGTACTCCATTTGGTATCAACAACAGAAAATATAATTCCACAACAGCAAATTCATCCTGATTTCGTGACGCTCATCACCGATGAATTACCAAATTCAACCGGATTTTTCAGTGTAAAAAACAAAGAACATATTATTGAAACTTTGGCATTTAATACACCTAAATCCGAAAGCAAAATGCAATATTGGACCAAAAATGAAATCAACGCCGGCGAATATTACAACAATGTTCCGCAAGCATTAAATCAAGTAAGCGACACCCAAAATGTTTTATCCTATTTTAAATGGTTTGTTATTTTAGCGTTGCTATTTTTATTAATTGAAATAGGATTAATTAAATATATGTAGCCAAGAGTAGCAAGTCAAAAAGTTCATAAAGTTCATAAAGTTGCAAAGTTATTAAGTTAAAATAGAAATATTCTTAACTCTGTAATAGTATCAACACTTCGACTTCGCTCAGTGCAAGTATCAATAAGTATCAATAGCATCAATAGCATCAATAACATCAACAGTACCAACATCCAATACCAAAACCCATGAACCTACTCATCAAATCCGCTGTAATTATTGCTCCAAATCATCCGTTACATCGTAAAAAAAGAGATTTACTTATTCAAAATGGCATTGTTAAAAAAATTGATAAATCCATTGAAAACAAGGAAAATTTTCAGGTTTTTTCACATAAAAATTTACACATTTCGCTGGGATGGATGGACAGCAGTGTATCCTTTGGCGAACCGGGTTTGGAAGAACGCGAAACCTTGGAAAACGGATTAAAAGTAGCTGCTGCAAGCGGATTTACTGCCATTGCTTTAAATCCCAATTCTCAACCTATGATTGATGATGCAAGCGGTGTTATTTATTTGAAAAGTAAGAGCCAATCTGCTCTCACAGATGTATATCCCATTGGAACATTTTCCAAAGGAGCTGAGGGTAAAGACATGGCAGAATGGTATGATATGAAGCAAAACGGCGCTATTGCTTTCTCCGACCACAAAAAACCTATTCAAAATGCCAATCTATTAAAAATGGGACTTTTATACGCGCAATCTTTTGATGGCTTATTGTATAGTTTCCCACAAGAAACAAGTACTTCCTATGGCAATAAAGCCAACGAAAGTGCCTTTACGTTGAGTTTGGGATTTGAAGGAAGTCCTTCGTTGAGTGAAGAATTACAAATAGTTCGCGACCTACATCTTTTAGAATATACCGAAGGCAAATTGCACATTCCAACCATTTCCACCGAAAAATCCTTAAAATTAATCAAAGATGCTCAAAAAAAAGGATTCAATGTGAGTTGCAGTGTGGCTGCACATCATTTAATTCTCACAGATCATCAATTAGAAGAATTCGATAGTAATTACAAAGTAAATCCACCCTTGCGAAGCGAAAAGGACATCAAGGCAATGCAAAAAGGCGTAAAAGATGGCAATATTGCCCTCTTAACCAGTGATCACCAACCTATGGATATTGAGAATAAAAAGAAAGAATTCTCCTATGCAAAACACGGAACAATCGGCATGGAAAGCTTCTTCGGAGCAGTCAATAACATCATCGAATTAGACGATTTTATAGACTGTATAACGGTAAATCCAAGGATTGTATTTAAACTTCCCCTCCCTGAATTTACAGAAGGGACAACAGCCAACTTTACCCTTTTCGATCCGAATACGGAATGGGAATTTACCGAAAAAGACATTCTTTCTTCATCAAAAAATTCAGCTTTTATTGGCCAAAAGATGAAAGGAAAAGTTTTAGGGGTGATAAACAAAAATCAATTACATTTGAACTTATAACCTATATTTAAAATAATGAAAAAAATAATTTTATTATTTGTTATTTTCTGGGGAGTTTTTAATCTATACGGACAGGAAATTAAGTACAAAATGATTAAAGATAAGTACCATATTACTGACTATTCCCCTAAAATGGAAGACCAAAAATACAGTCCGGTAGCCGCCGGGATTTTGAGTTACCTTCTACCCGGTGGAGGTCATTACTATCTCAATGAAGGGGAAAGAGGTATACTATTTACAACAACTTATTTGATTGGTGCCGGCATCTTAGTAAAAGGAGTAGTAAATTATATCTTCGGTCAAGGATATGGAGAAGAAACCATATATTTAGGGTTATTTATGGCAGGGGGAAGTATGCTATGGAGCATTATTGATGCCGTGAAAATAGCAAAAATTAAAAACTTGGCTTATCAGGATTTAGAAAAAAACAACACAAGTATCCTATTGCAACCAGTTTTAATAAATGTAAAAAATGATAAAATGCTCGGAGTAAGTATTGCGATTAACTTCTAAGCTAAACTAACAAAAATTAAATTTTTATTTTTTATTTATCAAATTAAAACATAATGACTTACGAAGATATCATCAGTGAAATAAAAAAAGGTTTTATAAAACCCATCTATTTTCTATATGGCGATGAACCCTATTTTATTGATCAAATATCGGATTATATTGAAAAAAATCTCTTGAAAGAAGAAGAAAAAGGATTTAATCAAATGGTTTTATACGGACGTGATGTAGAAATAAACGAGATTATTTCGAATGCCAAACGTTTTCCGATGATGGCTGAACGACAAGTGATTATCATTAAGGAAGCCCAAGATTTATCAAGAACCATTGACCAATTGGATTCTTATTTGGATCATATTGTACCCTCTACCGTGCTTGTTTTCAACTACAAATACAAATCACCTGACAAACGAAAAACCGTTTTTAAAAAAATGGCGAATGTAGGGGTGCTTTTTGAAAGCAAACCACTTTATGAAAATCAAGTTCCTGCGTGGATTAACACGTATGTAAAAAACAAAGGTTACCAAATAGAAACAAAAGCTGCCTTGATGTTGGTGGAATTTCTCGGGGCGGACTTAAGCCGCATAGCCAATGAATTAGGCAAACTTTTCATTCTCATTGCTAAAGGAAAAACCATAACGCCACAAGATATTGAAGAAAATATAGGAATCAGTAAAGACTTTAATAATTTTGAATTGCGCAAAGCCATAGGCACAAAAAATATTGTAAAAGCCAATCAGATCATCAACTATTTTGCTCAAAATCCAAAAAACAATCCTACAGTGGTAACCATTTCGCTACTCAATTCTTTTTTTACCCAACTCTTGCAATACCACAGCTTATCCAATAAAAACGACAAAAACGCCATTGCGGGTTTGCTCAAAGTCAATCCTTTTTTTGTAGGCGATTATATGGAAGCCGGAAAAAACTATCCGATGAAAAAAGTATCGCAAGTGATTGGCTTTCTGCGTGAAGCCGATATGCAAAGCAAGGGCGTGGGGGCGCGAGATATAGAACAAGGCGATTTGCTAAAAGAATTGCTTTTTAAAATTTTACATTAAATCTTATAAGTTTATATCAGACTTTAAGTTCAACAAATCCAAAAATTCCTGACGCACATCCTGTTGTTTGAATTTTCCGCCAAATTCTGCTGTAATCGTACTAGAGTTTACATCTTCAATGCCACGCGTGATCACGCACATGTGCTTGGCATCTATGATACAAGCTACATCTTCGGTATGGAGCACTTGCTGCAAATCTTCTACAATTTGAATCGTCATCCGTTCTTGTACTTGTGGCCGTTTGGCATAATGTCGTACAATCCGATTGAGTTTAGACAAACCTATTACAGTTCCGTTAGAAATATAAGCAATATGTGCCTTGCCAACAATGGGCAATAGATGATGTTCGCAGGTGGAATGCACCATAATATTTTTTTCAATCAGCATTTCGCCGTATTTATATTTATTTTCAAATACGGAAATTTTAGTTCTATTTTCAGGATGAATACCGGCAAATATTTCTTTTACCCACATTTTAGCTACTCTTTTCGGAGTGTCGCGCAAACTGTCATCCGTCATATCCATCCCCAAGGTTTGTAACATATCGAAAACATTTTTTTCAATACGTTCCATTTTTTCAGCGTCGGATAATTCAAAGGCGTCAGTACGTAGCGGTGTTTTCGCATTTTTAGTAAAATGGTCTGTATCTTTTTTGGACATCTGGTAAATATTGAGAAAGTTAAAAAGAGAACATCATTAGGAACTTCAAATTGCACTCTTTATTTATTGATATTGTTTTTAGATGTGCAAAAATAGGTAAACTTTAGATTATCTATGTGATATTTGTTAAATAGAGCAAACATTGGATAAGAAAAATTAAAGCTAAACCAACTAAAAAAAGCAATTTACCAAGAGCTAAAAAAATGGAGTAGTCTCATTTTATTTTTTTACATTTGCTAAAAGAAAGCAATTAAATAGTATTTTAAAAAAATGATAGGTACTGCTTCCAAAGTAAATAAAGACGCCATAACCTATTTAAAACATGCGTCAACACGGCTAAAACAGGATATAGGCGCAATAGGAAATAGTGAACATGCGTAAATAGGGATGTTGGCACCAAGTGTAAAAAAACGACACAGCAGACAATTTGCTACTTAAAGACAGAAAAAGAAAAACGATATAATGAACAGTCCACACACAAAACTGCACATTTGCAAGCCCAACACACAAGCTAATGCTTCAGCTTGCAAAAGAGCAGTTTTTTTGCCAACGCACCGCAAAAATTGATACATTTGTAGTTATTTGATACGGATTTAGAAAATGACAATAGAACAATACATAGACAACGTAAATAAACGCTACAAGTTAGGCAATGCGACTGAACATACTTTTCGTGGAGACTTGCAACAATTGATTGAAAGTTTAGTTCCAACAATTCGGGCGACCAACGAACCGAAAAGACAGAGTTGCGGAGCACCTGATTACATTGTGACCCAAAAAGAAATTCCAGTTGGCTTTATTGAAGCAAAAGACATTGGCGACAAAGACCTCGAAGGAGCAAAAAAGACTGGAAATAAAGAGCAATTCGACCGATACAAAGCATCGTTGAATAATTTGATTTTTACCGATTATCTTGATTTTTATTTATATCGTGAGGGACAATTTGTAACCAAAATAGCAATTGGAGAAACCTCCCCCAACCCCTCCAAAGGAGGGGAGTTGATTATAAAGCCAATAACAGAGAATTTCGACCGATTTGAAAACTTCATAAAAGACTTTTGCACCCACATTGGGCAAACCATAAAAAGCAGTAAACAACTTGCCGAAATGATGGCAGGCAAAGCTCGACTTCTTTCTGAGGTTATTGAAAAAGCATTGACCAGCGACGAAAACAACAGCGAAGACAGCACGCTGAAAGACCAAATGCTCGCTTTTAAGCAAATTCTGATACATGATATTACACCCAAAGGATTTGCCGATGTGTACGCTCAAACTATCGCTTACGGAATGTTTGCAGCTCGTTATCACGACCCGACTTTGCCCACATTTAGCCGTCAAGAAGCATTCGAGCTCATTCCAAAATCAAATCCATTTCTTAAAAAATTGTTTGGATATATTGCAGGTTTGGAGGTTGACGACCGCATAAAATGGATAGTGGACGATTTGGTAAATATTTTCCTCGCTTGCAACGTGGAAGAAATTTTGAAAAACTATGGCAAAAGCACGAAAATGGAAGACCCAATCATCCATTTTTACGAAACATTCTTGAGCGAATACGACCCTAAATTGCGTAAAGCCCGTGGCGTTTGGTACACACCTGCACCCGTTGTAAACTTTATTGTTCGCGCCGTTGACGATATTTTAAAAACCGAATTCGATTTACCGCAAGGACTTGCCGACACAAGTAAAACCAAAATAAAAGTTGACGTACAAGGCAAAAAGATAGAACAAGAAGTTCACAAAGTACAAATACTCGACCCAGCCACAGGAACAGGCACATTTTTAGCCGAAGTAATCAAACACATTCACCGTAAGTTTGAAGGACAACAAGGTATATGGAGCAATTATGTAGAAACGCATCTTTTACCTCGCCTTAATGGTTTTGAGTTGCTTATGGCAAGTTACGCAATGGCTCATTTAAAACTTGATTTGTTGCTTACCGAAACAGGCTACAAACCCAGTCTCCCCTCCTTTGGAGGGGTTGGGGGAGGTCGTATTAGAGTTTACCTTACTAACAGTTTAGAAGAATACCACCAAGACACAGGAACTCTTTTTGCCAACTGGTTAAGCACCGAAGCAAACGAAGCCAATCACATAAAAAGAGATACGCCTGTAATGTGTGTTATTGGAAATCCGCCATACAGTGGAATATCTTCAAATAATGGCGAGTGGATTAGTAAACTCATTGAAGATTACAAATATGTTGACGGAGTTCATTTTAATGAACGCAAACATTGGCTGAATGACGACTATGTAAAATTCTTGCGTTACGGACAACATTTCATTGAGAAAAACGGAAGCGGAGTTTTAGCATTCATCAATCCCCACGGTTTTTTAGATAATCCTACTTTTCGAGGAATGCGTTGGCATTTGCTCAAAGCCTACGATAAAATTTATACCATAGACTTACACGGAAATAGTAAGAAAAAAGAAACTGCCCCTGACGGAAGTGCTGATGTTAATGTATTTGATATTATGCAAGGTGTTTCAATTAACATTTTTGTAAAAACAGGAAAGAAAAAGGCAAACGAATTAGGTAAAGTATTTCATTTTGATTTATATGGTAAACGAGAAATGAAATATGACTTTTTGATTGAAAACTCATTAAAGAATATTAATTTTAAAGAACTAGAATACAATAAGCCAAATTACTTCTTTGTTCCAAAAAATGATATAGGAAGAAGTAATTATGAAGATGGCTTTAAAGTAGATGAAGTATTTAAAAAAAATGTATCGGGTATTGTATCTATGGGTGATGAATTTGCTTTTGCTGACAATAAATCAAAAATAAAAATTAGGCTGAACGATTTTATC
The DNA here is from genome assembly GCA_020740485.1 of Polaribacter sp. Lineage (GTDB taxonomy): Bacteria > Bacteroidota > Bacteroidia > Flavobacteriales > Flavobacteriaceae. Next base: position 21,307 of record DYMN01000012.1, on the reverse strand, counting down.
AAACAAGAAATTTCAGAAAACGAATTAAAATCGAAATACAATTTAGGTAAAAATTATGCTGAATTTATTTTAAAAAACAAAGCAAATTTTATTCTTGATGATGAAAAAATAGTTAATTGTTCTTATCGTCCATTTGATAATAGATTTACCTATTTTGACAATAAAATATTATGGCGTTGGAGATTTGACATAATGCAACATTATATAAAAAGAGAAAATATTGGATTATTGGTGACAAAAGCATTTCAAGATAATAATTACAAGCATATATTTATTACTGATAAGATTTCTGAAGCCATACTGCTTTCTGGAACTACAGGGTCAAATGCAATGAATTTCCCACTCTACCTCTACCCCGAAACCAAAGGACAACAAACAATTGAACAAAAAAACGAAAGAACACCAAACCTAAACGCAGAAATTGTAAAGCAAATAGCCGAACGGCTATGTTTAAACTTCGTCCCCGAGAAAAATTCCCCTCCTTTGGAGGGGTGCCCGCAGGGCGGGGTGGTCAATCTATCCCTTACGGAAGCACTTCCGCAGGGCGGGGTGGCCAATCTATCCCTTACGGATGATCTTACGCAGGACAGGGTGGGCACTTCCATTCCGAATGAAATTATTACTCATATCAACAACATCCCCATCATTCGCAACTTTGTTGAAAACCTTCCTTATAATCCAGCACTCAAGCATTTATTAAAAGACAAACGAAAAGCAGGTATTCTTTCCGAAGTGCTTTTCTGGCAACAGGTTCACAAAAGAGAATTCTACAACATCGATTTTGATCGCCAGCGGATTATTGGAAACTATATCGTTGATTTTTATGTAAAAACCCTTGGTTTAATTATTGAAATTGATGGTAGCAGTCACGATGATAAAGTAGAATACGATGCAAAAAGACAAGCATACCTCGAGGGTCTTGGTTTGAAGATGTATAGAATTTCGGATTACGATGTGAAGCATAACTTGGATGTTGTGATGAAATCATTAGAAAGTTATATTGTTGCTGAGTATGGGGTAAAAGAACCACCCCGTCTTTCAGGCACCCCTCCGAAGGAGGGGGATTTTGCCCCCATAGACATTTTAGATTACATCTATGCCGTTTTACATTCGCCAACCTACCGAGAGAAATACAAAGAGTTTTTAAAAATTGATTTTCCGAGAGTGCCTTACCCAAAAGACAAAGACACGTTTTGGCGATTGGTAAAGTTAGGCGGAGAAATTCGGCAAATACATTTATTGGAAAGCCCAACTGTTGAGCGATATATTACACAATACCCGATAGACGGAAACAATGTGGTTGTAAAACCAAAATACGAAAATGGAAAAGTGTACATCAACGACACGCAGTATTTCGACAATGTTCCCGAAATCGCTTGGAACTTCTATATTGGCGGCTATCAACCAGCTCAAAAATGGCTAAAAGACCGAAAAGAAAGGAAATTAGAATTTGATGATATTTTGCATTATCAGAAAATCATAGTTGCATTATCAGAAACAGATAGATTGATGAAGGAAATTGATAAAATAGAGATTGAATGAGCCACGCTTCGTAGTCAAGCACATTGGCTGGTCGCACAAAAAGCCAACACACGACCAAAACCAGCCAAAGAGCTTGCCTACCCCAACGCACCGCAGACCGAAACGAAGTAGCAAATTGACAGAATAATGACAGGGAAAATAGAACACCAGTTGCCTAACATCTAAGGCTTCGTTGGGTGCGCAGCACCCACAATAAAGGCGGTAAAAGCATCTAAACAAACTTTTGTGATTTACCAAACTTTTGTACTTTTGTTAAGCGTAAGTGTTAACTCCACCGCCACATCGCCTACACCAATCGTTATCAAAAACATAAAGCAATTAATAAATGAAATCAAATATCTTAATTCCAATCTTATTATTATTTTATATCAACTCAAATTCACAAGAAAAAAAAATAAGTTTTGATATTTCTTTTGGTTCCTCTCTTTCCATTCCAAAAACGAGTAAACTTTCAAATTCGGATGCAGAAGGAAACCCTATTTTAAAATCATCAACGGCTTTTGGATTTTATATTTTACCAAATCTTAAATATTTGCTGAATGAAAAAAAATCTTTTGATTTTGGACTTGGTTTTTCTATGGATTGTTATTCGGTGGAAAACTCGATTGGTCCTATAACTGAGAAAGGGAAAAGAACTTTAAATCAAATACAAATACCTTTAAGTTATAATTACAAATTTGGTAAAAACAATTCTTTTCAAGTGGGTATTGGTAGTTTTGCAAATGCAATTCTAACTGCAAAAGAAAAAGGGGAAACCAAAGCAGGAAACTCTCAAACTATTCATAATAACCCCGATGATGATCCTTTCGCAGGACTAAATAAATCTTACGAGTATGATTTAAAAGAACACTATAACAATTTAAGTTTTGGAACTTTTGTTCAATTAAAAAAGCAAATATCACTTTCTGAAAATAAAAATGGATTTGTGTCAATAAAAGTCAATCAATACCTAAATTTAATAAATGATTCAAGTGAAAAATCAAGTTTATCGTCTTATGAAACAAAAAACGAGAAACAACCGACACTTTTATATATTGGATTTGGAATCAATTTTTAATACTAAAACGAATACTTCTGCCAACATCTAAGACTCCGTTGAGTGCTTAGCACCCACAATGAAGCCAGTGTTGAACACTTCGGCATTTCGGCAAGCTCTGTGCAGGCAGGCTCAGTATAAACTTCACCTTTGGCAGCGGTTTGTATGTACTATGGAATTATCGACCTTTGGAGTGAGCCTTTTTCAAACATCTACATCTTCAAAACAACGGCAAAATTCTCTTTCATAAACAAATAGTCCTTGTTTTGCTGCAAAACCTGCACATTAAGGCATAAATCCCCCGCATTTAAAATTGGACCACCCATATTTAGAAATCTATGAACCGCATTGAAGTCTCTACTTTAAACGAGTCAAAAAAGGATTTTAAAGTCAAGACAGCATAACAGCATACGTTTCTTAACAAAATTTGAAAATACAGAAAATAGGACAAAGTGAAATGAACACCATGACGCATAGGGCGTGGATTAAACCAAAATGTCCCGATAACAATCAGTAAGGTTATTTCTTTAGAATTCCTTACTTTTGCACTTTCACCTTTAGATAGGTAATTTAAAACTTTTTAAAACCAACTTCATACTTCTAACTTCAAATGCGCATAATAGTAGGACTTTCCGGCGGCGTTGACAGCAGTGTAGCGGCTTATCTCTTGCAACAGCAAGGGCATGAAGTCATCGGGCTGTTTATGAAAAATTGGCACGACACTTCGGTCACTATTTCTACAGAATGTCCTTGGCTTGAAGATTCTAATGATGCTCTGTTAGTTGCCCAAAAATTGGGGATTCCCTTTCAAGTAGTTGATTTAAGTGAACAATACAAAGAACGCGTAGTAGATTATATGTTTGCCGAATACGAAGCCGGAAGAACTCCAAACCCTGATGTGCTTTGCAATAGAGAAATCAAATTCGATGTTTTTATGGATATTGCATTGGGTTTAGGTGCAGATTTTGTGGCAACCGGACATTATGCGCGCAAAGGAGAAACTGAAGTAAATGGAAAAAAGATTTATACTTTATTAGCCGGAAAAGATCTTAACAAAGACCAATCTTACTTTCTATGTCAACTATCGCAAGAGCAATTGGCAAAAGCCCTATTTCCCATTGGCGAATTGCAAAAAAGCGAAGTGAGAGCCATTGCGGCTGAATTAGATTTGGTTACAGCCGAAAAGAAAGATTCGCAAGGTTTGTGTTTTGTAGGAAAAGTGCATTTGCCCGATTTTCTGCAAGCGCAACTCAAACCCAAAGAAGGGCTTATTATTCAAATTGATAAAAATTCAGAACTATATCAAAAGTCACTTCCGAAATTTACGGATAAAATGAGTGAATACGTCTTTTTTTCTGAAAAAACGATTTACCAACCTTCAGATGGGAAAATAATGGGAAAACATCAAGGGGCGCATTATTACACCATTGGTCAACGCAAAGGGTTGAATGTGGGCGGAACAGTTGAACCCTTATATGTCATTGCTACGGATGTGAATGAAAATGTTATTTACGTAGGCGAAGGAAAAAATCATCCGGGACTTTTCAGAAAGGCACTTTTTATTAAAAATAATGATATTCATTGGGTTAGACCTGATTTGGCATTAAAGCTAGATGAAAGTTTAAATGTTTCAGCCCGTATTCGCTATCGTCAACCCTTGCAACAAGCACAACTGTTTCAATCATCCAATGGGCTATACATCCTTTTCGATGAAGCTCAATCTGCCATCACACAAGGTCAATTTGCCGCTTGGTACCTCAATGATGAATTGATTGGAAGCGGTGTAATTGACTAATAAAAAAATATTAAGCTCATTTTTATACAGTATTGAGCTCAAAAATAAGAAATATGAGCTTTATTTATTAACTTTGTGAGCTCAAAACAGTTTTAAATGCAAAATTTAAAAGAAAATATTATTTTAGATATCATTGGCAAGCATCCTGATAGTTCATCTAAGGAAATTTTTGACCTGTCTAATGGATTAATTGGATATGCAACGGTCAAAAGAATTCTTACTCAACTTTCACAAAATGAAAAAATCACAATAATAGGAAAAGGAAAAAACACAAAATACCGATGGTCTGAGCATTTCAATTTATTTAAAGATATTGATATAGTTCAATATTTTGAAAAAGAAATTGATGAAAGAAATATTCTACAACAATTTAATTTTGATATTTTTAGGATTTTTGATCAACTTAATTCAATTTTTTCAAATGATGAAATTTCAAAGTTAGCAGCAGTAAAATCTACATTTGAGAAAAAAATAGTAAGCCTAAATAAGTTACAATGGGCTAAAGAAATGGAGAGATTAGCTATTGACTTGAGTTGGAAATCATCTCAAATTGAAGGAAACACCTACTCACTTTTGGAAACAGAAATTCTTTTAAAAGAAAAACATACTGCAAGCGGGAAAACAAAGGATGAAGCTATTATGTTATTGAATCACAAGGAAGCAATAGACTTTATAATTGAAAATCCTGACTATTTTAACCTATTAAACACTTCAATAATTGAAGATATACATCGTATTTTAACTAAAGATTTAGAAATAGGTAAAAATGTAAGACGACATCAAGTTGGAATTTCCGGAACTAATTATAAACCTTTGGACAACGAATTTCTGATAAAGGAAGCCTTAGAAAAAATGTGTAACACCATTAATTTAAAATCAAATCCTTTTGAAAAGGCTCTGTTGTCTGTTTTGTTAATTTCATACATCCAACCCTTTGTTGATGGTAATAAAAGAACATCGAGAATTGTAAGTAATTCCATTTTATTAAATTACAATTTATGCCCACTATCCTATAGAACAGTAGATTCTTTAGAATACAAAAAAGCAATGTTACTATTCTACGAACAAAATTCAATTCAAGCGTTTAAAAATATTTTTATAGAGCAATTTGCTTTCGCCGTAAACACTTATTTTTAAAATTAGATTATGATATTAATATTTAAAAAAATCTAAAACAATAAATAGAATGTCCTACATTCCCAGTCCTAACAGATATAACGAAATACCCTATAGAAAATCAGGCAAAAGCGGTATCAAATTACCTGAGATTTCTTTAGGTTTGTGGCATAATTTCGGGGGCAAAGACGACTTTGAAACTGCCAAAAAAATGCTTTTTTATGCTTTTAACCAAGGTATTACCCACTTTGATTTAGCAAATAATTATGGTCCGCCACCCGGAGCTGCCGAAGAAACTTTTGGCAAAATCATAAAAGCTGACTTGCGACCTTTTAGAGATGAAATGCTTATATCAACCAAAGCGGGCTATTATATGTGGCAAGGTCCTTATGGCGAATGGGGTTCCAAAAAATACTTGGTTTCCAGTTTAGACCAGAGTTTACAACGCTTGCAATTAGATTATGTCGATATTTTTTACCACCACCGTCCGGATCCTGACACGCCCTTGGAAGAAACGATGGGTGCGTTAGATTTGTTGGTTCGTCAAGGGAAGGCACTCTATGTGGGACTTTCTAATTACAATGCAGAGCAGACTAAAAAAGCATCCGAAATATTAAAAAAATTGGGAACGCCTTGCTTAATTCACCAACCGAATTATTCTATCTTTAACCGCTTTCCTGAGCATGGTTTGTTAGACCTTGTGGAACAAGAAGGCATCGGAATGATTGCTTATTCGCCTTTGGCACAAGGACTGTTAACCGATAGATATTTAAATGAAATCCCTAAGGATTCACGTGCCGCCAAAGCGGTGTTTTTAAATGAAGAACGCGTACAGCAAATGTTGCCTAAGATAAAAGCATTGAACATTATAGCACAAAATCGTGGTCAAAGTTTAGCGCAAATGGCTATTGCATGGCTATTGAAAGACCCAAGACTAACCTCTGTTTTAGTAGGCGCAAGTTCGGTGGAACAGTTGGAAAATAATTTACAAGCGTTGCAAAACAAAAGTTTCAATGAAAATGAACTCATTGAAATAGAACAAATTTCAAAATAATACAATCAAATTTTAATGGAAGAAAATTCAATCATATTCGGGATCAGAGCAGTTCAAGAAGCTTTATTATCCAATCAATCTATTGATAAAATTTATTTACAAATTGGTTTACAAGGTGTAAATTATCAAGAATTAAATAGTTTAATCAGAAAAAAGGGAATTGCTACCTCCATTGTTCCTTTAGAAAAATTAAATACGCTTACCAAATTTCAAAATCACCAAGGCGTAGTTGCCAAAATGGCACCAGTTGAATACATTGACCTTGAAACGTTAGTTGAGAATGTAATTGGTAAGGTTGAAAAACCTTTGTTCTTGCTTTTGGATAATATTACGGATGTACGAAACTATGGAGCCATCATTCGTACTGCAGAATGTACCGGCGTTCATGGAATTATCATCCCCAAAACAGGCAGTGCTACCTTAAGTGGTGCAGGAATCAAAACATCAGCAGGAGCTGCATTTAAAATTCCATTGTGCAAAGTAGATCATTTGAAAGATGCCGTGTACTATCTGCAATCAGCAGGAATTTCTGTAATTGCTGCTACTGAAAAAACAGATCAGGCGATTTACAAATTAGATTTGAACACACCTTTAGCCTTAATCATGGGCTCGGAAGACAAAGGAATTAATCCGTCAGTCCTGAAAATTGTGGATAATAAAGCAAAATTACCTTTATTGGGTAGCATTGATTCACTCAATGTATCGGTCGCTTGCGGTGCGATTTTATATGAAATTGTTCGTCAAAGAAATTATTTTTGAGCCGTTTCGGAGATTTCCAACATGCGCTCTATAGATTTCAATGCTTTAAAACGAAGGTTTTCCTCGATTTGCACGTCGGGTAATTCATATTGCATACATAAATATAGCTTTTGTAAAGTATTGAGCTTCATAAAGGCACATTCACTGCAATTACAAGATTTATCGGCAGTTGGCGCAGGTATCAAAATTTTATCAGGATTTTCTTTTTGCATTTGATGTAAGATGCCTGCTTCGGTGGCTACGATAAATTTTTGATTCGGACTGTTTTTCACATAGTTTAACAAACCCGATGTAGAACCGACATAAGTAGAGACTTTCAGCAAATGGCTTTGTGATTCAGGATGGGCTATGATTTCCGCATCAGGATTCTCTTTCTTCAATTCTAAAATCCTATCTATGGCAAAAGCTTCGTGCACCATACAAGCGCCATTCCACAAAAGCATATTTCTGCCGGTTTTTTTATTGAGCCAATCGCCGAGATTTCGGTCAGGTGCGAAGATGATGGGTTGGTCTTTGGGAATGGAATTGATAATGAGCTCTGCATTTGATGAAGTACAAACAATATCCGTTAAGGCTTTGATAGCAGCAGACGTATTAACGTAAGAAACCACCAAATGATTAGGATGTGCTTCCTTGAATTTTTGAAATGCATCCGCCGGCGCTGATTCCGCTAAGGAACAGCCCGCTTTTAAATCAGGAAGAACCACCTTTTTGCTTGGATTGATGATTTTAGCCGTTTCCGCCATAAAATGCACTCCGGCAAACACAATCATATCAGCATCCGTTTTAGCGGCGTATTGCGCTAATGCCAAGCTATCGCCCACAAAATCCGCTATATCTTGAATTTCAGGTCGTTGGTAATAATGGGCTAAAATCACCGCGTTTTTTTCTTTGCGTAAGCGGTTAATTTCCGATATATAATCTACATGGTCTGTTGGAATATCTAAATAACCAACCTTTTCTAATTTTTGAATGGCATTATTTAATGACATAAACTTTAGTTTTAGTTGGTGTAAAAATAGGAAAATTGTTGATTAATTCGTTACAAATATCCTTTTTGCAACTTTTGAAATTATTGATTCGGTTATAAAACGAAAAATTACAATGCGTTACGATTTATTTAAAAAATCAATCATAACAAATAAGAAAGAGCAAAAGGATAAATTTGACAACATTTAAAAGACACCTCGTTGCAACATCCAAAATGATTGTTTATTTTTATTTTAAAAAAAATTACCTTAAGATAGTAAACTATAATTTTTGTTAGATATTAATTTATAGAAATTTAGAATTGGCTTTTATTTTTTTTATGACAATTCTAAAACTTACTCAGATCATGAAATTTTACCTTTAAAAACAATTCACACTCGGAAATATTAGACTTATTGCCTTTTTATGACAAAATAATATCGGTTTTATGTATTTTCGCAACTTAAAACTTCTATAGATATTTTCAATACAAATGAACATTCAAGAAATCATCCAAAAAACCATTATTCAAGCGCTTAAAGAAATCTATAATGCCACTGTAGAAAAAGTTGAATTTCAAGCCACGCGCAAGGATTTTGAAGGCGATATAACAATTGTAGTTTTCCCATTTCTAAAATTGGTAAAAGACAGTCCGGTAAATATAGGGACAAAAATAGGTGAATTTCTTCAAGCCCAACTTCCTGAAATCAGCAAGTTCAATGTGGTTCAAGGTTTCCTAAATTTAGTACTGAGCGAAAATTTTCATCGAAATAATTTTTATGAGATTTTTGAACATAAATCATTTGGAATTCAACCGATTGATGTGCAAAAAAAAGCCATTATGGTAGAATATTCTAGCCCTAACACCAATAAACCTTTGCATTTGGGACACGTGAGAAATGATTTGTTGGGCTATGCAGTGGCGAGTATCTTAAGAGCAGCAGGGCATAAAGTATATAAAACGCAGATCATCAACGACAGAGGTATCCATATTTGTAAAAGTATGTTGGCTTATCAAAAATTCGGACAAAGAGAAACACCCGAAACGAGTGGATTGAAAGGCGATAAACTGATTGGAAATTATTATGTGGCTTTTGACAAAGCATATCGTGCAGAAATCAAGGAATTGCAAGCAAGTGGAATGGATGAAGAAACCGCCAAAAAACAAGCCCCTTTAATTGTAGAAGCACAATCAATGTTGCAAAAATGGGAAGCCGGCGATGCTGAAACAGTAGCTCTTTGGAAAAAAATGAATGCGTGGGTGTATGAAGGTTTTAACGCCACTTATAAAAAATTAGGCGTTGATTTTGACATTAATTACTACGAAAGCAATACCTATTTGTTGGGAAAAGAAGTGGTGCAACAGGGTTTGGAACAAGGCATTTTTTATCGTAAAGACGATGGTTCAGTGTGGATTGATCTGACTGCTGAAGGTTTAGACGAAAAAATTGTATTGCGTTCTGACGGAACATCGGTTTATATGACCCAAGATATTGGAACTGCCATTCAGCGTGTAAAAGATTTTCCCGATGTAGGCGGTATGGTTTATACTGTTGGCAATGAGCAAGATTACCATTTTAAAGTATTATTTTTGATTTTGAAAAAATTAGGTTTTGAATGGGCAGAAAACTTGTATCATCTATCGTATGGAATGGTAGATTTACCGGAAGGAAAAATGAAATCGCGCGAAGGAACTGTGGTCGATGCAGACGATTTGATGCAAGAAATGATAGACACCGCAAGAGAAATATCGAAAGAACTCGGTAAATTGGAAGGTTATACAGATACGGAAAAAGAAAATCTATATCGAATCATCGGTTTGGGAGCGTTGAAATATTTTATTTTGAAAGTCGATCCCAAAAAACGTATTTTGTTTGACCCAAAAGAAAGCATCGATTTCAATGGCAATACAGGTCCGTTTATTCAATACACTTATGCTCGTATCCAGTCGTTGTTGCGAAAAGCCGATTTTGATTTTTCTCGAAAAACATCAATTACTTTTCACGAAAAAGAAATTTCTGTTATTAAACAATTAGCTGCATTTCCTGAAACTATAAAATTAGCTGCTGATATGCACAGTCCTGCGATTCTTGCCAATTACACTTATGATTTGGTGAAAGAATACAACTCGTTTTACCAAAGTGTTTCCATTTTGGCTGCAAAACAACAAGAAGAGAAAATTTTCAGAATACAATTGTCGCAAAAAGTAGGTGAAGTAATACAGTCAGCATTTGGATTATTGGGAATAGAAATGCCGGAAAGAATGTGAAGTAAATTACGAGTTACGAGTTACGAATTATGATTTACGAATTACGAATTACGAATTTATAAATATAAAAGTGTTTGTAACAAAAAAGTCCCGATTTCTCGGGACTTTTTTTTATTCTAAAAAAAGAATTATGCTTTGTTTTCGGTAGCATCTGCTGCTGCGTCAGCAACTTTATCAGTAGCATTATCAACTGCTTCAGCAACGTCATCTTTTTTTCCGTCAACTAAGTCTTCTACTTTGTCTTTGGCTTGCGCGTAAGCGTCTTGTGCTTTATCTGCTAAATCTCCTGCTTTGTCTTTGGCCGCTTCAAATGCATCTTCTGCTTTGTCTGCCACTTTCTCAGCAAAATCTTTACCTTTTTCTACCCATTCTTTGGCAGTGTCACCATATTTGTCTTCAACTTTGTCAGCCACTTCACCCACTTTGGCTTTAGCTGCTTCGTAAGCATCTTCTGCTTTATCTGCTACTTTATCAGCCAAAACTTCAGCTTTGTCAGCTACTTTTTCAGCAAAATCTTCTGCTTGATCAGCCAATACTTTAGCTTTGCCGGTCAATTTGTTAAAAAAATCTTTTAGTCCCATGTTTTTTGGTTTTAAGGTTAATGTTTTTTTTGTGTTTGCAAAGATATAAAGTTTAAAGTGAAAATGATCATATCTCCAAATTAATGTATAAAAAATAATCTATCAATATGGATACTCTTTAATCAATGTATGAACATCTCAGATAATCCCAATCATTAAAAAGTTACACTGATGTAAATTTCCCATTCGGGTTCATATTTGCCCCATTTAGCTCCAACAGTTCCGTTTCTATTGGTAGAAATATCTTCATGGTCACAATTGATTATATAGGGACTAACATTACCCTTGAATCTATATTCGTAAAATGCTCTTCCTTGGTTATCTTTCCCAGATTCGACTTTGAATGGAATATTATTTAAAGTAATGGTCGTACTCGCATTACTACTGCCTGAATTATAGGACATATTCATTTTATATCTGAAACCTATTAACTTTTTGGAGGCAAAATTGTCATAAAGCAACACTATTTCATGTTTCTCATCACTTCCTGTCCATTTTGTAGAAAATTGTCCTAAAACTTTGTTGTCATGTAGCGAAATTGTGCTTTGATAAGGGGTCCCATTTACATCATAAGAACCTTCATTATTGAAAGCAATTCTCAAAAGATTGAGGTTGTACGTTGTTTTATTTCCATCGGGAATAAATATTTGTTCAACCTTTCCGTTTAATACCACCGAAATAAAACTGATAGGGTTTCCATTGTCTTCTTCAACTGAAATACTTGCATGATCTTCAGATAAAAAATGATTATCCAAATCATATAATTTCACACTTACTTTATAAGTTCCTTTTTTATTCAAAATCGGTGCAATACTTGTCTCTTTTCCTATTAAATCGTATTTCTCAGCCTGACCGCTAATTTCCCAAACAAAACGATAATTGTTTTCGGGCGATGCTTTTGCAGTCAAATCAAAGGTGGCGCCAGGTGGTCCCACAACTTGCCTTTCGGTAATGAAAACAGAAGGTTTGGCAATAGGTAAAGTGATTGGGGCAGTTGTAGAAGCCAGCACCATACCCGATTTACTATCTTTTAAAATAACTTTCAAAGGAAAATTCTCCTCTTTATCACTAATAGCATAGATATGTTCGACTTCATTTTCTGCTTCACCGGAATTGACTGCAATATCCAATGAAAATCCTTTTTGAGACTTTGATTGATCCCCAAAATCCCATTCAAATCTAATCTTCTCAATTTCTTTTGGAATATCCGTTGCCTTAAATTTGAAAAGATAAGGCTTATTTCCAACAGCATCCAATAGTTCTGAAGGATCTATTTCCAATTGAACCGGTACATTGCGTACGACAACTTCTGCATTTCCTCCGGTAAATTTTCCCTGTGTAGCTACAATACACAAGGCATCCCCTTCGTCCAATAGTATCATTTTACTTTCATTGCTGGTGTAAAAAGTATAGATTGGTTTATCAGGATCGATCACTGATTGAAATTTTGGCAAGCGAAATACATCAATACTCAATCCTGTTGTTTTGTCCTTTACTTCAATAATCACTGGTGTTTTCGCACTCGTTTTATTGGAATTGTCATCTTCAAGGGTTATTCCCCAAAGTTGCGAACTGAATATTTCAGGGATGATAAATGTATAGCTGACCTCATTTTGATCTGCCAATTGTAAGTTGGAATTTTGAACAGCAATATCTCTGTCATTTTCACCGCCACTGGTCAAATACGGATATTTTGATAAGTGACCTTTGGACGAAAAAACCATCCAATTGGCAAATTGTCGGTATATATCCTGCAACGATTTTTGTTTTGTTTTGTATAAATATTTATCCAGACTATAAATAGGCATGTAATAATCTTCAGCATCAAACGTCAGCATTTCTTTAAAATTAGAGCCATTTTCCACCAAATAATCTATAAATATTGAGGTAACATATTGGTATTCACGTTCTGACCAACCATATCCTGTGCCCTTCTTTTCTCCTGTAGAATTGATGGGGAAATTCAGATAATTGTTTCCCAAACCTTTTTGCATTCCCGACACTTTACTTGAATAGGCAATTGTATAGGCAGCATATTCGGCTGTTGCTTCCAACCACCAATTATTTGCTCTTCGAGACATCCCCAACACACCATAATATTCTGCCTGAATCCTGTGAAATAGTTCGTGTGCCAATGTGATTTTTGTCGGTTCGTAATTGAATGCTTGAGTAGTCGGTATATGCAAGCGTTCATAAATTTTCTCATAACTGGCATTACTTCCGGTAACAACGGAGTACCAAGAGTCCACTTTAACGGTAACCATTTTCTGATAGTTTCCTAGGAAACCCTTCTGTATGCCTGCCGGATTTTTAAAATGATATGTATTGGTATAAGAATTAAGCGCTTCTTCAAGTAAAAAACCAATCGCCTGAATGTACGGTGGAGCATCACTTTTATTTGAACTAGTTCTTCCGGTTGGAGCAGATTTCCAAACCGGCATATTCAAATCTTGATCTGCTAAAATTGCTTTTTTGGAATAGAGGATTTTAAAATTCTTTTTGGGCGTTATATACACGTCATTCAAAAGTTTTTCTCCAACGATACCGATGATGCTGGTTTTTAGAAAGAAACCGGTAATACTGAAATGATCTACAAGGGCAGATACCGTATGATTCTTTTCATCTATACGCATGGGCAAACTTACCCAACCGCCACCTTCCTTATCCCATCGGAAAGCATCGATTTGCTCTTCGTTACTTAAATTTGGATCTAAATCACTTTCATCGTATGTATAGAAAATTTCTACGGATTTAGTGGGTTGTTGGTCATTATTGAGTGTGAGATCAATCAACATCAATGGACTGTAATGTTCGATCATTACGGCTGGATCAACACTTGCACTACTGATTGAAAGCGTTTGTTCATCTGTGTTGAAATTGACAGGAATCAATACTTTGATTTTGTCTGAATACGGGATCTCTTTTAATTTACTATTTGGAGACAATTTGAAAGTTGAAGTTTGACTTAATACAGGATTTGCTTGCCTCACTTCTTCTTGGGGTAATTGCATTTCCTCTTCCGTAATTTCTCTATATGAAGTTTTAATTTTGCTATCGCTATCACCAATAGAATAGAAAATTCCACCCAATCCCGCTAAAATCAAAGTTCCCCATATCAATATCTTAAGGAACATTCTCGGCTTTTTGGTATTGGGATTAACATGATTTTGTATCTGTTTTTCAACTGAAACCTCTTTTGCCAATTTTGGTGTTGGCTCCATAGAATGATTTAATGGTATCGTTTTTTCAGGTACAATAGATTTTGAAGTTGAAACATTAGGTTCTATTGATTGTAAAGGTGTCCCGCACAACAAACAAAAATGATCATCCCATTCTGCTGTATAATGACATGATGGACAAGTTTTTAACTTTTTTTCGGGAATCAAATCTTTTGTAACAGCAGTACCGCATGAACTGCAAAATTTATCGTTTGGCGTTAATTTATTCCCACAATTTATACAAAAATTCATCATTGGGTTCATTTTATTTTAATAATGGACAGCCGCAATTTTGGCAAATGTGTTCCTCCATATCATGCATAAAAGCACAGGCATTGCAGAAAATAATATCGTCGTGTGATTTGTCAAATTTTTCGTACGATTTCAACTTTCCATGGTAACGCACTTTTTCGCCTATTTTATAATAGTCATAAAGGGTAGGGTCTTTTTCAGCACTTATTTCATGTCTGTTACCTTTTTCATTTTCAAAATAAACCACAAAATAGGTTCTACCATTTTTTTTAACGATTTCTTTTTCTACTACTTCACCATCCCAAGTTGGTGCGTTTTTTTTACCTGAAAAAGCAGCATAAAGCCCTATGAGGAAAAACATTCCTCCAATTCCCAACCCAATGTGCAATGCTTCGGGATTATCCATGTCGGAGCTGGTTTCTCCATATATATAAAAACCTACTACAGCGACGATTGTCAATATAAACCCAAATTGATAGCGATAATCTCGGGTGTTTTTGAGGTATTGATCAAATCTTGGGTCGGATATTTTTTGTGAATAGGACATGGTTAATTTGGAAATTTGAAAATGAAACTCTTTTACTGGAAATTACAAGACTGAAATACCACAAGATTTCAAGACTTTAGAATTAAAATTTTTGACATTAAACTTGAAACAATCTATTGCTTTATGGCTAATTAATTTTTCAATTTTAAAATTACCTCTTGTAAATCAATATCTTGTGGTGCAGGAATGTTGAGTTCTTCGGTATTGGTAAAAGTTCTATCAGTATAAAAATATTGGATATGCAAACCATAAAAAGGTTCGTTGATGATTTTACTTTTTTTGATTCCGGAAAGTGGAAAATCCCAATTGTGAAAAAAACCATTAACGTAGGCAAATTTTTCTCCTATCAGCACTTTACCATCAGCTTGTGCATTCTTACTTTTGTAATATTTAGGCATTACAAAGGCAAAAATTCCCATCAATCCTATCAAACCGAACATAACCATCGCCATAGCTCCTTTTCCTTCATCAATAAATAAAATAAAGACTCCGAATATAACGACAATTAAAATACTCGTAATATAAAATATCCCTTTGTTTTTGTCGCTTTCGTGCTCGAACAAATAATTGACATACTGATTTTTGAGTTCATTGTTCATCTGCCATGCAGCAATGACTTTTTCGCCGGAAATCAAACTTTTCATTTTGTTGCTTCTACTTTTGAAAATAAAAAACACGACCAAACTTGCGATCAAACCGAAAATCCCCAACAATCCCAATGCCCATATTCCCGAAATTGGATTTCCTTCGCTAAAAGTAAAATAGGTTAACACTAAAAATATTAGTCCAATCAATAACGATTTATTGGCTATACTGCTCTGTTGATTTTTAATAGGCATCGAAAAATCAAAAGGTATTTGGGCAGTACTACTATTTTTAGTCGGTTCTACCTTGATTTTTGCTACTTCCAATGGAGTGCCACATTGTGGGCAGAAAGAGGCTTCGGCAGTGAGAGGTTGACCACAATTCGAACAAAATTTTGACATAATATTATGATTTATTTCCTTTAAAAATTAACCTTAAATTGATGACAAACATAAGTAGCATCAACAACATATTGCTATTGGGATATTCAATCTTTTCCACAGCAAATGCCAATAAAAGTAAGGCTTGTAAAATGAGTAAAATTTTGACCAACCAATTGTAAGGCTTGGGTTTGCTTATTCTTAAAAATACAAGCAATAAAATGATAATACTAAATAACATAACCCCAATAACTTCATCACTTTTATAACCCAAATACAATAAAATAGCGTTGATTCCGACATACACCCAAGTCCAAATATCTACACCACTTTGCGATGCTATTGGTTTTGACTCATTTTGGTTCGAAGTAGCAGAAGGTCTGAAAACTTCATTGATTTGTTGGGTAGATTCACTGAAATTTCCAGGTTTTGGAATTATTTTGTCTATTTGATTTTTAACTTGTTTTTCTACATAAGATTTACCTTGTTTTTCCAAAGATTGCACCACATTTTTGTACATTTTTTGAGCATATTCATTCCTTATTTCTGTTTTTGCGGCAACTAAAATCTTGGCTCCGCAAGCAGGACAGAATTTGGCACTGGGCATTAATGTTTGACCGCATTGATGGCAATAAGACATAATTGATAAATTTTTTAGTTATTGGGAACTCCTTTATCGTATTTTTTTAATTCTTTGAAACTCTTTTCAATATCTTGGGTCATTTTATTCAAATCATATCCGGTCATTTGCTTGATATCACTCTCTATGATTTTGACATTTTGTGGGTCTAAAACACCAGTAACATCCGTTTTTATACTTTTAGCATAAGCCAAAGCCGACTTCAATTTAGCATCCATTTCGGGTAGTTCCAAATTTTGCTTGCCATAACCCGCACGCACTTCTTCCAAGGTGTGTATGGATTTTTGCAATTGTGCATAGGCCTCCGGAATAGTTCCGTTTTTGACAGCATTTTCTACTTTGTTTTTGTACATTTTACCCATTTCTTCTGCATTGATCAAACGCCCTTCTCCGTTTTTTACTCTTTTGATATTGCCATCAAGAACTTTATCAATTTCCCCTGTTTCAGGATTGAAAACATGGTCTGAATAATCGGAACTCGCTTCTGCATCGAAGCGGTCGGTTCCGCGTTGTTGGTGCTTTTCTGCCCATTCGGTAGGACTCAATTCCTTTGGCTTCCCGGTTACTTCGCCAAATATTTCATAGGATTGTTCTACCCAATTGGGTCTTTGCAATTCGATATACTGCGTAAAGCCATCTGCTTTGGTAACCTTACGAAGTACACGGTAATCTCTATCTGTGTTTACATTGTTGGGGTCTGAACCTGGTGTTCGGAATTCTTCGATTACAATATCCGTTTCGGGAATGCCGTATTTCTGTTTGATAAAGTCTTTTAATTTAGCATCGTGCTGTTTATAAATTTTATTGCGAGCAGATTCAAATATCTTTTTGATTTCGGGTGTTCCATGATTTTTGATAGTACGTACTGATTCTGGATCGCGCATCAATTCCAAAAGTTTCTTTTGATCTAAAACTGTTTCTCCGTTGACTTGTTTGGTATTTTTCAACAAGTCGTCAAAAACTTCTCCCGGACTCTTATAACCGATTTTTCGGTTCATCGCTTCTTGGTGCAATTTTTTTGTCAATTTTTGAACCATCACTTCTTCAGTCATCGCTTGTGCGGTCAATTTACCGGCTTCATACACCGATTTGGTTTGGTAGAGTTGGTATAAAAATTCGGTACTCACAAAGATGGTCCAAGCCAAAGGTTTGTTGTCTTTTACCAATAATTCGATATTTTCAATCGACAACAAACGACCTTTTGCCATGTTCATGAGCATTGGAACAAATTTGTCGGTTTGCATTTGCCAAAAATCATCCAAAGTCTTATCGGGTTCGTAGATGTATAATTTTAAGGCATCTATCATCCCGCCTTTCACCATTCCGGCAGCCGTACCACCCAATCCACCGGTGAAATAAGCCATGAGTGCACTGAAAGCAATATCGCCTGCCCACTCTGTCCATTCCAAAGTCGTAGTTATGGCATTTGCCCAACGTTCTTCAGATTTATAACCTTCCGCACCTTCGGCCAGAATTAGTTCCGAAGCCACTTTCCACATGCGGTTGCGCAATTCCTTCAAACCTTCGGCTCCCAAGGTCATTTTACGCATTTCCAACAAGTCGGACAACTTATTGTAAGGAATGCCTTTGGGAACGTAATTGTTTAAAATGTATTGACATTCTTCATAAGCCTTGACCCAATCTGGAAATTCGCTACCAATACCATAAGATTTGACATTGATACTGATTATTTTCTCGAATAATTCGATGTCTTTTACATTTTGAACCGGTGCTTTTACTTTAAATTTTAAGGTGTGAATTTCACCCATTCCCGGTATCTCAGCTTGGGTTGAGAATTTATATTTACCATAGGGAATATTCCCAATCAAATCGATAAATTCAATGCTCGGTAGCAAGACACTCACCAAGTTTTGAATTTCTTTTTCTTCGCTTAAAAATTCAAAATCGAGATGTTTTAGGGACTGAGAATCCACAACGATTTGATTGGTTTTTTCATCATATACATTCAAGGCAAATTCGAGATTTTCTTCATAAGCCTTATCTGCGGTAAAATTGATCTCATTGTTTTTATTGACGCCGTGTTTGATAAATAAACCTTCACGTGAAACAATCACAGTTATCCTTCTCTCTATTGGTCTTTCATCGCCCTGCCAAGCGGAAATGACCAATGTTTTACTGATTTGGTTTTCATATTCACCCAATTTAATAATGGGACCTCTAAGAGTAATATTTACTTCGGTTTCTGTTTTTTTTGCAATTGAAATATCAGTCAAAGGATCGGTTGGATCAACCCCATTGCGGTATTCCCCTTCAAAGTGCCAACCGATTTCTTCGTTTGCATTTTCAATACGAGCCCAAAAGGAGACCTCATTTTCTTCGTCGGTTTCGGGAAAAGTGACATCAGCTACTTGGGTTTCCAATTGGCAATCTACCAAAGTAATTTCCAAATTTTGTTGCAAAGGTTCTTCTCCATCGGGAACATCGTCCATATAAATAGAAACAACAACTGATTTTGGCGGTGTCAGATTTTGATTGGGATTGGGACTGCTGCAACCGATGTAAATCAAGGCACTGTCATCCACAAAATCGGGTTGGGACAAATCTATCCAATCGCTTTTGGGTTCAAATTTGATTTTGTTGGTCAAATCGGAAATGGTTTTTCCTTTTTCATCGGTAATTTTAGCAAAGCAAGTCAAGACTTGAAACGTATCGGGGCGTAATGATTTTTTGTTGTCTGCTGTTTCTATTACCAAATTCTTCTCTCCTGTGGTGTTGATTTGCACTTGTTTTTGAAACTGATGCCCATCAGCTTGGGCTGTTATAGTAATGCTGAAATTTTGATTTTTTGGAGGGCTATTGAGTAGTAATTGGCAGGTCAATGGGGTTGTACCGTTGTCGGGTTGTATGGAAAGTGCCGTTTCAGTGTTTTGAATTTGGATAGCCGCTTGAATACTTTTTTCCGAAGTTTCGGTTACTTTGATAACTCTGATTTCAAGCATTTGCGGTTCCCCAATACTAAGGTCAAATTTTCCTGCACTCAACTGTAAGATGTAACCTGCATCTTCTTCTTCTACTTCTTCTTTTTTATTGTTGGATTTATTTTTGGGAGCTTTGTTTTTATTGGCTTTAAGTTTCTTTCTAATCGCCAAAAGAGCACCACCGCCTATGGCACCACCGATTACGACTTCCCAAGGGATATTGGAATCTTCTGAATCATCAATGGGTACTATTCCATCTATATCGGTTCCGGTTGCATTTGATTCAGCATTTGATTCTGTTTTTGTATTACCTAATGCAGGAGCAAAACCTATGGCAAAATCTTCAGAATTTTTATAATAATTATAAGTTTCATTGTATACTTCTGAAAGTGATTTGTTAGAACTGTCAAAATAGGAGTATCTAAAAATAAATTTTCCCGTTTTATGGGATTGCACAAGGTGATATCTTTGTAAATTATTGGCTAATATATGAGGATAATATACAAATATTTCAACAAAAGAAATCTCTCCAGGTTCATATTGTCCAGCTAACTTTTTATTGTGATATTTAATATACTTTGATATTTCTAAATCTGTATCAATACGTGAAGATCCAGAAACACATCCACGAGTTAAAGCATATGTAGAATTTATTGTTTTTTCAATTTCAATATCACTCGGTAAATAGGTCCAATTATCATCATAAAAATCTATATCCTGTGAATAAGTATTTGATGTTAAGAGAAAAATAAAAAGAAATAAGGTCAGAGTTATAAAAGGAATACGCTTCATTTTTATTAAAACAAATTAGGGTTCTATTTTAACATTTGAAGTTAGTATTTTAGATTGAAAATAAATATATTTCGTAAATGTACAATAAGTTTTTCTTTCTTCAAAAAGAAATATAACAAATGGTCAATTTTTCTTATTTTTGAATAAATTTTTTAATTTGATAGATATGAAAATCAATTGGGGAAAAATCATCATTGGAAGTGTCAGTGCTATTTTTTTACTATATGCTTTGTTATTGATTTCACTTTATTTTTTTGGCGTTTCAACGTCTGCAAAAATCACGAGTTACAGACAAGAATACGGCGAACGTAATGAAACCATTCGCAATCAATATACTTATTTATATGGCTACGAATTTGAAGTGAATGGTAAATTATGTAGTGGTAATGGCCAACGCATTGGGAACTCAGTTTACTTGAAAAACAATGGAACTCAAACTATTCCAATCAAATATTTATCTTGTTGCCCTCAACTCAACCAGGCCCTTGACCATAGTGCTGTAAAATCACTTCTTATTTTTATGGGTATTGGACTTTTGCTATTATATTTCGCAAGTAAAATAAAATGACTAAAGTTATAATTTATAATATTATTACCATAAACCTAAAGTTGAATAGCTCTATTTCCTATCAAAATAATTTAAAACTCACAACTTAAAGTTTTAAATTAAGGCTAATAATGATACCATTAACAATCAAGAACTTCATCATGTGTCACGAGATTTATCATTATTCAATTGTAATACAGATGATTATGAATCAACCAACAGCGCTTCTCGATTGGGAATGAAAGTAGGAATTGTGGAAAAAGGAAATCAACATTGGTTAGTTGAA
>DYMN01000028.1 GCA_020740485.1 Polaribacter sp. | reverse complement strand
CCTTGAAAAGGTTGATAGGAATTAATGGTGAATACTTCGGATTGTGTTCCGGGTTGAGCCAAAATCACATACGATGTAACAAAAAAAAGAAATAGAAATGTAATTTTTTGCATGGTATTTTGATTTAAGATAAAACAAATTTAATATCTATTTTGGAAATTTCGAACAATAAAAATAGTACTTATTGATTTAACTGATCGTAATTTTTCTCCTATTGAAATAGACATCAATCTTAATCGTGTAAAACTAATAAAAAAACCAAAACACACAAGATATTAATCTGTGTATCTATGGTAATTAATTTGTATTTACGATTTACAAATTACGGATTACGAAATAAGGAATCATCACAAAAATTCAAAATTCGTATCTCGTATCCCGAAAGACCTGCCACGCAAGTTGAAAATCAAGCTCACGCCAAGTTGAAAAATCACGCAGTGGCGTAAGCGTGATTTTTCAACTTGGTGTGAGCGTTGTTTCGGGACGTAATTCGTAATTCGTAATCCGTAATCCGTAATTCGTAATCCGTAATCCGTAATCCGTAATTATCATTACCCCAAAAACGGATACTTATAATCCGTAGGCGGTAGGAAATTTTCCTTGATACTTCGGGTGTTAACCCAACGCAATAGATTCCAAACACTTCCGGCTTTGTCATTGGTTCCCGAACCGCGTGCGCCACCAAAGGGTTGTTGACCCACTACGGCTCCGGTTGGTTTATCATTGATATAGAAGTTCCCGGCTGCATCTACCAATTTGCGTTGTGCGAATTCGGTAACGTAGCGATCTTTACTAAAAATGGCTCCGGTTAAGGCATAAGGGCTGGTATTGTTGACCAAGTCTAAAGAGGCTTCCCAATCTTTGTCGTCATACACATAGATGGTCAATACAGGACCAAATAATTCCTCTTCCATTGTTTTATAATGTGGATTGGTAGTTTTTATCACCGTTGGTCGGATAAAATAGCCCACTTCATCGCTGTATTCGCCACCAATCACCACTTCTGCGTCTGTGTCTTTTTGGGCTCTTGCTATAAATCCGGTGAGGTTTTCATAAGAGGCTTTATCAATAACGGCGTTGATGAAATTGGAAGTGTCATCCGGACTTCCCATTTTCATGCTATCCAATTGTTCTTTGAGTACTTTAAAAGTGTCATTCCACAAAGATTGAGGAATATATGCTCTCGATGCTGCACTACATTTTTGTCCTTGGTATTCAAAAGCACCACGTGCTAAAGCAGTTGCCACTTCGGCGGGACAAGCGCTCGGATGCGCCCAAACAAAGTCTTTTCCTCCGGTTTCCCCCACGATGCGCGGATAATATTTATAAGTTTCCATATTATTGCCTATCAATTTCCAAAATGATTTGAAAACTTGAGTAGAACCTGTGAAATGTACTCCTGCAAATGACGGGTGTTTCATTACCACTTCGGTAATCATATTAGATTTTCCGGTTACCATATTGATAACACCGTCAGGAAGTCCTGCTTCTTTAAATAGTTGCATCAAGATTTGGGCGGAGAATATTTGCGTGCGTGCCGGTTTCCAAATCACTACATTTCCCATCAAAGCAGGTGCAGTCGGTAAATTTCCGGCGATAGAAGTAAAGTTAAAAGGCGTAATGGCATATACAAACCCTTCTAAGGAACGATATTCTGTGCGATTCCAAGTGCCCGGAGAGGAAATGGGTTGATTTTGGTAAATGTCGGTCATAAATTCCACATTAAAACGGAAAAAGTCAATCAATTCGCAAGCGGCATCAATCTCGGCTTGGAAAACATTTTTTGATTGACAAATCATCGTGGCAGCATTGAGTTTGTCGCGATAAGGTCCTGCCAAAAGTTCGGCAGCACGCAAAAAGATAGCTGCGCGTTCTTCCCATGGGGTTGTTGCCCATTTTACGCGGGCTTCCAAAGCTACGTTGACCGCTTTTTCAATGTGTTCTTGTTGGGCTTCGTGGAAAATACCCAAACTGTGTTTGATGTCATGAGGCGGAAAAATTTCTGCTGTTTTTCCGGTGCGGATTTCCTCACTACCAATATAAGCCGGAATATCCACTTTTTGGTTGTACATTTTGGCATACATTGCCAGGAGACTTTCACGTTCTTTGCTTCCCGGAGCATAGGCTCTTACGGGTTCGTTTACCGCTTTGGGTACTTTGAAAAATCCGTTTGACATAAAGGTTTATTGTTTGTTGTTCTTTGTTTATTGTTTTTGATATAGTTATTTATAACGCAATCGTTTGAAAGGACAAATATAAGGGGTTTTTATATAATATAATCAATATTTTTTTACTTTTATTGTCTTATTGCTAATATGTTTTTGAATACAGGTTGTTAAATTAATAAATTCGTAATCGAAGTTTAACAAACTTGAATAGATTTTGCTTAATAATTTAACATTAATTGCATATAATGTGGTATCTTTACATTAATTTTAAACATTGAAAATACAATCTTATATTATTATGTTAAAAATATTTTTGTCTTTGTTTTTAAGCACGGTTTTATTTTTAAGTAGTTGTCAAAAAAAAGAAAAGAAGCCGGCTTTTTCAATAGAAAAAAAATTGGACACTACTGCTTTTGCCCAATTTGGTTTCGGTTCTTGCCAATTGCAAGCCGCTGAATTGTCTTTGTTGAAAAAAGCCGATTCCATGAAATTGGATTTTTTCGTTTATCTGGGCGATAATATTTACAGTGATACCTATAAGTTAAGTGTCCTGGATTCTAATTACCAAATCTTGGCAAAAAATCCTAATTTTCAATTGTTAAAAAAATCTACACCGCTTTATGCTACTTGGGACGACCACGATTACGGCTACAATGACAGCGGACGCCATTATCCGCTTAAAAAAGAATCTAAAGAACTCTTTATGAAATTTTGGGATATTCCCGCTACCTCCAATCGCTACAAACACAAAGGCATTTACGGAAGTGAATATTTGAAATTTGGCGATAAAACGCTGCAATTAATTTTATTAGACACCCGCACTTTTAGAGATGATTTGGTGCTCAACAAACCCCCACAAAAGGGGTATAAAAACGATTACATTCCCAATCAAAATGCGGATAGCACCTTTCTGGGAAAAGCACAATGGGTTTGGTTAGAACAAGAATTGTTGCAAAAAGCGGATTTGCGTATTATCGCTTCTTCCAATCAATTTGCACACCAATACAACGGTTGGGAATCATGGACGAATGTGCCCCACGAGCAACAAAAATTCATTGACCTCATTGCCGAAACCAAAGCCAATGGCGTGATTTTCCTTTCCGGCGATGTGCATTGGGGCGAAATCTCCAAAATGCCAACCGCTAAAACTTATCCGATTTATGATGTTACTTCAAGTGGCATTACCGAAACTTGGCCCAATACTGAACCTAATAAATATCGAATTGGTCCCGTGATTCCTCAAAACAATATTGGAAGAATAAAATTCTTTTACAACCAAAAAGATCCGACCATCGAAATGGAATTGATTGATATCAAAGGGGTAGTAAACAAACAACTTATCAGATTATCCGAAATAACTTTTCAATAACCAACTTTACGTTTTTCATTTGATTTAAACCCGATTTAGACAATTCTTAGTCGGGTTTCTGCGTTTAATTTTAGATGACAAATTCTAATCTTGCTTGAAAAGTAAAATTACAAAGATATTATGATTCTTACCTAAAAAAGTGTAATATCATTTCTAAAACACTCACTCTTTTTATGTCATTTTTTTGTCCGCATTGGGGACAAAAGTTCTCTTCTCCTTGAAGGGGTCTGCCGCAATTAATGCACTGTATGTCTTTTTGTTCTCTCACAATCAAATTCCGTAAAATCTTATTTCCTTAGCTCCGTTAGATTTTTTATAGGCTCTAAACATACCTTGCGTATTGAAAAACCAAGCTACATTGCCTTTTTTATCAACCCCTATCATTCCACCATCACCGCCTAAGCGTCCTATTTTTTCAATTACTTTTTTTTGGGCTTGTTGCAAATTTAAGTCTTGGTATTGCATCAAATTGGAAACCTCATGTGCCGCTACTGTTCGGATAAAATATTCTCCTGTACCCGTACAAGATATACCACACGTATTATTATCAGCATAAGTTCCTGCTCCAATAATAGGCGAATCACCTATGCGTCCGTATTTTTTGTCGGTCATCCCTCCAGTAGATGTTCCTGCTACAATATTTCCATTTTTATCTAATGCCACAGCCCCAACAGTACCTTTTTTTTCCTCTTTCGCATCTATTTCCTTGTTTTGAATTTCAATTAATCTGTTGTATTGTTTTTCGGTGTAAAAATAGGATGGGTCCACCATTTGCAGCCCTTGCTCTTTGCAAAATTCCTCTGCTCCGTCACCGGACAACATAACGTGTTTGGAATGTCGCATTACTGCTAATGCCGCACTAATCGGATTTTTCACCCTCATTAATCCGGTAACAGCACCAGCCTTTAAATTAGATCCATCCATAACGGAAGCATCCAATTCATTTTGTCCATAATGATTGAAAACAGCACCTTTTCCTGCATTAAATAACGGACTATCTTCCATTATTGCAATGGCAATTTCTACCGCTTCTAATGCAGTTCCCCCACTTTCTAACACTTCATATCCGGCTTCCAAAGCTTCATTAAGCGCTTGTTGATACTCTTTTTCATTTGATAAATTTTCCGGGTTGATATTGCCCGCCCCACCGTGAATGACTAAAACAATAGGAGTAGTAATGTCTTTAGTTTTTTTAACTTGTTCTAAGGTATGACAACCTATTATTAGAAATCCGAGAACAATAAAGATTAAATTACGCATAGTATTAAAATTAAAAATTTAAAAGTACATAAATTTTGATAACATCGCAAAATAAAATGGATTCATAAAAAAACACCTTTTTGAAATTATCAAAAAGGTGTTTTAGAATTTTAGTGTAAAGTGGTAATTTATTCTCCGAAATCAATTCCAACGCCTTTGGCAGTTTTCACCATGTCACCTTCCGGATCAACAAAATTTGGGTTGTCAATTGCCTCGTGAAAGGGTACAGATATTATATGCGGATGACGATAAGCTACCATTTCACCATATTTTCCTTCCAAGACCATTTCAAAGGCTTTTACTCCAAATTGGGTTGCCAAAATTCTATCATAAGCCATAGGACTTCCACCGCGTTGTAAGTGTCCTAATACGGTTTCGCGCATATCTGCTTCAAAACCGATGGATTTCAAATCGTGAACTAATTGATGTGCTATTCCGCCCAATCTCAGGTTTTCGTAGCCTACTTCATCACTTTTTTCAGATAAAAGAGTCCCACCCTTAGGAGCAGCTCCTTCCGCCACTACCACTATAGCATTTCCTTTCCCTTTATTGTAACGACTTTTGAGTTTTTTTGCTACCTTTTCAATATCATAAGGAATTTCGGGGATCAAACAAACTTCCGCTCCACCTGCAATAGCTGCGTGCAACGCAATCCATCCAGCATTGCGCCCCATGACTTCGAGTACTAATACGCGATTATGACTGGCAGCAGTGGTTACTAATTTATCAATGGCTTCGGTAGCTATCTGTACGGCAGTTTGAAAGCCAAAAGTAAAATCGGTAGCCGAAAGGTCGTTATCAATGGTTTTGGGAACCCCAATGATATTGAGCCCTTTTTCGAATAATTTTTGAGATATTTTTTGAGAACCATCCCCACCAATACTGATTACGGCATCCACTCCCATGTATTGCAACTTACGAATCATTTCATCCGAACGATCTACTGCGCCCCAAGTACCATCAGCGTTTTTTACGGGCCAAGCAAATGGGCCGCCTTTATTGGTTGTCCCTATGATGGTTCCGCCATCTACATGGATTCCTCTAACGGAATGTTCATCCAATACCATGATTTCCGTAGGTTCACGCAAAATACCGTCAAACGATTGTATGCTTCCTATTATTTCCCAATCTTCTTCCTGCGCAGCTCTTTTGACTACGGCTCTGATCACCGCATTTAAACCGGGGCAATCTCCACCTCCTGTTGCTATAAGTACACGTTTCATGTTTCTAATTTTATAAGTTTAGTTGGTTAAATCTTGATTTGTTTTTCTAAAAAAAAGCACCCAAAAGTAATAAATATTACCTTTCGCCATAGAAAAAAACAAAAAAACCGATTAAATTATTGTGAAAATATAATCGGTTTTAAGCGAAATCGTTTGAAATAGAATAAATTTTATCTTATTTAAAGAAATCTTCAGCAAATGATTTGTTTAATTCTACACTTTTAACATTCATTTCTGTTTCTTGGCCAAACATATTGGTTGTAATTTTGTGAGATATCAAAATTCCATTCACAGGTTTATAGTCCATAAAATTGGTGTAAATGGCTACTTCGCTTCCATCAGGTCCTTTGGCAAATTGTTCTTCTTTCACCAATAGCCCTGTTTTGGTATCGAAATATTTAGTGGTTTTTTTACCCTTGTTTTCAATCAACATTTTATAAGCATCACTTCCATTTGCGGCAACGATGCCATCTAATTTAACGGTGTTGTTTTCTAATAAATAGAGTTCATCAATTACGCCTTTTCTGTTTTTATATTCAGTAATTTGATCTTCAGGAAGGGGCACTTTTGCTCCCATTTGCTCCATATAACCGTTGGTTCCGTCAAAAAGAACTTTAAATGCAGTTTGCCCCATCATTTTAGCTTCCACTTTCATTTTGTTAGGTTTGGCAAAACTCATGGTTTGAACTAAAGGCATTCCTTGCATGGTGAACTCATACACTTGCTCAATTGAATTAACCGATTCCAATTTATCTTTACCGCCCACAGCTTTAAAATATTGATTTAAAACACTTTCAGGGGTAATATCCGTTGAAACCGCTTCGGGTGATTTAGGTTTAGAAGAAGGTTTTCCGTCTTTATCAAAATAATTGATTTTATAACCCAATTTTACAAGCGCCGGAATTACTTCACTGCCTTTAGATGTAACTACAATTCGGGTATTGTCTTTGTTGAAATATTTTTGAGCTACTCTCATTACATCGTCTGTAGTCACAGCATTAATTCGCTCTAAGAAAGTTTCATAAAAATCATCGGGTAATTTATACTTTTGAATATTCAAGGCGTAACGAGCGATGGTTTCAGGTTTTTCCACTTCCATTACAAAATTACCGGAATAGCTGGCTTTAACTGTTTTTAATTCTTCTTCGCCTACTTTTTCAGTATACATTCTGTTTAATTCTTTCATTACTTCAACGACGGCAGAATCAGCCACTTGATTTCGCACTTTTGCCCCTGCTTTTAGCATAGTGATGTATTTGCTTGCCGGAATAGAGGAGCGTGCACCGTAAGTATATCCATGCGCTTCACGTAAGTTCATATTCAGATGCGAATTAAAATCGCCACCAAAGATTTGATTGGCAACTAACACCGCAGGATAATCTGCATCTCCCATTTGCAAATGGGTTGTGCTTACAATGTTGATTTGCGTTTGAGATGCTTCGGGCATATCCACAAAATTAATTTCCGTGGCACCTATGTTTTGAACATTAGGCATTTGATATTCAGGTAATGTGGTTATTTCCCATTTTGAAAAATATTTTTCAACCAAAGGCTTCACTTCGTCCAATTTTACATCACCTGTTATGACTAAATAGGCGTTATTGGGTTTGAAATAAGAGTGGTATAGATTTTTTACATCATCTAATGTAATGTGCTCTAAGGTAGTTGTTGAAGCAAATTCTCCAAAAGGATGATTTGCTCCATACGCCAACACTTTTTCTACTCTATTAGAGATATTTTCAACGCTTTTTTCACCTGATTTGATGCCATCCATAGCTTTGGCTTTGGCTTTATCAAACTCTTCTTGCGTAAAAACCGGATTTAAAGCTCCATCAGCCATCAATCCAAATACTTCAGAAAAATATTTTGAGAGTGAACGCATCCCTGCACTTTGACTTCCAAACCAGACACCGGCACCGAGAAAATCTATTCTTTCGTTGAATGCATCTTTACTCACAGAAGTGGTTCCACTTCCAAGCATTTCGCTTAATAAATCAGCTGTACCGGCTTTATCTCCTTCATAAATAGGATAATTATCTAAAGTAAGATTGGCAGAAACTCTTGGAAGTTTATGATTTTCGACTACCAATACTTTTAGACCATTGTCTAAAGTAAAGGTTTCAGGTTTGCCTAATTTTACTTTGGGTGCAGGTCCCGGAATAGGTTGTATATTTCTATCAAAAGTAGCAGTAGTAGTAGCTGTAGTAGCAGTAGTAGTATTTTTGGTTCCGTTACAACTCATTATAAGAATGGATGTTAATAATATTATGCTTAATTTCTTCATGACTATATTAATTAGAAGCGGTTTTTTCAGTTGGCAAATAATTGAGTTCCAATCGCTGATTAGGATTGAGATATTTTTTAGCTACATTACGAATGTCTTCAGGAGTGATTGAGTTGTAAATATCCAATTCTGTGTTGATGAGATGTGCATCTCCAAAAAACGTGTAATAAGTTGCCAATGAATGAGCAATACCTTGAACGGTTGCATTAGAATTAACAAACTGATTTTCATAAATATTTTTCAATTTTTGCATTTCGTTATCAGAAATTAACTCCGTTTGTAGTTTCACAATTTCTTCGTCAACTTCTTTAGTAATAGCATCTAACGTATTTTCACCTAAAGGCAATCCGTAAATAATATATAATCCTGCATCTTCTTGGCTGAAATTCATAGCTCCTATTTGTAGTGCCATTTTTTTGTCATCCACTATTTTCTTATATAATCTGGAGCTTTTACCATCGGTCAAAAGTGTTGAAACCATGTCTAATATTCTCGATTCGCGCGTGGTCATTGCCGGAGTTCGATAGGACAAAACAATGGCAGGAATTTGAATATTCGGGTCATTGTAAACAGCGTGACGAGTTTCCGTAATTGGTTTTTCGTCATATTTATTTCTGACTATCTCGGCACCACGAGGGATGCTACCAAAATACTTTTGAATTAAGTCTTTGGCTTCGGGCTTTTGAATGTCACCTGCGACAACTAAAACAGCATTGTTAGGAATATAGAATTTTTTATTAAATGCAATAAACTCATCTAAAGTTGCTGCATCTAAATGATCCATAGAACCAATGGTAGTCCAACGATAGGAATGCACATCGAACATATTCTTTTTGATTTCGGCTAAAAAGCCTCCATAAGGTCTGTTGTCATAGCTTTGGCGTTTTTCTTCTTTGACCACTTCATTTTGGGTGTCAACTCCAATTTGATTGATTACGGGTTGCAACATACGGTCAGATTCCATCCAAAGTCCTAAAGCTAAGTTATTAGAAGGAAAGACTTCGTAATAATAGGTGCGGTCGTCGTTGGTGTTGGCGTTGTTGTTGCCCCCGTTGGATGAAACTATTTTAAACCACTCACCACGCCCAATGTTTTTAGTTCCTTCGAATAGAAGATGTTCAAAGAAATGGGCAAATCCGGTTCTGTCCGGTGTTTCGTCTTTTGCCCCCACGTGATACATTACAGATGTAATCACTACAGGAGCTGAGTTGTCTTGATGTAAAATAACATGCAGACCATTATCAAGGTCATACTCTTCAAATTCTACTTTTTGCGCTGTTATCATTTGAGAAAATAGCAATGAAATTGTAAAGGTTAATAATGAAATTTTCATGTGTTTAAATTTATTGTTTTTTATAGGACACATGCAATAACCATTTAATCATCCATGGTTGGTATGATGTTATTTTTATGGCTATTTCATAATTTAATTAGTTAAGAATTAAACTTTGTAAAGATACTTATATTATTTTTATAGTTTGTGTATTTTCTTTTTTTAACAAAAAAACAGCATCGAAGTGAATCAATGCTGTTTTAAAATATGCTGTTTTAAAATTAAATCACACCTTGATCTAACATAGCATCGGCAACTTTTACGAATCCGGCAATGTTAGCCCCTTTTACGTAATTTACATATCCGTCAGGTTGTGTTCCGTATTTTACACAAGCAGCGTGAATGTCTTTCATAATGCGGTGTAATTTGGCATCAACTTCTTCTGACGTCCAATTGTAACGAGCTGAGTTTTGACTCATTTCTAATCCTGAGGTAGCTACTCCACCGGCATTAGATGCTTTACCTGGAGAGAATAATATTTTATTTTTTAGGAAAACATCAATTGCTTCTTCCGTACTTGGCATATTAGCACCTTCTCCGACTAAAATACATCCATTGTTAACCAATTTTTGGGCATCTTCAGCATTTAACTCATTTTGAGTAGCACACGGCAGTGCAATATCCACTTTCAATTCCCAAGGTCTTTTCCCTGCATGGAAAGTTACGCCTTGAAATTCTTGAGCCATCGGTGAAACTATATCATTGTTTGATGCTCTTAACTCCAACATGTATTCAATCATTTCTTGATTCATTCCGTTGGGTATGTTGACATAACCATCTGGACCGGAAATAGCTACTACTTTAGCACCGAGTTCAGTCGCTTTTTTAACGGCACCCCAAGCTACATTTCCAAAACCAGAAACCGCCACAATTTTCCCTTTAAAAGAATCGCCTTTTGTAGCTAACATTTCTTGTGCAAAATACACATTTCCGAAGCCGGTTGCTTCAGGACGCATTAAAGAACCACCCCAACCGCTTCCTTTACCGGTTAAAACGCCGGTATGTTCTTTGGCTAATTTTTTATACATTCCATAAAGGAAACCTATTTCACGTCCTCCAACACCTATATCACCTGCAGGAACGTCGGTATCAGGACCAATAAGACTCCATAATTCTAACATAAAAGCTTGACAAAAACGCATAATTTCAGCATCAGATTTTCCTTTAGGATTGAAGTCAGAGCCACCTTTTCCTCCACCCATTGGTAATGTAGTAAGAGCATTTTTAAAGATTTGTTCAAAACCTAAAAACTTCAAAATAGATAGGTTTACAGAAGGATGAAAACGCAATCCGCCTTTGTAGGGACCTATTGCACCGTTAAACTGGATGCGGTAGCCCAAATTTACTTGTACTTCTCCTTTGTCGTCAAACCAAGACACTTTGAAGGTTAAAATTCTGTCGGGTTCCACAACTCTTTCGATGATTTTTGCAGCTTGATACTGCGGGTTTGCGTTGTAAACGTCTTTAACAGATTCCAATACTTCGTGTACGGCTTGTAAATATTCTTTTTCTCCGGGATGTTTTGCCTCAAGGGCATTCATTATTTCTTGAACTTTCATGTTTTAATTATTGATTATTAGTTAATGATTATAATTAAATAAATGTATGTGATTTGATAAAAAAATACTTTTTTAAATCGGTTACAAAATTAACAAAATCTAATGATATAATTGTATTAAAATTGAATTATTTTTAATACGACATCGTTTTCGTTTTTGATAATATAAAATAAGAACAAAACAAATTTTGTTTTTAATAAAATAATTTTGGCGTTTTTTTAATTAAAAAGGACTAATGTTTTTTCATGCTTAAATATTATTCAATTTTATCTAATTGAAATTCCGGTTTAAAAATGACCGCTTTATTCTTGCTGCCTTCTATAATAATATCAAGAGGCTTTTGAAAGCGCACATGACGAAGAAAGGTGTTTTCAAAAACTGCCGGTTGCCCATTTAAAAAATCCAAATTGTAGAAACCATCATTGATGTATGGATTTAAGGTAAGATAACCTACTTTAAAAGAAGTGAGATTTTGAAAAAAATGAGTACCCTGACTTGGGTCTACTCTAAAATTATGTAATCCGGATTCTATGATCACTTTAGCAGCTGATATTTGGGACCAAGTAACCGGAATTCCTAACCAGGGGTCGCTTGAACCCCACCTTCCTGGACCAATCAGTACGTAATTTTGCTCTTTTTCATCAAATTCACGATTGATAGTCTCCACTGCAGTTGCTATTTCTCGGGTTTTTGTAGAATCAAAGGCCTCTGGTTTTATATAAACTACATCTTGAATCCCTTCGTATTTGCCATTGCCCAAAGCGGCATTGGAAAGAATGATACATTCTTTCTCATCAATTTGTTCCGGAAAGGCATGTAATAAATCAAATTCTTCTACGATAGGTCTTAATTGAAGGAAACTAAACACTTTGGGTTCACCGGGTGGCACATCTAATTTCACGGCGAATTCCATCTCAACCGGACTTCCCATTTGATCATGCGATAATTTGAGCAGGTCTTGCAATATTTCTGCCAAAGGAAAACTATCGTATTTCAACACATGGTCAAAAGTAATTACGCGGATGCCCTCTTCAAAAACGCCGGGCTTGATGACGTTGAATTGCAAATTATAGGTAGATGCAACAAACTTTAATGAAGGATGATTTTTGACCGTTCGTATGTTTACCAATCGCTTATTCACTTCCTGATCAAGAGAAGTGTGGTATTTTTGGGGATTGAGTTCTAATCCGTAAAATTGCTTTTGGGTGTCGCGTTGAGCTGAACTTACATTGGAAAGTTGTAAAATCTTTTTGGGATGATGGGGCGAAAAACGCAACGTCTGTCCTCCTCCTACAATGATTTCACCTAATCCCAACGCAATCTGTGCGATTCCTTCTTCGGGTTTCTCATCTCCAATCGGATAAAAATTCACAGAACGAGCAACACCTGAAATATTTGGAAAATACAAATCATCATATTTTACGCCGGTCACTTCTTGAAGCACCACAGCCATTTTACTTTCTTCTATGGCGTGATTAGTGGCTTTGATATAGGCTTTGGAATTTTTGTAAAATGCTGATGCCATTACGGATTTAATGGCGTTGAGTACCATTTCTAGAAAAGTGTCCTGGTCTGTATTGGGGACCATATAGGTTGCGAAAACACCGGCGAAGGGCTGGTAGAGTGTGTCTTCTAAAACACTGGACGAACGGACAGCTACGGGAACTTTAGTAGTTTTTAAAAAGGCAGCAATGTCTTCAACTGCCCATTGGGGAAGATCTTTTGAAATAAATTCGGATAAAATACTTTCATCATCCACCCCATTAGCCACCAAATCAAAAAGATGATTCGATACCATAAATTCATCGAAAACTTGAGTGCTAAGCACCACAGTTCTCGGAATGGAAATGTTTACATCCTGGTATTTATTATAACGTTTATGACGTTTGAGAAAGGAATTGATAAAAGCTAATCCACGTGCTTTTCCTCCTAAAGCACCGTCGCCTATTCGGGAAAAGGCTAAATATTCGTCGTATTCTTCTTTTTCAAATTTGGCTATAATTCCCCGTGCTTTGGAATAGCGATATTGTTGTACGGCTTTTGCCAAAAATTCTTTCACTTGGTCATCTTCTGAAAAATCTTCAAATTCAAATTGAGAAAATAGATTTGCCAACGGGAATAGCGCTCTGGATTGTAGCCATCTGGAAAAATCATTTCGTTTGGAATGATATACTATGGATTCTATGGGAACGCTACTGATGGCTTTTTGCAATTCTCTTAAATCTTTTGCCGTGGCAATAATTCTGTGCGTTGTAGGATCCCAAAATTCAAAATCACCAAAAGCCAAGTATTTGGTTATGTATTTTTTTAAGTCTTGTTCAAGAGTTTCAGAATGTTTGTAGAGAAATTTAGCTTTATGTTTGTTGGCAATTTCGAGATTTTTACTGTTAGAAGATTGTATTAAAAAGGGGAAATACCGCTGATACTTGCGAACATATTCTAATAGTTTGAAACCCGCCATGGGGTCTTTTTCTCCTTCTTTATTATAGCTGACATCTGATATAACTCCCAACAAATGTTTTTTGTATTTTTCAAATAGCTCAACAGCTTCTTCATAGGTTTTTGCTAATAGTATTTTCGGTCTGCCACGTTTTGACATCATCTTACCGTGCTCATTGAGCTCTTCTTGCATGAAGGAGAGGGTTTGATTGAGAATCACGCGATAAATCAAAGGCAAATAGCGAGAATAAAACTGCATGGAATCTTCAACTAAAAGAATTGCTTTTACACCGGTGCCGAGAATGTCTTTATCCGCATTCATACGGTCTTCAATGATTTTGATGATGGCCAAAAATATTTCAGCATCTCCATTCCAATGAAAAACGTCTTCTAAAATGCCTATATTTTCTTTTAGCATTTTCTGACGCAACTCATCGGAATAATGGCTTAAAGCTACTATTGGAACTTCAGGAAAATGTAATTTAATGCGTTTGGCTGTTTCGTAAGCCCCTTTCACCAAATCTAAAAAGGTAATTACCAAATCTATTTTTACGGATTGTAGCATCTTGATTGCCTTTTCAGCAGACGATGCATGTAAAAAATTGGGAGGATAACGCAAATTGAGCGTGGCGTATTCGTTAAAAATTTGCTCGTCAATACGACCGTCTTCTTCGATGAGATAATAGTCGTAATTAGAACAAACAATGAGTATATTATACACCCGTTTTTGCATGAGTTCCTTGAAGGGAACATCTTGAAATTCGTAGTATTGCAGATTAGGTAATGAATTTTTGAGCATACGTTTCCGTTTATCTTCAAACGATTTTCAAACTTACAAAATTTTTTTTATTTAAGTTAGATTTTTTGTTTTGTTCATCTTAAAAAACATTTAGCCCCGCCCTAAAGGGCGGGGCTAATATGAGAAATGATAGTTTAGCCGAAGAATTTTATCGCTGAGATTTATTCTACTGTGGAATAAATTTTGGTATTACCTTGTTGGTCTGCATAGATCAAAAACACTTTTAATTCCGCGTGTTTTTCGAGAAATTTCATGGAATCATCCAAACCCATCACCATCAGTGTTGTGGCATATGCATCGGCTAAGGCACATTCGGTAGGGTGAATTACTGTGGCACTTAGCAAGTTGCTTTCTTGTGCTTTCCCTGTTTTGGGGTTTACTATGTGCACGTATTTATTTCCTTGCGCATCGATTTTAAATTTACGGTAATTTCCGGAGGTTGCCAGCGCTTCATTGTTTAATGAAATAGTGGTCTCCAATTGTCCAACTTCACTGCTTTCCGGATTTTGAACCCCAATAGTCCAGGGTTTATTTTCCGGATTCAATCCAATAGTTCTTACTTCGCCACCTACTTCGACCATTGCATTACTTATATTTTGACTTTTTAGAAAATCAACAATGACATCTACGGTATAGCCTTGGGCTATAGCATTGAAATCTAATTTAATATTCAGATCTTCTCTTTTGATTTTATATTCTTGTATGCTCACCTTATCGAACCCTACCCATTGCATCAAACTATCTAATTTTTTTTGGTTCATTGTCGGTATTCCCTTATTTTTTCCAAACCCGTATGCCTTAATTAGCGTTCCTACGGTAGGGTCGAACAAGCCATCGGACTCTAAAAAAATCTGACGTGACTTATCAAAAACCCTGTGAAAATGCTCGTCTACACGAACCAATGAATCCCCCGAATTTATTTTTGAAATAATTGAAGAATCCAAATAAGTGGACATAGAATTATCAATCATTGTAAAAATACTATCAATTTCTTTTTGAAAAATTTTACCTGAATCGGATTTGTATTTTATGTTATAGGTTGTGCCTTGTGCATTTCCTTGCAATTGCACATAAGGGATTTGTTTTTTACAGGATTGTAGACTAAAAATTCCAATGAATATACTCAACCACATTAGTTTGGGGATAAATTTTAGCGACATATTGTTTTTGAATTTTAAAGTTATTGGTCTATTGCTTATGAATAAGTTTGCCAAACTTTTATGAAGTTTGGCAAACTTTAGGTTATCAACTTACTTAAGAAATATTTCAGTTATTTTAATATGATTTAAAATTATTTTGAACGTTGCTGTGCATCTACTACGGCAATAGTAGTCATATTCACCATTTCGTCTACTCTGGCGCCTAATTGCACGATGTGAACCGATTTGTTCAACCCCATCAAGATAGGTCCCACCGAATCTATGTCATTGAGTTCTTTTAAAATTTTGTATGCAATATTGGCGGATGATAATCCGGGAAAAATCAGCGCATTCACTTTGTTTCCCACCAATTTTGAAAATGGAAAACGGTCTTGCAACATATCTTGATTTAATGCAAAGTCTGCTTGAATTTCGCCATCCACAATTATTTCAGGATGCTTTTCGTGCAACATACTTATTGCTTTAGCTATTTTGGTAGATAGTTCGTGATCTGAAGTGCCAAAATTGGAATAAGACAGTAACGCTATTACGGGTTTGATACCAAACATTTGGATGGTATCTGAAGTCATTTTAGAAATGCAAGCCAAATCTTCAGCATTTGGATCAATATTTACCGCTGTATCAGATAAAAATAAAGGTCCTTTTGGTGTCAACATCAAATTGGTGGCAGCTATTCTCTTTGCTCCTTCTTTTCTGCCTATTACTTCCATTATAGGTTTAATTACATTGGCATAACTACGGGTATAACCTGATATCAATGCATCAGCTTCTCCTTCAGCTACCATCATAGCGCCAAAGTAATTTCTTTCACGCATAAGAGACTGTGCATCATAGCGTTTCACTCCTTTACGTTGACGTTTTTCCCAATAATCATTTGAATATTTATCTCTGCGTTCTTTTTGTTCATCACTTTTTGGATCTAAAACTATTACGTCTTTCCCATCGGAATCAAAGCTAATTTCAGCCATTAAACTTTTAATGATATCCACATCGCCTAACAAAATAGGTTTGGCAATACCTTCTTCATGAGCAATTTGAGCTGCTTTTAACACATCCAATTGGTCGGCTTCTGCAAATACAACGCGTTTTGGATTTTGTTTGGCACGGTTGACCATTTGTTTCATCCATTTACTTCCACCACCTAATCTTTCAGCTAATTGTTCACGGTATTTTTCCCAATCGGTTATCGGTTCCTTTGCCACCCCTGATTCGACTGCCGCTTTAGCTACTGCAAGGGGAACGACTTCTATCAAACGGGTGTCAAATGGTTTTGGGATGATGTAATCTCGACCAAATTCCAAATGTTTTTCACCATAAGTTATATTCACTGCTTCGGGAACAGGCTGTTTGGCTAAATTTGCCAAGGCATAGACAGCGGCTACTTTCATTTCTTCATTAATTGTAGTGGCTCTGACATCTAAAGCACCCCTAAATATGTAAGGAAATCCCAAAACGTTATTCACTTGATTGGGATAATCTGAACGACCGGTTGCCATCAAAATATCATCACGTGTACTCATAGCGAGGTTATACTCAATCTCGGGATTGGGGTTTGCTAGAGCAAATACGATCGGATTGGGTGCCATTTTTTTTAGCATTTCGGGTTTTAAGACATCCCCTTTTGACAATCCTAAAA
This sequence comes from Polaribacter sp., assembly GCA_020740485.1. Classification (GTDB taxonomy): domain Bacteria; phylum Bacteroidota; class Bacteroidia; order Flavobacteriales; family Flavobacteriaceae. The sequence goes on along the minus strand of DYMN01000028.1, from coordinate 5,635 downwards.
ACATATCAGCTCCCACAATAGCATCATCTAAATCATGCACATCAATATCAGTGGCAAATTCTAATTTTTCTGCTGTCAATCCCGGACGGTCTTTGCGCAACACCCCTTTACTGTCCAACATAATCATGTTGTTGGGATTCACGCCGATTTTTTTATACAATCGTGAACAAGAAATAGCAGATGCTCCTGCTCCGTTTACAACAATTCTTATTTCTCCAATTTTTTTCCCTAACACATCGCAAGCATTAAGCAAACCCGCAGATGAGATGATAGCCGTTCCGTGCTGGTCATCGTGCATAAGGGGAATATCCAACTCTTCTTTCAAACGACGCTCTATTTCAAATGCTTCGGGTGCTTTGATATCTTCTAAATTGATGCCACCAAACGTAGGTGCAATACCCTTGACAATTTGAATGAATTTTTCAGGATCTTTTTCATCGATTTCAATATCAAATACATCTATGTCAGCAAAGATTTTAAATAATAAACCCTTGCCTTCCATCACCGGTTTTCCGGCTAGCGTGCCAATATCGCCTAATCCTAAAACCGCTGTTCCGTTTGAAATAACGGCTACTAAATTTCCTTTAGAAGTATATTTATAGGCATTAGCCGGATCTTTTTCTATTTCTAAACACGGAGCTGCTACCCCTGGCGAATAAGCCAGTGCCAAATCGCGTTGGGTGGCGTGTTTCTTGATGGGAACAACCGATATTTTTCCGGGAACCGGAAGTTGATGATATTGTAATGCTTCTTTGTAAAGTTTGTCATTAATAGCCATGTGAAATAAATTTTATAATTTAATTTTACAAAAGTAACTTATTTCTTTAGCTTATATAAATGATAAATATCAATTTGTTTAATTCGGGGCTTATTTATGTTTTTCCCTATCTTGAACATCAATTACGGCGATGGTTGCCATATTGACAATTTCATCTACTGTGGCTCGCATCTGAACAATGTGGACTGCTTCAGAAAGTCCCATTAATATAGGTCCGATAGAAACAATATCAGCTTGTTCTTTCATTATTTTATAGGCAATATTAGCTGATGAAAGTCCTGGAAATATCAGCGCATTTACTTTTTTGCCTGCAAATTTAGAGAAAGGAAAACGGTCTTGCCTCATATCTTGATTGAGCGCAAAATCCGCTTGGATTTCACCATCGACTAATAAATCGGGATCATTTTCGTGTAGAAATTTTACAGCTTTTGCTACTTTAGTCGAAAGTTCGTGATTAGAAGTGCCAAAGTTGGAATAGGAAAGTAGTGCCATTACCGGATTCATTCCAAGCATTTTCATGGTTTCGGCGGTCAATTTGGAAATGCAAGCTAAATCTTCTGCTGTTGGGTCTATGTTCACCGCTGTATCCGAAAGGAATAAAGGACCTTTGGGGGTGAGCATTAAGTTGGTACCGGCTACTTTTTGACAATCGGTTTTTCTACCTACGATTTCAATAATAGGTTTAACCACATTAGCATAACTGCGCGTAAATCCGGATATAAATGCATCGGCGTCTTTTTCCATTACCATCATAGCGCCAAAATAGTTACGTTCGCGCATAATAGTTTCCGCATCGTAGAGTTTTACGCCTTTTCTTTGTCTTTTGAGCCAATATTGATAGGCATATTGCTTACGTTTTGCATCTTGTTCATCTGATTTGGGGTCGATGACTAAAATTTCTTTACCGTTGTCGTCAAAACTAATTTCTTCCATTAATTCGTGAATAACTTCTTTATTTCCCAATAAAATGGGAATTCCAATTCCTTCTTCATAGACTATTTGAGCTGCTTTTAACACATCCAATTGGTCTGCTTCGGCAAAAACTACCCGTTTTGGATTTTGTTTGGCTCGCGAAATGATGTTTTTCATCCATTTACTACCGTTACCCAATCGGTCTGCTAATTGATCGCGATACAACTCCCAATCGTGAATGGGTTCTTGCGCCACGCCGGATGCTATGGCTGCTTTGGCTACGGCAACGGGAACTACTTCAATCAATCGGGTATCGAAAGGTTTCGGTAAAATGTAATCTCTACCGAATTGCAAATGTTTTTCTCCATAAGCTATATTTACTTGTTCCGGTACGTGTTGTTTGGCTAAATCTGCCAATGCTCGTACGGCAGCCATTTTCATCGCTTCGTTTATTTTAGTGGCTTTCACGTCTAAAGCGCCACGAAATATGTAGGGGAAACCGAGCACATTGTTTACCTGATTGGGATAATCTGAACGTCCGGTTGCCATGATCACATCTTTGCGTGTAGCTATGGCTAAATTGTAGTCTATTTCGGGAGTGGGATTTGCCATGGCAAATACGATAGGATCATTAGCCATTGACAAAAGCATTTCGGGTTTTAACACATTGCCGGCTGAAAGTCCGAGAAAAACGTCTGCGCCTATTATAGCATCGCTTAATGTAATATTGGGTTTTGCCAATGCATATTTTTTTTGTAAATCCGATAAGTCTGTTCTTGCAGAAGATAATACGCCATTTACATCAAACATCGTGATATTTTCAGGTTTTACGCCCAGTAGAACGTATAGGTTGGCACTGGCTAAAGCAGCAGAACCGGCTCCTGAAACTATCAATTTTATTTCTTCTATTTTTTTATTTACCAATTCTAAAGCATTGAGCAAAGCAGCGGCAGAGATAATTGCCGTGCCGTGTTGGTCATCGTGCATCACGGGAATGTTGAGTTCTTCTACTAAGCGTTTTTCGATTTCAAAAGATTCCGGCGCTTTGATGTCTTCCAAATTGATTCCGCCAAAGGTTGGGGCTATATTCTTTACGGTTTCTATGAATTTGTCAGGGTCTTTTGCATCTACTTCTATATCGAATACATCTATATCTGCAAAAATTTTAAACAACAACCCCTTACCTTCCATTACGGGTTTTCCGGCTAAAGCACCGATGTCGCCCAATCCCAGCACTGCGGTTCCGTTGGATATTACAGCGACCAAATTGCCTTTGGATGTGTATTTATAGGCATCGTGCGGATTTTTTTCAATTTCCAAACAAGGTGCAGCCACACCGGGTGAATAGGCTAATGCCAAATCGCGCTGCGAGCTGTGTTTTTTGGTTGGAATAACTGAAATTTTTCCCGGTTTGGGTTGAGAATGATACAACAAAGCATCGTTGTAAAGCTTGGCATCTGATGACATAATATGGTGAATTTAGATTTACGAATTAAGTACCGAAGCCATCGGGATTCGGCTTAGGAGTTTAGATTTTATATACAAAAATTGGACTTCGATGATATAATACCGCTAATGTAGTCCAATATCGATTATATCTCACTATTTATTTGATTCCATCGGCATTAACCATTGTAAATTATAAAATAGTTTTGGACTTTTTTTAATAATAATCGGTATAAAATATCAGGGAACAAAGATACAACTCTTTCAAAATTAACTACTCTGATAAATATCAATTTACAACAAATTATTGCATTTTATTTAACAAAATCGACATTTCTTTTAATTCCTTTCAATTTAGTTCTTTCGATTGGGGAATTTGTAAAGACTTTTTTAAAAGAAACGGGGTCTAAATTTTCCCAGTCATCTCTTTGAAATTGAATGAGATATTCATTGGGAAGAAAAGCGGTTTCACCGTGCGGTAACGAAAAATGGTTCCACGGACAAACTTCTTGACAAATATCGCAACCAAAAATCCAATCTTGCCATTGGTTTTTGAATTGGACAGGGATTTCAGCTTTATTTTCAATGGTCAAGTAGGAGATGCATTTATTGGCATCTAAAACTTTGTTGGGCAATAACGCTTGGGTAGGGCAAGCATCGATGCATCGCGTGCAAGTGCCACAATGGTCTGCTTTGAATGGCGTATCATATTCCAACTCTATATCAGTGATGAGTTCAGCAATGAAAAAATAAGAGCCTAATCCTTTTTGAAGCAATAAAGTGTTTTTGCCTTGCCAACCTAAGCCGGCTTTTACTGCCCAGCTCCGCTCTAATACGGGAGCGGAATCAGTAAAAACACGTGCGTGGACTGACCCCAACTCACTTTGAATAAATTGAAGTAATTGGTGCATCTTGTCCTTGAGAACGATATGATAATCTTTACCATAAGCATATCTGGCAATTTTGTATTTGTTAGCAGGGAGTTCTTTTGGTGGAAAATAATTATGCGTAAGCACGATAACCGATTTTGCCCCTTCTACCAATTTTGAAGGGTCGAGACGTTTTTCAAAATGGTTTTCCATATACTGCATCGAAGCGTGATAGCCATTTTCCAACCAATTTTTTAAATGCGGTTCATCCTCAACCAACTTTTCAGCTTTAGCAATGCCAACCGAAGCAAATCCCAAGCGCAAGGCTTCGGATTTGATGGCATTGGTTAAAATAGCTGGTGATGGCATGTTGCAAAAATAAGGTTTATTATTAAGTTAACCCGTAGTGCATTATGTGTTTGCTATTCCTCAATCAATTGGGGAGTGGCTAATTTTTCAATCTGTTGTTAACCTGTTTTTTAACAAACTATTTATTAATACACCACGAGTAACAGAAATATTATCTTATATTTGCTACATAATGCAATGCAAGTAATTATGATAATGAAGATGCCCCACTACTTCCAAAGTAAATATTGACGCAAAAGAAATTAAAAAAACATGCGTATACAACGCTATAACAAGAAATACCCGCAATAAAATATATAAAGATGCGTATACAGGGATGTTGGCAGAGATATTAAACAAAACAATCCCATTAAATAACAATTATGAAAAAAACAATTACTTTTTTGACAATTATTTTATCAATTATTAACATTAACGCACAAGAAGATATTAACTTATTGACTTACGACAACACACAAGATATTAATTTTTTCAATTCAATTAAAAGTGGTGCAACAGTAAAAGAATATGTTACGACCAGTAAAAATAGTGTAAAAATAGGTGACACTTTAATTTTAGGAACACCTACTTCTCAGGAGACAAATACTAGAACATATGCAGGTAGTTATGGTAATCAATTAAGAGGAGGAGTAGCACAATCAAGGAGTACTTCAAAAAAAACTTATGAATTTGTACAAATGGGAAGACCAGCTGGCTTCGGAAGTATTATGACTGCGATGAACGGAGATGCACAGAACATGGCATCCAACAGTTTAAAAAACACAACAGTTATCGTCAATGAAATCAAAACATATCATAGAGGAAGTAAAAATAAACCTTTGTATGTTGTTATGGTTTTAGGAGAGATAAACGGTAAGGCTTTTGGAATAAATAAATATTTAAGTGTAATGGATACCGAATTAGCAATTGAGTCTGGGGAAATTTTATTAAAAAATAGAATAATGACTAGAGAAGAAGCTATTGCAAAATTAAAAGAAGCGAAAGAATTAATGGAAATTGATATGATGAGTAAAGAAAAATTTGAAGAACTTAAAAAAGAACTTGCTCCAATCATTTTAAATACAGATCAAAAATAATACTTCTGCCAACATTGTGTAGGCGAATATGGCGGGTAAAGGCATTTAAACAAACTTTTGAGATGAACCAAAATTTTGTACTTTTACCAAGCGTCAGTGAGAACTCCACCGCCACATCGCCTACACTAATCGTTAGCAAAAAGCATATAAAAGAAGCAACATCAAGAAAATAACGCACCAAACAA